>NZ_CP036349.1:600000-768262 GCF_007753265.1 Botrimarina mediterranea
AACGCGAGCGCTTGGCGGTACGCGGCCGCGGCTTCGCCATGGCGACCTAATCGACGCAGCAAGTCCGCCCGTGCGGCGTGCGTCAGGTGGTAGTCCACCAAGTCGCCGCGCTCGACCAGGGAATCGATGATCGCCAGGCCCTGCTCGGCGCCGTCACGCATCGCGACGGCGACGGCGCGGTTCAGCTCAACGATCGGCAGCGGCTCGCCACGCAGCAGCACGTCGTACAGGGCGACGATCTGCGACCAGTCGGTCGCGGCAGCGCTCGGCGCCGCGGCGTGCACTGCGGAGATCGCCGCCTGTATCGTGTACGCGCCGAAGCGCCGTGTCGCCAACGCGCGTTCGACGAGTTGGTTTCCCTCTTCGATAAGGGCGGCGTCCCATTGCGAGCGGTCTTGGTCTTCGAGCAGCACGAGGTCGCCGTTGTCGTCCGTCCGCGCCGCGTGCCGCGACTCGTGCAGCAGCATCAACGCCACGAGGCCGATCACTTCGGGATCGGGCAGCAACTCCAGCAGCAGTCGGCCGAGACGGATGGCTTCGTGCGACAGCTCCTGGCGGACCGCCGAGTCGCCGTGCGACGCCGAATAACCCTCATTGAACACGAGGTAGATCACGCTCAGCACCGAGTCGATCCGGGCGGGGAGCTCGGCGAGCGTTGGCGCCTCGTAGGGAATCTTCTCGTCGCGGATCTTCGCCTTGCCACGGACGATCCGCTGCGCGATCGTCGGCGTGGTGGTGAGGAACGCGCTGGCGACTTCCTCGGTGCGCAGCCCGCACACTTCTCGGAGCGTCAGCGCGACGCGCGTCTCGGGCGTCAACGCCGGGTGGCAGCAAGTGAAAACCAGCCGCAACTGGTCGTCGTTGAAGCGGGCCTCGTCGAGTTCTTCGGGGTTGAAGCTCAATTGCTCGAGCTGCTGCGCGATCTCCCCGGCGGCCGCGTCGAAGCGTGTGCGGCGGCGGATCGTGTCGATCGCTTTGAACCGCCCCGTCGAGACGAGCCACGCCCGGGGGTTCTTCGGCACGCCCTCGGCGGCCCACTGCGTCATGGCCGACGCGAACGCCTCGTGCATCGCGTCCTCGGCGAGGTCGAAGTCGCCGAGCAAGCGGATCAGCGTCGCGAAGACCCGCCGCGACTCACGCCGATAGACATCGGCGACCGCGGCTTCGAGGGCGGCGCTGGGGGGGAGGGACATGGCGGCCAGACGCGGGGCGGTTTGGATTGCCCCGAGTTTAAGCCCCCGGCAGCCGCGTCGCCACGAGGGCGAGAGGCTAGATCGATGCCAGCAGTCTGTCACTCTGTGGTCAGCGGTCACCTCTATAGGAGGCGTCTCTGACGCCGATTACGCGCACCACACCGTGTTCGGCCAGGAGACCGTAATCGGCGTCGGAGACGCCTCCTGCAATGAAACTGCTAACCAGCCACCGTCTTTCGCCACGCGGCTCTAACGCCAGCCATCGATTCAGGGCGTTCAGCCGTTGTGGCTTCCTCACTCTTCAACGGCGTAATGTCGGAGCGTTCGGCGTCTCGTGCAGTCATCGCGCTGAGTAGTAGCAGTGCTTGATCGCTCGCCGATTCACTGATTGCAAACGCTTGACGCGTGACGGGCGCGAAGCGACTGCGAATCGGCGTCGCAGTAATGTTTATTAGCGGCGTGACATCGTCAAAAGTATCCGGCCCTGCTTCGACTGCGAACGCTTCGTCCGTCGCTGGCGTCACAGGTTCGCCGGTCGCGACTGCGGCTTGCTTGACGAGCGCGACGGTCGGCGGCGTCAGGTTGTCGCGCCAGACGGTGTAGTCGGCGGCGTCGATGCGGCCGTCGCCGTTGCCGTCGGCGCCCATGAAGGGCGTCACGGTCGCGCCGTAGCTGGTGCGCCACACGAGGTGGTCGGCCTGTTCGACGACGCCGTTGCGGTCGTAATCGCCCGGCAGGTCGCCGCTCGCTCCGGGGCTGCCGCCGATCGCAAAGCTCGCACGCCAGTTGGCGGGGTCGTCGTACGGATCGTCCGCGACCAGCGCCGGGTCGGCGGCGTCCATGTCGAAAGGCCCAATGTATTCCAGCGAAGGCCCGTCACCGTCCGGCGCCGCGGGCCAGCCTGGGAGGTTGCTATCGCCGTAGACGAACGACTGGATCAACTCACCAACCGGGCCCCGCAGCGAGATGGTCTCGCCCTCGTTTGCGAGGCTTCCCGAGAACACGCCCAGCGCCACGTTCGTCACGCCAGGGTAAGCAGCAGCAAACGCGGATTGATCTGCAACGACGACGACCCGCGCGCCCGGCGCAAGCGAACCGCCGGTGAAGTCGTAGCCCCCTGCTGAAAAGCCTTCCAGCCGGAAGCCGGTGAGGTCGATCGTCTCGGCGCCGAAGTTCAGCAGCTCGATGAACTCGGTCGGATCACCCGAACCGGGCGGGTTGTACATCACCTCGACAACACGCAACGCCGGCGGATCGGTGAGCGTGAACGTCGCGTCAATCAACGGGCTCCAATCGGCGCCGTTCTTTACGCGCGCGAGCACTCGCAGTGGCGTCGTGACATCGACAACGATCGGGCCAGCGCCACTCAGAGCCGAAGGGTTCGTCGCGCCGCCGGCGAGCCTTGGGTCACTGCCGTCGAGGGTGTAGTAAATCTGCGACCCCCCCGGCGAGCCCGAGGGGAGCGAAAGCGTGAGGTCGTAGCCCCCCGTCACGGCGCCGCCGTACTGGCTCAGCATCGGAGCCGCGAGCGGCACGAGCCAGCCGGCATTCGCAAACTGCGTCAACACCGTCTCGGTGCGGTTAACGAAGAAGTCGGCGATGACGGCGTTGTTCACCGCCAAGAAGTCGGCCTGCGTGTACGGGTCATTCTCATTGCGGTTGTCGCCCCACCGCGCGGACTCGCCGAGGATCGCCTCGGTGATCTCATCGATGCGTGCCTGATAGACCGACTGCGCCGCCGTGTTCGTCAGCACGCCGCCGTTCTGCATCAGCGCCTGCACGCGGTCGGCGAACCGAAGGCGGTATTCGGTGTTGCCGATGAGGTTCTTGTGGATCGACGTGGGCGCCTCGAAGTCGTCCTTCGTGGTGAGATCGACAAACTGGGTGAACGCGTCTCCGTTGTCGGTCGTCGGGAAGGCGTGCTCCTGGTCCCAGGCGTGGAAGCGCCAAAGGCCGCCGTTGCGATCGCGCGTGGCGTACCAGTTGTTGTGCGACCAGTCCGCGGCGTTACCGCCGTAATAGTGCACGATCATGTAGTCGATGTACTGATCGACATCGAGTTGCTGCGTGACGGCGTTGTAGGCCGTGCTACTCGCCGGGTTGTTCTGCACCGCTTGAGTCGCGTCGAGAAGCGCCGAGAACCGGTCTTCCGCGGCGACGCCGCCCGAGACCCACGTGAACTCGTGGTTCACGTCTTGGTTGGCGTGCTTGACGACGTCGTAGTCGTCCTTGTCGCCGCCGTAGTACGCGGCCGCAAACGAGTCGTCGGGTCGTTCGTGGAGATTGTAGAGGCCCCAGTACATGCCGTTGAGGTAGAGATGGACGTACTCGCCATGCGGCGCGCCTTGACCCGACGCTAGGTTCTGGAGGTCGGAGATCGCTTGGTCGGTGACGAATCGAGCGTAGTCGCGCTGGATCGGGTTGGCGTGGTGCCACGCGTAGTTGAACATCGCGTCGAGGATCAGCGTGTCGAACTCGGTGGTCGCTCCCTCGCCGAAGACCGCGTCGGCGAAGACTGGGTAGTTCAACTCTGTTGGCCCGTAGGGAAATTTGAACTTCACCTGCATCGACAACTTGTCCGAGTTCCAACGCAGCGTGCTGGAATGGCCCTGAGTCTCGACGCCCACGTCGGTCTGGAACTGGTCGCCGGCGGAGTTGGGATCGAAGTACTCGAACGACGCGCCGCGTTCGTTCGACGATCCGTGGATGTAAATCCCCTGCGGCTGCGGAGCGACGTTGGAACCGGCGGGGAACGTGCCGGGCTGGGGCGTCCCGCCGAAGAGGTCGTCCCAGTTCATCACCAGCGAAACGGTGGGGATCGACTTCAGGGCATCCTTCAGTGCCGCCTGGTTGCCGTTGACGACATCGGGGTCCATCTCCCAGTCGGACTCGTCATCGAGGTTGTAGCCCGACGCGTTGTCGGCGTCCCCCTTGTCGTGCCCCCACGTCGCGTAGGGCTGAGTGACATCCGCCGCGCTCTGCTGGAGGACGTCGTCGAGGAAGAGGTAGGTCTGCGTATCGACGTTCGTTGAGACCCATCCCCCCTTGTAAGCGATGGCGCGTAGCGTGGTCGTGGAAGCGATGTTGATCGGCCCGGTGTAGAGCACGCCATTGTTGGGCGTCGGCATACTCCCGTCGGTCGTGTAGCGGATCGACGCGCTGGCCGTAGCGGTGGTGATCTCGACCGGGAACGCCGCGTCGAAGAAGCCGCGATCGACCGAGAACTTGGTGTCGGCGACGAAGCCTTCCGCGACGACGCCGTTCACCGCTCCGGGGCTGGGGGTTGGCAGGTAGCCGATGGCCGTGGCGCCCGTCGCGCGGGTCGTCTTCAGCACCGGCTCGACTAGCAGGTCTTGGCGGTTGGCGTTGTTCGACGAAGAACTCGTGCTGTTCACCACGTGGAACGCCAACACGTTCGTCCCTTCGATCAGCGACGGCAGGTAAGCCGACAGGTCGAACGAAGCGATATCGAGCGTCTCACCGAGGCGATTCGCGGCGCCTGACGAAGAGCTCGACCCCATCTGGTTGCCGGCGGAAGAGTCCCACTGCGGCTGCGGCCGGATGAAGTCTTCGGCGAAGTTCGCTCGGGCGATCTCCCGGCCGTTGAGGTAGGCAATGAAACCGTCGTCGAAGCGCAGGTCGAGCTCCAGCGACGTGAGCTGCGCGGCGCCTTCGACATCGAAATTGAACCGTACGTAAGCCGTCGTCTGCGTAGTGGACATTTCGCCGGCGGTAAGCGTCCGACCGATGAACGGCGCCAGATTGACGCCGTCCGAGTTGCGGTCGAAGCCGACCGAGCGCGTCCCCGAGAGCCACGCGGCATCGTTGAAGCCAGGTTCTCGCCAGTGGTCGTCGATCGCGGCGTTCTCGCCCGTCGGCACGTGCGCGCGCAGCGGCGTGCCGACGCCGATGAGCGTCTCTTGCGGCTGCGTGGTCGGGAGCACGCCGACGCCATAGGCGGCGTCGGGTTCTTGGGCCGGGTAATCGAGATAGGCGTCCACGACCGTCACGCCGTTGGGCGCCACGAGCAGCACGTCCTCGCCGGCGTTATTGAGCGAGAAGTTGGTGTGCAGTTCGCCGCTCGCTAGGTCCTTACCCGAGGCGAACACCACCAGCCGCTCACCGGCCGCCAGTGTGACGCCGGCGGGGATCTGCCACTTGGCGGGCGTTACCGCGTCGTCGGACAGGTAGTAGCCGCCGAGGTCGACGACGCTGGCGCCGGTGTTAGCGATCTCGATCCAGTCCTGCCGCTGGCCGTCGAGGTCGCGGATGCCGCTTTCGTTGTCGGCGACGAACTCCGATAGCACCACCGCCATCAGGTGACGGGGTTCGAGCGTCTCGACTCGCGGCTGAAAGCTGCGGAGAGCGGATCGTCGCGGCGCCTTGATGAGCCGCGGGGAGCAAGGCAGTCGCATTGCGAGAAGAGCGTCGGTGGGTGCGGAAGAGGACTCGGGGCAGACGGCCCCGGCGCGCCAGGTAGCCTTGGAGAACAAGGCTCCGATTCCAATCTAATCGCCCGCTCCGGCCGTGACCCGCCCCCCGCCGCCCCGTTTTGAGTCGCTCTATCCATTTAGCCCTCAGTCCCTATCTATTTAGCCCCCGGTCAATGACCGGGGGCTAAATAGACTTTTCCCATTCGTTCAATGCGTCGCGCCCTCCGGTTGGTAATCCCCCGGCGTCTTCCGCGAGCCGATGCTGATGCGGTTCCAGGTGTTGATTGCCGCGATTACCCACAGAAGGTCCTCGAGTTCTTGAGCGTCGAAATGTTCGTGGGCGCGCTCGATTGCCGCTTCGGGCGCCGGCTTGTCGGCGAGACGCGTCAGCTCTTCGGCGAGTAGAAGTCCCGCCCGTTCGCGCTCGCTGTAGTACGGGCACTCACGCCAGGCCGGCAGGCTGTAGAGCCGCTGCTCGGTCTCGCCTGCCGCGCGGGCGTCCTTCCAGTGCATGTCGATGCAGAACGCGCAGCCGTTGATCTGCGAGACACGTTGTTTGATCAGCTCACGCAGCGAGAGCTCGATGCGGCCCTTGCCGATCGCGCGCTCGAGGCTGAGCATGCCGCGGTAGGCGTCGCTGGGCGCCGGGGCGGTTGTGGTGGTGGCGCTCATCTCTCTTCTCCTTGTTCCATCGGTTGATGTCCTCTCACGGGAAAAGTCCCGCATTTCAACAACAAGGACGATCGAGCGGCCCGGCCTGTGACAGGCGGGAGAAAAATCCATCGGATTGTAGGAGGCGTCTCCAGACGCCGATTTCGCGCACCATGCCATTGCGGAATGGATACCGTAATCGGCGTCGGAGACGCCTCCTACAGATTGCGCGCGGGATCAATCGATCTGCACCAGCGACCAACGCGTCAACTTGTCCGGGTTGACGGTGATGTAGATGGCTTTCACGCACTGTTCGATGCGGAGCGAGAGCACGATCGCGACGGCGCCCTCCTGTAAGAAAACGACGCCCGGCTCGCCGTTGACCATCGTCGATCGCATCTCGAGGTTTGGCTGCTTCTTGTGGAAGACGCCGGCCAAGAATTTGGCGGCCCGCTCGGCGCCCTGGATCACGACCCGCGCAGCCGTCACCTTGCCGCCACCGTCGGAGTGGATCTCGACGTCGGGCGCCAGCAGTTGTTCCACGAGCTTCACGTCGCCCGATCGGCACGCCGCCATAAATCGCTCGGTGAGCCCCTCGGCCTCCTTCGGATCGGGACGGAACCGCGGCGCCGCGTCGCCGAGCCGCGTCTTCGCGCGGCTGACGATCTGGCGAGCGTTCGCTTCGGACTTGCCGAGGACGTCGGCGATCTCGGCGTACTCGTAGTCGAAGACCGTCCGCAAAACGAACGCCGCCCGCTCGGTCGGCGACAAGCGTTCGAGCATCAGCAGGAAGCCCAGGCTCAGCGACTCTTCAAGCGCTTGGCTACGACCGCCCGTCGAAGTGTCGATCGGTTCGGGTACCCACGGGCCGATGTAAGTCTGGCGACGCTTGGCGGCGCGCAGCTGGTCGATGCACCGGTGCGTGGTCGCTCTAACGAGGAACCCTTCCGGTGAGGCGACCTCCGCCGTGTTGTGCAGGCGCAAGAACGCGTCTTGCACGGCGTCCTCGGCGTCGACGACGCTCCCCAGCATCCGGTAGGCCACCGACATCAGGCGGGGCCGGAGTTCTTGCAGGGCGTCGGACATCGCGGGCGTGCCAGCCAACGGAGCAGGGATTTAACGCCCCGTTATACCCGTCCCTAGCGACGTCGAGCGACCCGCCTCGCCTCCCACCGATCTAGACCGCGAAGCCGTGCTGCTTGCGGTGGTACGGCCCATCGAACTCTTTGGAGGTCTTGAACAGTTCGTAACGGCCGTCGGCGGCGACGTCCTTGGTCTTCGCCAGGATCGCCGATTGCTCGTCGGCCGACAGCGGCTTGAAGTGGCGAGCCACTTTGAGTGCCTGATCGAGGTCGCGGTCGTTGAGCATGCCGGTCACGACCGAGGCGACGGGTTGCGACAGCGCGAAGTGGAGGCACTCCTCGCCCGTCACGACGCCCGAGCGGGGCAGCTTGCCGTTGCCGCCCCCCATGCACTTCATGCCGATGACGCCCGTGCCGACTTTGTTGCACTCGGTCGCAACCTTGTGCAGGAAGCTGCGGAAGTGGTAGTCGCAGACGTTGATCGGCATCTGGGCGGACGCCCACTGCTGCGGCTTGCCCAGCATCTTGAGGTGGATGCTGGGGTCCTTGTGGCCGGTGAAGCCGATATGCTTCACCTTGCCGGCCTGCTGGGCTTCGAGGGCGGCGCGGATGCCTCCCTTGTCGAAGACCCAGTCGGGGTCGTTGTCGTAGACCATCTCGTGGAACTGCCACAGGTCGATGTGGTCGGTCCGCAGCCGCTTGAGGCTTTCGTCGAGTTGCTTTTTCGCGCCCTCATAATCGCGGTCGCAGACCTTGGTCATGAGGAACACCCGATCGCGGCGGTCCTCGATCCCCTTGCCCATCAGCTCTTCGCTGTAGCCCTCGTGGTAGTCCCAGGCGTTGTCGAGGAAGGTGACGCCTTCGTCGATCGCGCGGTGCATCAGACGGATGGCGTCGTCTTCGTCCTTCTTGCCGACCTGCCCGATGTGATGGCCGCCGAGCGAAACGATCGACACTTCCGCGCCGCTCTTGCCAAGCGGCCGCTTCGGGACGCCTGCGCCCGTATCGCGCTGCTGGGCGAAGACGTCGTCGGCCATCGCTAGGATCGCCCCGGTGGCGAGGCTCGTCTTAACGCCCAGCTTCAAGAACTCGCGGCGGTCGCTAGCGGAATCAAATGGCGAGGGCATCGCGGGGCTCCATTGAAGACGTAGGGCGAAGCAAAACGCCTGACCGCCGCCGAGACAGCCCGGCGGGCAAGCGGCCTGATCGTACGCGCAGCAGCCACTGGCGGCCGCGTAAAGCGTTCTTGACGGGGTTGGGGCAAACCCCGCGCCGTCAGGCGTCGGCGGCCGCTTCCTTCTTCGCCTTCAGTCGCTCCCGCTTGCGGGCTTGGTTCGTCGCCAGCCGCCACTGCAACAGCTGGATTAGCGTCGCGAAGCCCATCGGCAGGTACATGTACGCTTTCGGCACCTCGATGTGGAACGCCTCCATCACCAACACGACGCCGATCGTCACGAGGAACGACAGCGCGAGGATCTTGAACGTCGGATTCTTGATGACGAACTCGCCGATCGGCCCCGCCGCGAACATGAGCACGACGAACGACAGAATCACCGCCGCCCAAATAACGTACATGTTATCGGTGAGCCCCACGGCCGTAATCACCGAGTCGAGGGCGAACACCAAGTCGAGCGCCACAATCATCGCGATCGCCGACCAGAACGCTCCCTTCGGCGAAGCGCGGTCCTCGCCGTGGTGCTCGATCATCTCGACGGTGTGATGGATCTCTCGCACCGCCTTCCAGAGCAAGAACCCACCGCCCGCCAACAGAATCAGGTCGTGGACCGACATGCCATTGATGACGTCGCCCTCAAGCTGAAGGATAAACCCGAACCCGGCGACCATCGCCAGCCGCGCCACCAGCGCCAGCCCTAGCCCCAAGATTCGCGCCACCTTCCGCTGCGCTTCGGGCAGCTTCGAGACAATGATCGTGATGACGACGATGTTGTCGACGCCCAGCACCAGTTCGAGCGCGAGGAGCAAAAGCAGCGTGCCGAGATAGTCGGGCATGATCGGTGGGGCGGAGATGGGGGCGAATCGGGCGCAGGATGAAGCCAGCCGCCAGATGGTAAGCGAAGACAGGCCCCCTTCCCAAGAGAGCTAGCGGGCCCAAGAGAGCAAAGCCGGCGCCGGTCGCCCCGCGACCACAAGAGCCGTCGGCGCTAGCGGCGGGTGACGTCTGGAGGCGGCCATGTATTCCCTTCACAACCGAACTCCGGGAGCTAACGCTTTCCGGCTCGCATGAAGTCGATCGCGGAGGGCAGCGCCGAACGGTCCGCCCCACCGACGCGGCCGCCTGCGAGCCGGGAAGCGTCGGCTCCCGGAGGGCGCTAGGGCAACGCGTCGCCCGCTCACTTCCTTAAATACCGCGCACACGCCTCCACAATCCGCTGAGCGGATTGCCCGTCCCCATACGGGTTCGAAGCCTCCGCCATCGCGCGGTACGCGGCTTCGTCGCTGAGCAGCTCCGCCACGCCCGCCACGATTTTGTCGGCGAACGGGCCTACTAGCCGCACCGTGCCGGCCGCGACGCCTTCGGGGCGTTCGGTCGTGTCGCGCATCACGAGGACCGGCTTGCCAAGGCTGGGCGCCTCTTCTTGCACGCCGCCCGAGTCGGTCAGCACCACGCGGCTCGCGGCCAAGAGCGCGACGAACTCGCTGTACGGCTGCGGCGGCAACAGCCGCACGTTCGTCAGATTGCCGAGCCGTGCGTGGACGACTTCTTGAACGTTCGGGTTGAGGTGGACCGGGTAGACGAACTTCGTGTCGGTGAACCGTGCAGCGAGCGTCGCGATCGCCTCGCAGATCTGTTCGAAGCCCGTCCCAAAGTTCTCGCGGCGGTGGCCGGTGACGAGGACCATCGGCCCCTCGAAGAGGTCGGCGCCGCCGACACTACACAGCGTCTTCCGGAGCTCAACGCCGACGGCGGGGTCTTCTTGACGACGCTGCTCCATCTTCAGCGCGTCGATCACCGTGTTGCCAGTGACGATCACCGACGCTGGGTCGATGTGTTCGCGGAGCAGGTTGTCGCGCGACTCGTTGGTGGGCGCGAAGTGCAGGGCGGCGAGCTGCGTCGTGAGCAGGCGGTTGCCCTCCTCGGGGAAGGGCGATTGCAGGTTGCCGGTCCGCAGGCCCGCCTCGACGTGCCCGACCGGCACGCGGCGGTAGAACGCGGCCAGGGCCCCGGTGAGCACCGTGGAGGTGTCGCCCTGAACGAGCACGAGCTTCGGGTCGAGCGCCACCAGGGCGTCGTCGATCGCGGTGAGCAGCCGAGCGGTGAGCGACGCCAGCGATTGATTCGGCTGCATCACCGCCAGGTCACGATCAACCCGCAGGCCGAACAGGGAGATCACCTGATCGATGAGCTCGCGGTGCTGCCCCGTGTTGACGACGAGTGGCTCGAACCGGTCGTCGGCCTCCAGAGCGGCGATGACGGGGGCGAGCTTGATCGCCTCGGGGCGGGTGCCCATCAGGACGAGCGTGCGGTGCTTCATGGCGGTCGTGGGGGAGGGAGGGGCCCCCAAGTCTAACCCAACGCCGGACGCTGCTGGGGCCTCGTGGAGAAGGTTTCGCTTGGGCCGGATGTGCGGGCTGGGCCGGCTGGGGCGTCCTCGGCAGGGGTCCCCGCCGCCGGGGTTCCGTTGCGGGACGTGCGGGAGCGGGGGAGAATGGAACTCGCTTAGCGGCCGGCTCGTCCTATGGCGGCTCTCGCGCACCGTCTCTCTCGCCTTTCCCCCGTCTATCGCCGGCGTCGCTTACGTTGAACCAAGCCAACCTCCTGCTGCTAAATACCGGCGCCACTTTCGCCCGGATGGCGGCGAGTGTGGTGCTTGGTCTGTGGACGACGAGGATTGCCTACCAGGAATTGGGTCGCGAAGGCTTCGGCGCCTATGCGGCGGCGCTGGCGGTGGTGATGCTGCTCCCGGTGCTGCTTGAAGCGTTCAGCTCCAGCGCCCAGCGGCACATCGCCTACGCGATTGGCGCGGCGGACGCCGACGAAGTCCACAAGGTCTCCGGCACCTTCGTGACGCTCTCATTGGCTGCGGCGGCTGTTTTCGCGGCTGTAATCTTCACGGCAGCGCCGTTGTTATCCGCGCCTCTGCAAGCAGCGCCTCCGCACGCCGATCGACTGTCGGCAGCGTTGGTCTGGATCGGCGTCATGACGTCCTTCGTCATCGCCCAAGCTCCTTACAGGTCCTACCTCATCGCGCGACAGTCAATTGCCCTCTTGACCGGCTTCGAGATGCTGGAATCGATCGCCCGATTCGGCGCGGCGGCGATGCTGCTGTGGAAGGTAGGGCCGACGATTGTCGACTACGCCCGGTACACGACTATCGCGGTCGGGATTCCGACTATGTTCGTTTTGGCTTGGTGCACAATCCGCTACTCTGCTTGCCGCCCGACAACGCCGACACGCGTCGGTCTCATTGCGGCTATGGGGGCATGGATAACCCTGGGATTGGCCGGATGGAAACTCCGCACCCAGGGCGTGCAAGTCGCAATCAATACGCTGTACGGCGCCGCGGAGACGGCGAGCTACAACGTTGGTCTGCAGCTTGCACTCTACCAAAACAACCTTAGCTCGGCCGTTTACAGGGCTGTTCGGCCTGCGACGATCTCGGCCCAAGGGCGAGGGAAGACCCAGCATGTGCGGCAGTTGGCGATTAGTTCCAGCAAGCTGATCTCGATCGGAACCTTAATCGCCGCCGGCCCGCTGCTGTTTGAGACGCGTACGATCTTGACCTATTGGATCGGCGAAGCGCCCGACGACATGGTCACCATGGCGCGATTATTGGTCGGCTGGATTGCGTTAAAAGACCTTTCGATAGGACACCTAACGGCGATCCATGCCGACGGCCGCGTTGCGCGCCACGAGGCATTGGTGCTTGGCATCGATCTTGTCGCCCTCACGGCAGGGTGTGCGGCGGCAATCTCTGGCGCGCCGGTATGGGTACTGCCGATGGCCGCCATGCTGGCAGTAATCGGGCATGGCGTTATGCGGGTGATGCTGTATTCCGACGTCGCCGCGTTGACGCCTCGCGACTGGGCCTCTTCAGTCCTTGCTCCATGGGCCTCAGTTGCCGCCGGCGTCGCCATCGTGTCGGCATTGCTGATTGGTCTGCTTGAGCCAACTGTAACACGTCTGGTGTTAGTTGTGGCAGGCACTGCCTTGGTCTCGGCCTTTATGACGTACATCGTAGTATTCGATGCCGAAGAGCGCCGCCGCCTGTGGGAAGCTGTCCAGGGCGCGCGCCGACGGCTGAGCGGAATTTCTTGACACCGACTCCATACGGGCAGATGCAATCAGCCAAGCTACTGAACTCGTTGGTCGAGACGCTAAACCCCTATGCGGGACGGCCGGTTTATCTTGACCGACTCCACGGCAATCATGGCGACGCTCTCATTGTCATGGGGGCCGAGCAGGCATGCCGGCGCGCCGGTTGCCGCATTGTCGATACGCCGGAGGAAGCGGACGCAATTTTCGTCGTGGGCGGCGCTGGCCTGTCGTCGGTCTGGGGAGGCGCCTACTGCGAGCTCGAGCGCTACTACGAAGGGAGCCTCGCCGCGAAGCCGCTCGTCATCTTCCCGAGCACGCTCTCGTTCGAAGCATCTGACTTCGTGGATCGCATTAACCACCGTCCAGGCGCCACAGTTCTCTTCGCGCGGGAACGCCCGTCGCTCGAGCGAGCGCAGGCAGTCGCCTGGGGGCCGCGCGTGCTGCTCGGGTTGGATGACGACACGGCGTTCCATCTCAGGGACACCGACTGGCTGCAGTCGCTGAAGAGCCGCACCCGGGCGCGACATCTGTTGATCGTAGAACGCCGTGACGCCGAATCCCTTGGCGGCCAGCCGGAAGCGACGGTGCGGGCCCCCTCGACGCTCAAGCGGCTGGCTCCAATGTGGCTGAAACGCCGGGTGAAGCTTTCGTCTCATATGCGTAGCCGCACCGACACGTCATTTTACCGTTGGGCGGTCGAAGAATCGGAGCGATCGCTCGGTATTTCCCCAAAGGATGTTCCCGTTGTGCCGATCGATATCAGTCAACAGAGCATCGTGTCGTTCGACCGATTTCTCAGCCTGATCACCGATGCCGCCGCCGTTGTCACCACCCGGTTGCACGTCGGGATCCTCGCGGCGTTGCTCGACAAGCCAACGGTCATGGTCGGCGGCGATCGCAAGTACGCAAAAATCAGTGGAATCTATCAGCAATCGATGACCGAAATGGACTGCGTACGCTACTTCGACAATCCTCTCGACCCAGAGGAGAAGTCGGCGTAGCGATCGCCGCTCAACCCATGATTGGATCACCGAGCGTCACCGTCCTCGTCACCACCTACAACCGCAAGGCCGAGATCGGCTGTTGCCTCGACTCGGTGCTGCGCCAGGATTACCCGTGCGAGGTGCTCGTTCTCGACGACGCGTCGAGCGACGGCACGATGGAATACGTACACGAGCACTACCCCCAGGTGCGTATCGACCGCGTCGAAAAGAACGTCGGTCTGATCGGGCAGCGTACCCGCGGCGGGCAACTCGCAACGGGCGACATCGTCATTTCAATCGACGACGACATCGAGCTGATGGCAAACGACACCGTGTCTCGCGTTGTCGCCGCCTTTGACGCGCCAGATATCGCAGCGGTCACGTTCCCGAGCATCGACGTGCGTAAGGGACCGCGAGTGCTCTCCGATCCGCCGAGTGATGATCGGCGTTACGCGACGGCCGAGTACCGTGGCGGCGTCGTGGCGATGCGTCGCGACGTTTTCAATCGGCTCGGCGGCTACGACGCTCGATTGTACCGACAGGGCGAGGAGATGGACCTTGCCATCCGCCTCTACGCCGCAGGCTACGTCGTCGCGATGGCGCAAGCGACGCCGGTTCATCACTACGAGGCGCCACACCCGATGAAATCGACCGCCGTCTACTACCGGGCTCGGAACACCATGTTGTTCTGCTGGTGGCGTTTACCTTGGCGATCGATCCCGCTGTACGTCGTCGTTAGGACTTGGAACCTGCTGAAGCTCGGACTGAGAATTGGTTTCCCTCTGACGACGCTCCGCGGAATTGCCGCGGGGCACTGGCTAGGGCTCACCGACCTGGCGAGTCGCCAAGCCCCCTCGCAGAAGGTCTTCAAGACCTTCGAGTGGCTCCGCCGGGGCGGGCCTCAGCCGCTGGACGAGGTTCGCCGCCGATTGGCGTGACTCTCCCCAGGACCACCCTCCAACGCTCGCTAGTTCGATCACCGACTGCCCCGATACAGTAAACGGACACGATACCGTCAACGGCATCTCCCCTTCCTTGCAGGCCAACATGACCGCCGCCGTTTCCCAAGCCGATCAGCTCGAAAAGAAGATCCAGTCCAAAGAAGCCCGGGTCGGCATCATCGGCCTGGGCTACGTCGGGCTGCCGCTCATCAACGCCTATGTCGAGTCGGGCTACTCGGCGATGGGCTACGACGTCGATCCGAAGAAGATCGAGAAGCTCAACCGCGGCGAGACCTACATCGCCCACATCCGCCCGCAGATTATTCGGGGCTGGCTCGATAAGGGACGCTTCGAGGCGACGGCCGACATGAAGCGGCTTTCCGAGTCGGACGTGCTACTCATCTGCGTGCCGACGCCGCTGTCGGAAAGCCGCGACCCGGACCTCAAGTATGTCGAGTCCACCGCCGAGGCGATCTCCGCCGCGCTGCGGCCGGGCCAGCTCGTGATCCTCGAGAGCACAACCTATCCCGGCACGACGCGCGACGTGGTCGTGCCGATCCTCGACAAGTCGGGCCTCAAGCTCGGCGTGGACTACTTCGTCGCGTACAGCCCCGAGCGTGAAGACCCCGGCAATAAGGACTTCTCGACCAGCACCATCCCAAAGGTCGTGGGCGGCATGGACGAGACGTGCCTCAAGCTCGCCGACCTGTTCTACCAGCAAGCGATGACCAAGACGGTCCCCGTCTCAAGTTGCGAGATCGCCGAGGCCTGCAAGATCCTCGAGAACACCTATCGCAGCGTCAACATCGCGATGGTGAACGAGCTGAAGATGATCTACGACCGTCTGGGCATCGATGTCTGGGAGGTCATCAACGCGGCAAAGACCAAGCCCTTCGGCTTCCAGGCGTTCTATCCCGGACCGGGCCTCGGCGGGCACTGCATCCCGATCGACCCGTTCTATCTCTCGTGGGTCGCCCGCAAGCACGAGCTGCCGGCGAAGTTCATCGAACTCTCCGGCGAGATCAACTCCTCGATGCCCGCGTACGTCGTGACACGCGTCGGCGAGGCGCTCAACAGCGTCGGCAAGCCGATCAAGGGAAGCAAGGTCGGCGTCTTAGGCGTCGCCTACAAGAAAGACATCGACGACCCGCGCGAGAGTCCCGCTTACAAGGTGATGGAGCTGCTGCACGCGCGTGGCGCCGACCTCAGCTACTGCGACCCGCAGATTCCCACGCTCCCCGACGCCCGACGCTACAACGTGCTGCCGCTCGAAGCGCAACCGTATTCGCCCGAGTATCTCAAGTCGCTCGACTGCGCGGTGGTGGTGACCGACCACACGGCCTTCGACCCGCAGGTGCTGGTGGATTCGGCGCAGTTGATCGTTGACACTCGCAACGTGACGGCCGGAGTTACGGCGCCGGCGGGCCGGGTCTGGAAGGCATGACGACCCCCGATGACAAGACGACCGGCGTTCCGATCAGAACAATCGTCGTCCAGCCGACGCTGGCGTCGTACCGTGTAGCGGTCTATCGCGAGCTAGCGGCGCGGCCGCAGATCGACCTTCGTGTCTGGTACGGCGAGCAGAAGGCGATCCGCAACGCGACGCCGGACGGCTTCGCCGCTGAGTTCAAGCCGATCCGCACCTGGAGCCTCGCCGGCCAAGAAGTGCTGTGGCACGCCGCGCAGATCGAGGCCGCCATCCGCGACGACGCGGACGCGATCGTCCTCGGCTGGAACGCCCGCTACTTGTCGCTGGCGCCAGCGCTGCGGCGGGCTCGCCGTGCGGGGAAGTCGGTCGTTCTGTGGGGGCATGGCGTCTCCAAGCGGGACAATTTCCTCCGCCGCTGGAACCGCAATCGGATGACGCGTAACGCCACGGCGCTGCTCTTCTACGACGACGTGAACGCCCAAGCCGCAATCGACTACGGCGTCCCAGCGGATCGGGTCTTCGTAGCGCCTAACGCCCTCGACCAGACAGCGATCAGCGCCGCCCGCGAGTACTGGCTAGCGCGTCCCGACGAACTCGCCGCGTTCCAACAAGCGCAGGGCGTCGCCGGGCGCAAGGTGCTGCTGTTCGTGAGCCGGCTGACGCCTGAGAACCGCTTGGACCTGCTCATCGAAGCGGTTCGCCTCTTGAAGGGGGAGCACCCCGACGTGCTGGCGGTGCTGGTTGGTGGTGGGGCCGAAGAGGAGCGGGTGCGCGGCCTTATTCGTGAGGCGGGCGTCGAACACCACTTCCAACTCGTCGGGCCGATCTACGATCAGCACGAACTGGCGCCGTGGTTTCTGACCGCGGAGGCGTTCGCCTACCCGTCGACTATCGGGCTGAGTCTGTTGCACGCCTTTGGCTACGGGTTGCCGGTGGTGACCAACGACAACCTGACGGGCCACGGCCCGGAGATCGTCGCCTTCCAGCCCGACCCCGAGCGTCCCGAAGCCAACGGGTTGGCGTACAGGACGGAAGACCCGGCGGACTTCGCCGCGAAGCTGGGCCGACTTCTCGACGATCGATCGTTGCGAGACCACCTAGGCGAGGGGGCCTACCGGACGGTCGAACAGAAGTACAACGTCCGGAATATGGTGGACGGGATGGTCGCAGCGATCGAGCGGGGGATGTCGTGAAGGAGGGTTGGGAACCCCAAGCCCCGTTCAAGCGTCTCAAACCGAATCCGAGCGCCCGCCGTCTCCTGGGCTAGACTCAGCTAGACCCCCGCCGCCGACCCGCGGCAGCCCGCGATAAGCCGATGAACGCCCAAGACAAACTCCTGTACGTCTTCAGCGCCGCGTTCGCGGTGGTCATCGCCCTGATGATCATCGTGCCGATCGTGCGGCGGAAGAGCGACATCTTCACGGCCTGGAACTTCTTCCTGGTCGGGGCCTTCGTCTTCAACGGCATGTCGGGCTTGAGCGCTGCGACGTTTCAAGAGTACTTGCCGTCTTTGTCGCGCAGCACCTACCTGCTGTATTACCTCGGAGTGGTGTTGTTCTATGGCACGGCTTCGCTCACGTACTACGCCTTTAAGGCGCCCCGGCGGCTGGCCGGGAATACGTTGTTGAATTGGCCCGAGATCTCCTCGGTCACTGCGCCGCTGATCGCAATTGGGCTGATGTCGTTGATCGTGGGCATCATTGTGCCGATCCCGATCCCGTTCATCGGCCAGTTGATGATGCAGTTCAGCCTTGTGGCGCCGGCAATTGCTGTTGCGGTACTAACGGTGGCGTGGTTTCGCGACCGCACCAACATGCTGCTACTCGCGATGCTGATCATGGCGATCCCGGTGGCGGTGGGCGCCTCGGTGGCGGTCGGAGGCTCGCGGCGATACCTGATGAGTATGCTCGCCGCGGTGCCGGTCTCGATGTACTGGGTCTGGCTGCGATACAAGCCAACTTCGCAAATCCTGACGACCGTTGGCGTCGCGATCGCCGTCGTCGTGCCAGTCCTTGCGGGCTATGGCGCCGTGCGGCATGCGGACCTCTCCGAAAAGACCAACGCGGTGGATCGCGCCCGCTTGGTGTTGATGGCGCTCCCCAACGCCATCAAGAAGGGCGGGTCGTCCGAGGGATTTATGGGGCAGGACTCCGTCGAGTGCGCGCTGTCAGTGATACAGCTTTTGAACGACGGCTCACGACAGATGGAGGTCGAGCCCCTCGCCTCGCTGTGGCTGATGGTCACCAACCCGATCCCACGATCGATGTGGGAAGAAAAGCCCGAGAGCGTCGGTCTGCACCTCGTCAATTACTTCGGCCTCCGCGGAACGACCGCTAATCTCGGGCTGAACGTCGTTGGCCAGTGCTACTACGACGGCGGGATTCCAGTGCTGATCCTCTACGCCGTTATGATGGGGGCATTCCTTCGCTACTACGACGAACTGCTTGTGCGCCGTCCAGGAAACCCTCTCCTTATCGGAGGGCTCGTCGCGATGAGCTCGCAGCTCATCGGTTGGACTCGCGGCTGCATCGGACTCATGGGGATGCAGATCGTCCAATCCGTGATCCTCGTGCTCTTAACGGCCTGGATTGCGCGGATGGTGTTCGGAACGAAGCTGATCTATCCCCGCACCGGTCACATCGCGGACTACCCGATTCTTCGCTCCGCTAAAGATTGGCAGCGCTGGATGGGCTCCTACTCTGGCGTCGCGCCCGGCGCAGGCCGCCAGACTTTGCAAGCGGACTGACGCCCTAGAGCAGCGAGGCGGCCTCCGCCTCAACCAGCCTTCCGCTGCGTCTTGTACAACTGCGGGTTGAGCGTCGGGTCGTTGTACATCTTCATCTGGCGGTAGACCCGCAACCGCTTGCTGCCGGCGAAGATGTCGCCCAAGAGCTCTTGCAGCGAGTTCGACAGGTCGGCCCGTTGCAGCACGCAGCGCTGCCGCTTCGGCTCGACTCTTGAGAGGTGCTCCTCGGTCGCGTCGGGGCGGGCCAGCTCTTCTTCCATGTGGAAGACGCGGAGCGACATGATCGACAGCCGGTCCATCGCCGAGCCGGGCGTCTCGGTGTTCAGCGGCGCCGACTCGGGGGCGGCAACGCCTTGCGACTCGAGCATCTCGAGCAGCGTCTCGTCGATGCGCTCGATCCAGTCGTTGCGGCGTTGATTGAAGCCGTCGATGTTCCGCTTCACCTGCGCGATCTGGGCGTCGGTGACGTCCGTCCGCCGAGCGATGTCCTCTTCGTGCCAAAGCTGAAAATTGTACTGGTGCTGCTGGCAGACCACGCCCAACAGGCCCGTGTAAGGATTGTCGAGCGGCTGGCCGTGCCAACGCTCAACGGCGTCGGCGTGAAGCTGCAGGACCTGGCGGACGATCGTGGCGCTATCGAGAGGCATGTCGGAATCCTTTCCGGAGAGCGGTTGCGGGGCGCAGACCTTACGCCGAAGAGGCGATTTACGACAAGACGAAAGGGGAATGGCGAATGGGAAATGACGGTAGCCAAGCATTCCCCTTTCGCCTTTCCGCTTTCCCCTTTCAGATCACCGGCGTCGCCCCCGCCGGCGGCGTCCCCTTTCCCGCGCGCACGTACTCGCCGCGGCCGCTAGCATGCTCGGCGGCGTCGGGTAGTTCTGCCTCGGCCTTTGCCTTGTGCGCCTCGAAGAGCTTCACCAGAAGCTTGCGGCACCACCCGCAGCCCGTCCCCGCGCCGTAGCAATCCGCTAGCTGCGACGGCGCCGCCGGCCGCTCAAGCCGCAGGTAGTTCTCGACCTTCCGCCGGGTGACGTGGAAGCAGAGGCAGAGCTCGTCGTCGGGATTCAAGGCGATTTCAGATTGGGGATTTCGGATGGCGGAATGAGTGACGGCTTCGCTGAGATGCTCCCCCTCAGACCCGCGCCAGATCGCCCAGGATGCAATCTAACGCACGATCTCGACCTGAGTGGACGAATGTATCGATCCGTTGGCCGGTCGCAAATTCAAGCCATTGAGCAAGCGATGGCCCCCCGTGGCGTCGGAGCCACCAGTGCGTCCCTGTTGGACTCGCCCCACCAAACTTCACTGCCCCGTCGCCAGCCGCCACGCCACCTGCCGCGACAATTGGTATTCAGCGATGTTCAGCGTCTCGTCCACGGTATGGATGTCGTGCTGGCCCGTGCCGAGGGTGATCGTCGGGATGCCGTTAGAGGTGATCCAGTTGGCGTCGAGCCCGCCATTGGAGATCGCCCGCCGCGGTTCGGCGCCAGTGCTGCGGAGGACGCGTTCCAATTCTATCAACGACGGGTCTTCATCCGGCAGTCGGAACGATTCGTAGACCGCGCCGCCGGTGAAAGTAACCGACCCGCGGCGGCCCTCGCTGCTGACAACCTTGTCCACCGCCCGCAGGAACGCCGCCTCGATCGCCGCGACGATCTGGGCGCGGAAGCCGGGGAGGTGGCTGCGGGCCTCGATGTGCAGCTTGGCGTGTTCGGCGACGACGTTCGTGGCGACGCCTGCCTCGACGGTGCCGATGTTGCAGGTCCCGGTCTGATCTCCCTTCACGACCAAGCCGTGCCAGCCGTTCTCTACGAGGTCGGCAATAGCGATCGAGGCGATCGCCACGGCGCTGACGCCTTTCTCCGGCGCGATGCCGGCGTGGCTCGGGTAGCCCTGGACGTGGACCCACATCCGGTAGCCCCCGGTGGCGCCGATGAGCAGCTTCGCGGGGTCGCCGCCGTCGAAGTTGAACGAGTGGGCGGGCTCCCCCAGCAGGCTCGTATCGACGTGTTTGGCCCCGTGCAGCCCCCCCTCTTCCTGGACGGTCCAGAGGAACGTTAGCGGCGGATGCGGCGCGCCGCTCCGCAAGAGGGCCATCGCCGTGGTGAGCAGCACCGCCGTCCCCGAGCGGTCGTCGGCCCCCAGGCCCGTCGTCGGATCGGCCGAGCGGACGAGGTTGCCTTCGACGGTTGGCTGGCTCCCGAGGCACACCGGGACCGTGTCGGTGTGGGCCATGAGCAACCGCCGCGGTCCGAGCGCCGGGTCGCCCTCCAGGCGTAGGATGCCGTTGCCGATGCCGCCGCCCAGTTCGCTGCGTTGGTTGGCGTGATCGAAGATCAGCGGGTCGGGCCCGGCGCCGGCCTCGGTGAGCTTGCGGCCCACAAACTCCATCACGCCCATTTCCTCCCCGCCGCGGCCGCGGATGGCCATCAGCTGGCAGACGAGGTCGAGGGCTTCGGCGTCGGAAACGGCGAGTTCTTGGGTGCTCATAGGGGCCTATTGGACCGCAGGGCGGCGGTTGTGCGAACCCCGGCTCGGTGCGGCGCGTCACTCCGGTCGCCGACGCTCCCGGCTCGCCATCCCCGCCGCGACGGATTCTACTGAAAGGCCGCCACTCCCATTTAGCCCCCGGTCAATGACCGAGGGCCAGATACGATCGGGGGCCAATGACGCCCTCCGCGCCGTACACGAGACGCCCATGCTCCTGGTCATCGACAACTACGACTCGTTCACGTTCAACCTCGTCCAGCGGTTCGGCGAGATCGACCCGCAGATCGACGTGCGGGTGGTGCGGAATGACGAATACTCGATCGACGAGCTCGTGGAGATGAACCCCGAGCGGGTCGTCGTGTCGCCGGGCCCCTGCACGCCGACCGAGGCGGGCGTCTCGGTCGAGGCGATCCACCGCTTTGGCGGTCGCGTGCCGGTGCTAGGCGTCTGCCTGGGGCACCAGTCGATCGGTCAGGCCTTGGGGGGCAAGGTGGTCCGCGCCGGCCGCCTGATGCACGGCAAGACCGACCAGATCCACCACGAAGGGGGCGTGCTTCTTGAGGGCCTCGAGAACCCTTTCCAAGCGACGCGCTATCACAGCCTCGTGATCCAGCCCGACACGTTGCCGGATTGCCTCCGCACGACAGCGTGGACCGAAGACCCCGCCGCGAAGGGCGGCGTTGAACGCGTCATCATGGCCGTCGAACACCGCGACTGGCCGCTCTACGGCGTGCAGTTCCACCCCGAGAGCTTCTTGACCTACCAAGGGACCGACCTTTTGCGGCGGTTCTTGGAAGTCAACTAAAGCGGCGGCTCACTTCTGGCGGCGATTGATGTTCTTGCCGGGATAGAAGTGCGAGTAGTATCCGAAGCCGGTCTGGTGGCCGGTGGGAATGATGTTCTGCGAGCCAGCGGCCTCGAAATCGGGCCGGGCAGAGATGGCCTGAACTTTCATGTTCATTTGCTGCTGCTGACGCTGCATCTGTGAGTTCGTCCGCTGCTGATCGAGCATCGGCCTCACTAGCAGGTTGTAATTATCGAGCGTCTGCGAACGCCCCGTAGGGCCCTGGTTGAACAGGTTCAGGTAGGGGCTCACCGTCGAGCTCGGTTGCAATCCAGAGAACGGCTTGCTCCCGCCGACCAGCCCGCTGCTTACCGGGCCGGAAGACAGCGAAGAATTAGCCGTCGCTACGGGGAAAAAGCCGGTCGAAGCCCCGAATGCACGGTTTTGGTTGATGATGCCATTCTTGATGGCTTCGACGGTGTAGCCGCTGCCGACGGACTCGGTCCGGATCTGACGCATCGCCGAATCGGACGCGGCAGCCGCCGCCACCGGGAGGCTCACTTGGCCCCCGCCGACTGGCACTGACTGGGCGGAAGCCATGGTCGGCAGCGACAGTGCGAACGCGGCAACGGCTGCAGAAGTAATGGCCGAGTTGGTGTTGGTCATGGCTTGCGGCGACGGGGTGGGGCGTCGTGCGAGAGGAATTGCGGCGTTGGCGCCAAGATGGATTCGCCATTTAGCCGCTGCCTTATTCTACCCGCTGGACGGGCGCCAGCGGCTCGCTAACCCCGGGGTGAAACAGCTTACCGCCGTCACGACCCGCACGTCCCGCTCATCCGGGGCAGCCCGCCGCTAGAGAGTTTCCCCCACGGGCCGCACCAGCGTCCGTCCAGCAACGCCGCCGCGGAGGATTCGCTCGACCGCTTCAGGAAGTCCTGAGAGCGTCACGGTCGTCACCAACTCTTCGGGCAGCTCGACACGCCACGGGCCCATCAGACGCCTCCATACTTCCAGGCGGGGTTCCCTTGGACACTTCGCCGAATCGATCCCCGCCAGCGTCACCCCCCGGAGCAGGAACGGGTACACGCTTAGCGGTAGTTCCGTCCCCGCGACCAGTCCACACGCCGCCACGACGCCGCGGTAACGCAAGGAGCGGACGATCATCGCCAAGGGCGCCCCGCCGACCGTATCGACCGCCGCGGCCCAGCGCTCGGTGAGCATCGGCTTGTCCGAATCATCCGTGACGGCGTCGCGCCCAAGCACCTCCGCTGCTCCCAATTTCCGCAACAGCCCTTCATGCTGAGGCTTTCCCGTGATGGCCGTGACGCGGTACCCCAGTTTTGCCAAGAGCGCAACGGCAAAGACGCCCACGCCGCCGGTCGCTCCGGTGACGACGACGTCACCCGCGTCGGGCGCGACGCGTTCCTCGATCGCCATGACACACTGCGCCGCGGTAAAACCGGCCGTGCCAAACAGCATGGCGTCTCGCGGCGTGAACCCCGGCGGTAGCTTCACAGGCCATTTGACCGGCGCCCGCACGAGTCCCGAGTACCCTCCCCACCGCGCGGCGCCGAGGTCGTAGCCCGTGACAAGCACCGCGTCGCCGGGCCTAAGTTCGGGGGAGTCGCTCTGCACGACGGTTCCAGCGCAGTCGATGCCCGGCACGTGCGGCAACTGGCCGACGACACCGCGGTGACCTCGGCAAGCTAGGGCGTCTTTGTAATTGAGCGACGAGTACTCAACCGCAATATGCACGGCGGGGCCATCGACGGCGGGCAGATCCTCCGCCGACAAAAACTCGGATTTCCCTTCCGCTTTCCCTTGCGCGTCTTCACGCACGACCCACGCGGCGAAGGAGTCGTTCGTTGGAATCATTTCATGCAGTTGGAGTCAGAGGCCAGCGGTCAGTCGCTATCAAGGCTATCGCCGGGCGCTTCATCGTTTTCGTAAATTCAACCTTTACGACCCTGTGGTCGATGCGTCATTTTAACCGATTGCGGAGGGCCTCTTCTCCCCCGCGATGCTTGTCTACGGAGTGCGAGAAATGGTGGCAGGACGCGAAGATCATGTTGTTCGTGAGGCGGTGGGGCGGCTCGGTCAGAGCTCGCACTTGTTCCTCAGGCACGTCGAGTGCCACGTTGAAGAAGGGACTCTCTGCCTCGAAGGCAAAGTGCCGAGCTTCTATCTCAAGCAAGCGGCCCAGAGCCTGCTTCAATCCGTTGAGGGCGTCGAACGCGTCATCAACCGCCTCGAAGTGGTGAACGCCTACGGCGTCAGCAGCGCCGCGGACGAGTAGCGTCTTCGACGCCTAGCGCCGATACGTCAAGATAGCGAGCCGGAAGCGTCAGCGACCGGAGTGCGCTATGAGTTGCGCCCCAATACCGCAGATTAAGCGGCTGGTTTGCGGTGTCATCGGACATAAGCCTCGCGGCGTAGCTCTGTCGGTAACCGCCCAATTCATCATCGGCGTCGTCACACTGTCCGGCTTTCAGGGCGTTTGCGACTTCAGCGTCGGTCAGCTTGAAGGCCACGCCGCGGTTGTCGACCCCGCGGCGAACAGTCGCGCAGTCGTGATTGCCGGCGGATCCATTGTTCAAGCAAGCGATCGGTAAGTGGCGAATATCGCCGTCATGCGACGTCAGCGCGACACCCTGCGCCGTCGGAGCCGTCAGGCAGATCAATAGCGCGACGAAAGCGCCAATCCGACGCAGGCACCGACACCAAGCAGCCACCCCGACCGTCCGCGCGCCCTCCTCAAAGAACTCCGTCGCTCACGCTACCGGCTCGCCCCAACCCACAAGACCACCGCAACCCGGTTCACAACCCCCGTAATTTTTTTGACCGCGCGGCCATAACCGAACGAGAAAGCCACCGGCTTTCGCGACCGCAATAGAGCAGCCGCGCAAAATGAAAGCGCAAGCGCCTCCCCAGCCTGTTAACCCCTCAACGCCCCTCCCACTACTGCAACTCAATCGGCAAGCGATCGATCTTCGCGGCGAGGATAAAGTCGTTCTCCGAGAGCCCGCCGATGGCGTGCGTCCAGAGCTCGACCGAGACGTTGCGATAGCCCTCGAGGTGCAGGTCGGGGTGGTGCCCGTCGGCCTCGGCGACCTCCGCGCAGCGGTTGAAGAACGCCATACCTGCCAGGAAGTTCTTCACGCGCCAGTCCTTGCGGATGCGCTTGCCGTCGTTCGTGAGCCGCCAGCCGTCGAGCTGGGCCAGCTGATCCTGCGACTCGTCGAGCGTGCAGGGCTCGACGCCGCCCTCGCAAGGGAGGCACTTCTTCTTCACGAGCTCGTCGGGCGTGTGGGTGGCCATGCTGCGGACTCCGGGGGATAGGAACAGTTACCTCTTCATCCTCTCGCGATCGCCGCGAAAGGCAACGGGACGGAATCGTATCGCCGACGGTTATTTTTTCGGCGAATTTGCGCCCATCGCAGTGCCAACTGTGTGTCGCTGCCGTCGCCGTAACCGAAACCAATTGCCCTGCTTAAACCGCGGCGTGAATAGCACTTAGAGGTTTCAACCTAGTTTTCTTCTGCGATTGGTCAAATGTTTCAACCGAGGTTGCGTCGGATGCAATTCGGGCCATGATTCCGTCGCTGCAATGCTCTGTTGTCACGAGGATGATCGATGGCCGACTTCTCTGCTTCGTCACGACCGCTACGAGTTCAGGTGTGTCTCGACCACGCGCTCGACCGCGACGCGTACCTCGCACGCATCAGCCTCGAACCCGGCTTCGACGCGGTGCAGGGCCCGGTGGGCGCCAATGTTCCCGACGTGCGGCTGGCCAGCCGCTGCCGCATGGACCTCAGCACTCCGGAGATCGAGACCGTCGTCTTGGTGGCGTCGCCTACTTCCACTCGCCCCTGCGAGTGCTGCCCGGCGATCGCACGGACCGTGAATTGGTCGGCATTGACGCAGGCGTTGCGGAAGGTGGCCGGTCACGAGGAAGTTACCCGCAGCGGCGGTGGAGCCTTATCCGCGTTGACACGCCGTGAGCTCGAAGTGCTGCGACTCGTCGGGTTGGGAAAAACCGTCAACCAGTGCGCCGAAACCCTCGGCGTCACACCCAGCACAATCGGCAACCACAAGTACCGCCTGATGCGGAAGCTCGGGGTGACGACTTCGCTCCAGTTGCTGCGGATCGCGGTCCGCCACGGCCTAGCCGACTTGCATGGCCCAACGGAAAACGGTTCAACGAACCACGGCCCTTCGGAGCACGCCGAGCGTTGCCTGCCGGAGCAGAGCCATCTGGAGCAGAGGCATTTGGAGCAGGGCCGCCCGGAACCGGGGCACGCCGATCACGGGGGCCCAACGCCCCCAGCCCGCGACCTGGATCACCTGGGCGGCGGGGTCGCGGACCGGTAGGCTGGAGGGACGCCCCTTCGGGCGGATCGCGAAGCCTGCCCGTCGCTCCTCCGGCTCTATGCCCAAGTACGTTGTCCGCTACGGTTCGATGCGCCACCTGGGGGTCTTCTCCAGCCGGGCCCGCGATACCTACGCGCGCGGCCAGAAAGTCATCGCCCGCACCGGCCGCGGCCAGGAACTCGGTGAGGTCCTCTGCGAAGCGACCGAACACGTGGTGTCGCAGATGGGTCCCGACCCGCACACGGGGCAGATCCTGCGTGTGGAGTCGCCCGACGACCACGTCGAGATGCGGCGCTTGCACCAGCAGGAGGTTGGCGAGTTCGAGACCTGCCGCAGCCGCATCGCCGAGCTGGGCCTCGACATGCAGCTGGTGCAAGTCGAACGTCTCTACGGCGGCGAGCGGGTGATCATTTACTACCTCTCCGAACAACGCGTCGATTTCCGCGAACTGGTGAAGCTGCTCGCCCGCGACCTGCAAACACGGGTCGAGATGCGGCAGATCGGCGTCCGCGACGAGGCCAAGCTGCTGGCCGATTACGGCGACTGCGGCAAGCCCGTCTGCTGCAACACGCACCTCTCAGAGATGCCGCCCGTCTCGATGAAGATGGCGAAGCTCCAGCGCGCGACGCTCGACCCCACGAAGATTTCGGGCCGTTGCGGGCGGCTCAAGTGTTGCCTGCGCTACGAGTACGACACGTACCAAGAGCTGCAGCGCGAGCTGCCGCGGGTCGGCTACGAGGTGCTCACCCGCGACGGCAAGGCGAAGGTGCTCTCGCAAGAGATCCTGACCGGCGAGCTGCTGGTCGAGACCGAGGACCGCCGTCGGGTCGTGATCCAGGCGTCGGACGTGCTGACGGTCGTCGGCAAGCCTTCCCGCGGCAGTGACGAGCGCCAGCAGGACGCCACGGAAGAGGAGGGCGGTTCGTCACCGCGACGGTCCCGCGAATCCCGCGGCAATCGAGGCCCCCGCGGCGGTCGCCCCTCACAACCGCCCACACAAGCCGGACCAGCCGCCCCGACCGAGCCCGCACCACAGGGCCCTTCAACATCGCCGTCAGAGCCCCCGGCGCAGGCCGACCCCCCTCCCCCGACCGACGACGGCGGCGAGAATCCTTGATAGATTCTTAACGGGTCGTCCCCAGATCGGCGTTGGGCGGATACACTCAGAGGGAGGCGGCCCGACCAGCCCCTCCCGCCCCGACGCCCCACTCCATGCCTCTCAGCCCCGAGCGTCACGTGTCCGTTATGCTCGACCCGAAGCACCCCCTCGCCGAGCTGCTTCGTCGCGACCAGCGATTCCATTTCGACGCTTACGTCTTCGTGTTCGACGCACTGCGCTACGGACAGGAAGAACTCGGCCTCGGCCAGCCCGACGACGATTCCGAGCTCGATGAAGACGAGCTTGACGAATTGGAGGACGACGATCCGGACGACGAGCGGCATGTCACCGGCCAGGAGCTCTGCCGGGCGATCCAGCAGTACGCGATCCACCAGTACGGCTTCCTGGCCCGCAGCGTGCTCAGCCACTGGGGCGTCACCAAGACGGGCGACTTCGGCGACATCGTCTTCAACCTGATCGACATCGGTCAGATGCGGAAGACCGACTCCGACCGCCGCGAAGACTTCGAGGACGTGTTCGACTTCGCCGAGGCGTTCAACGAAGACAATGTCTTCTGTGTCGATGAAGCGGGCGCCGACGACGAATGAGCGTCGCGCCGACCGACACCGCGCCCGATTTGCCGACACCCGAGCGTCGGTCACTAGGCTGGCAGGTCCCCACCGCCGCCGCTGCGCTGCTTTTTTGGATCGCCCTGCTCGCTTGGATGGCGTATCTTCGATAGACGTACGCAACGTGCGTAGCGCTACAGAACGCATCCCACTACGAGTGTCGGCGAGCCCACGACGTTAGTCGTGGGTGCGTAGAGGGCGCCTGCGTTACACCCACGACTAACGTCGTGGGCTCGCCACGCTTGGTATTAGAAACATCCTCTTCGCTTCTTGAGCACAAAGGCGATTCGATGAACCGCTTCCGCACCGCTGTCGCACTCGCCCTCACGCTGACGCTCGTTTCAGCCTCGTTCGCGCAAGACAGCCCGCCGAGCGTCGATGCGATGGTCGATCGCGCCGTCGTGTTCCTCGAGACGAGCCGCGACGAGCAAGGCGCGTTCAGCCCGCACCTCAGCCCCGCAATCACGGGGCTCGTCGCGACCGGCCTCCTCAAGCACGGTCGCAGCGTCAACGACCCGCTCGTCGCCGACGCCGTGAAGTACGTCGCGGGCTTCGCGAAGCCCGATGGCGGCATTTACTCCGACGGCTCGAAGCACGGCAATTACGAGACCTGCATCGCTGTGCAGTGCCTCAAGGCGGCCGCCACGGCCCCCGGCGCGAAGGAAGACTATGCCGAGCTGCTCGACAAGGCGGAGAAGTATCTCAAAGGCATCCAGTGGGACGACGAAGAAGGCCACGGCCTAGAAAGCACAAGCTACGGCGGCGCGGGCTACGGCAGCCACAGCCGGCCCGACTTGTCGAACACGTCGTTCCTGCTCGACACGCTCCACGCCCTCGGCCGCGACGGCGACGACCCCGCCGTGCAGAAGGCGCTGATCTTTGTGAGCCGCACGCAGAACCTCGAGTCGGAGTACAACACGACGGAGTTCGCCGCGAAGGTGAACGACGGCGGCTTCTACTACACGCCCGCCGCCGGCGGCACGAGCCAGGCGGGCCAGGATGATAGCGGCGGCCTGCGCAGCTACGGCTCGATGACCTACGCGGGCCTCAAGAGCATGATCTACGCCGGCGTCGACGCCGACGATCCGCGCGTGAAGGCCGCCATGAGCTGGCTGCGGAAGCACTACACCCTTGTTGAGAATCCCGGCATGGGGACCTCGGGCCTGTATTACTACTACCACACCTTCGCGAAGGCCCTCGACGCCACGGGCCAGGACACGTTCACCGACGCCGACGGCGCCGAGCACGACTGGCGCGCGGAACTCGTCGCCAAGCTAGCAGAAGACCAGCAACCCACCGGCGCCTGGGTCAACACGAACGAACGCTGGCTCGAAGCAGACCCCAATCTGTCGACCGCGTATGTGCTGCTAGCCCTGTCGTACTGCAAGTAGGGTCCGCTGTGCGGACCGTAGTTAGCGGAATGCACCCAGGTAAGACCGCGGGTACAAAATAACGTTGCTGACGCGATCGCGTAACGTGACCGCTGCGCAAGACGGCAAATCGAATCCACGGTCCGCACAGCGGACCCTACGGTGACCTTTGCACGCTCCCGCCCTTCTGCTAGTTACCGCCGCGGAACCGCTGCGCCCGCCGGGCGTCGCGGCGTTCCGCTCCCTTTCGGTAACCTCTGCGTGAGCGTCGTCGATGGATCGCCAACGCTTGATTGTTCGCTTTGTCGCCTTCGCGGCAGCCGCTGCGCCGTTGACTTCCTTCGCCGAAGAAAAGCCGCCGGCGCCCTGGGCCGCCTCGTCGGCGTCTTCTCAGGCCTCGGTCGCCGACTGGGCCAATCAGAAGTTCGCATCGACGAAGCCCGCGGCGGAGGGCAGGAAAACGCCGGCGCCGTTCGACGCCTCGTTCATGGCGAAGCCCGCACCCGCCGGCGACCGTTACGGCGCTCCGGCAACGACGGCCGTGCTGAATAGGGCCCCAGAGAACACTGCCCCTCAGAACACGGCCGCCCCGAATGCCATGCGTGAAGCGGGCGATTCGCGGGCGAAGCGACTCTCCGAAACCAATCCGCTTCGCGGCGGCAACGTCTCGGGCGAGCAAGTGATCCGCGTCGGCGCGACGAGTGACCTGCCGAGCGAACGAAAGAACGACGACCCGTTTGCCGCATTCTCGAGTAGTGCGGCGCCGCTGCCGGTCGCTGCGACGCCCGTCGCCAGGCCCGCGGAGCACAGCCCCACCGAGCACGAGTCATCCGAGCCTGTCCCTCCGCCAGCCGCGGCGGCCGCTCCCAACCGCATCGAGATTGGCGCGACGCCGGTATCGCCAGAGCCGACTCCGCAGGCCGAGCCCGAGGCGATTGCGATCGCCCCCGAAGCGATGCAGGAGCTGACGCCAGTCGAACGGGCGCCGGTCGAACGGGCGCCGATGAATCGCCGCGATGACGCGGATAGCGCTGCGGCTCCGAGGGCTAGCGCCGACGGCTCCGACGTTTATCAACAAGGAAGCCCGCCGGCGGCGCGCGTTGCGTCATCGAGCGCTTACGACGAGCCGAAGCGGTTTGACGGCGAGTTTGGCGGGACGTCGATGCCGGCCGCCGAAGGCGTCGGGCAGCCGGGGCCGGCCGAGCTCGAAGGCCCGCAGGAGGCGTCGCTTGTTGTCGAAAAGCGCGGGCCGCGCGAGGCGCAGATCGGCAAACCCTGTCGCTTCGCGATCAAGGTGCGCAACACGGGATCTGCCGCCGCGGAGAACGTCGTCCTCACCGACCAAACCCCGGCGGGGACGCGCCTGCTCAAGACCAACCCCACCGCCACCCCGCAAGACGGCAAGATCGTCTGGCGTCTCGGCACGCTCGCCGCGGGTGAAGAGCGCATCGTCGAGATGCAATTCGAACCGCTCCGCGAAGGACCGCTTGGCAGCGTCGCCACGGTGACGATGGACGCGTCGGCCAGCGCCCAGACGAAGGTGACCCGTCCGCAGCTGGCGATCCGCGTCGCCGCCGCCAACCGGGTGCTGCTCGGCGAAGAGCAGATCATTACGATCGAACTGCACAACCCCGGGACCGGCGCCGCGACGGGCGTGATGCTCGTCGAAGACGTGCCGCCGCAACTGCGTCACGCCGCCGGACCGGCGCTCGAGTATGAGGTCGGCGACCTCCAGCCGGGCGAGACTCGCCGCATCGAACTGAACATGGCCGCCGCCCAAGCGGGCCACGTCGTCAACGCCATCTCCGCGGTCGCGGACGGCGATCTCCGCGCCAACGGGTCGGTCGAGTTTGACGTGGTCGCCCCGTCGCTCGCCGTATCGATCGATGGCCCGTCGCGTCGCTACCTCGAACGCCCGGCGAGCTACACCATCAGCGTCGATAACCCCGGCACGGCGCCGGCCAAGGACGTGCGACTCGTCACCCATCTGCCGCGCGGCATGGAGTTCGTCCGCGCGAACAACCTCGGCGAGTACGACGCCACCTCCCACAGCGTTTACTGGAGCCTCGCCGAACTGCCCGAAGGCCAGCGTGGCGAGGTCGAGGTCGTCGCCATGCCCGTCGCGGCGGGTGAGCACACTTTGAGTGTCGCGAGCGAAGCCCGCGACGGGCTCGAGGCGGAGAAGTCGCACGTCGTCCGTGTCGAAGGCGTCGCGTCGCTGGCCTTTGAGGTCCGCGACATGGCCGACCCCATCGAGATCGGCGCCGAGACAACGTACGAAATCCGGGTCCTTAACGAGGGCACCAAAGCCGCCACGAACGTGAAGGTCCGCGTCGAGGCGCCGACCGGCCTGCGGGTCGTCGCCGCCCAAGGGGACGCCGCCAACCGCATCGACGCCGGCCGCGCCGAGTTCGCCGCGTTGCCGCGACTCGAACCGGGCCAAAAGGCCGCGTTCCGCGTCCGCGTCACCGGCGCCGAAGCGGGCGACCAACGCGTCACCGTGCTCGTTGAGTCCGACGACCTCTCGGGCCCGATCCGGCGCGAAGAGAGCACCCGCGTCTTCGCGGACGAGTGAGACGCGATAGCGGATTGAGTGCTGACGAGCCGGGAGCGTTAGCGACCGGAGGACGCCGGTGCTTGCTTCTCTCTGGTCGCTGACGCCCCCGGCTCGCCTGGATTCAGTCCAGCCGCACCTTGATGACGGCGCGCTTCGATGTCGAGCCGGCGGTGTTCGTTGGCGCGACGCACGGCGCGTGCGTGTCTTCGGGGAAGAAGACCATCGCCTGGCCGGGGCGGAATTCGAGCCACTCGCCGTTCACGCCCAGCGGGTCGAAGAAGACTTTATCCCCCGCCGCGTCGTAGGGGGTGCGGACCGGCAGGTCGTCGGTGCGAGCTGCCCAGCCCATCCGCTCGGCGCCTTCCAGTAGGAGCTGGATGTCGGCGTAACGGTTGTGCGCCTCCCACACCGTTGCGGGCCCGAAGGGTTGGGGGGCGACTCGCTCGCAGATCACGAACAGTCGATCGCCATCAATGGCGTGCCGACCTTCGGCGATCGTTTCCCAATCGACGCTTCGCGCCCACTCAATCGCGTCGGCGAAGTTCTTGCCGAGACACGCGTAGCGCGCGAGGTCGTCGAGTCGAGTGAGGATCATGCGATCGAGCAGATGGAGAGCCCACGACGCGAGTCGTGGGAATGAAGCGGAAAGAACGCGACTCGCGATTGTATTCCCCTCCCTTTCAGGGAGGGGGTAGGGGAGGGTCTGCGTTGTCCGTAAAGTCTTCGCGTATTTGGCGAACGAACTTCGACGCGATATCGGTAACCTAGCCGCACGCCATTGGACGCATTTCACCCTCCCCTAGCCCCTCCCTAAAAGGGAGGGGGATAAATGTCAGCCCGCCAGGCCTTCGAACAGCGGCGTCGACAGATACCGTTCGCCGAGCGAGCACATGATCGTCACGATCCGTTTGCCCTTCATCTCGGGGCGGGCGGCGACCTTCGCGGCGGCGCACATGTTGGCGCCGCTCGAGATGCCGGCCATGATGCCTTCTTCTTTCGCCAGCCGACGCGCCCATTGGAACGCCTCTTCGTTGCTGACGGTAAGGGTCTCGTCGACGAGGCTCGTGTCGAGGTTCTTAGGGATGAAGCCCGCGCCGATCCCCTGGATCTTGTGCGGGCCGGGCGCGCCGCCCGAGATCACCGGCGAGTCGGTCGGCTCGACAGCGATCGCTTTGAACTCGGCATTCTGCTTCTTGAGGAAGCGGCTAGCGCCGGTGATCGTTCCGCCCGTGCCGACGCCGGCGACGATGACGTCGATGTCATGGCCGGAGTCTTCCCAGATCTCGGGGCCGGTGGTCGCCTCGTGGATCGCCGGGTTGGCGGGGTTTTCGAATTGCTGCGGCATCCACCAGCCGGGTTGAGCGGCCATCTCGCTCGCCTTGGCGATGGCGCCCTTCATCCCCTCCGCGGCGGGCGTCAGCACGAGGTGCGCGCCGAGCGCCTTCAGCAGCGTGCGGCGTTCGAGCGACATGCTCTCGGGCATCGTCAGCGTCAGCGCGTAACCCTTCGCCGCGCAGACAAACGCCAACGCGATGCCCGTGTTGCCGCTGGTGGGCTCGACGATGTGCGTCCCTTCTTTGAGATGGCCGTCACGCTCGCCCGCCTCGATCATCGCGGCGCCGATGCGGTCCTTTACGCTGTTGAGCGGCTGGAAGAACTCGCACTTGGCGAACACCGTCGCGTGGCCCTCGGGCACAAGACGGTTGATGCGGATCATCGGCGTGTCGCCGATCGCCATGGCGGCGTTGTCGTAAGTGCGATTGCGGGGCATGGCGAGAAGGGGGAAGGCGGAAGGACGAAGGCGTAGGAACCCGGGACCAGTCTGAGCCGAGGGCGCTAGCCCTCGGTGTGAACCACGATCCCGCCGATTGTCCAGCGGCCCTCACTAATGAACAACCCCGCCGCGGGCTCCAAAGCCAGCGGCGGGGCGTTGTCTCGACGTTGTAGTGATATCTAACGGAGAGCCGTGAAGGGCTCTGGCTGTTCAGCGAGACACCAGCGCCACCAGCTGCCGCGTCATCAGGCGGAGGTTGTCGGTCATCGCACAGAGGGCGTCGCCGTTGCGGTCGCGGTGGCCGTGACGGCCGACCGAGACCGGCCGGGCCGCGACGTGGGGCGTGGCGCCGATGCTGACGCCGACCTTGCCGCCGCCGATCACGACACGAAGGCCGCCGCTGCTAATGGGACGCGTGGTGATGCCGGGGTAGTACACTGGCCGGGTGGTCGGCAGGAAGCCCGGACCGCCTCCGAACCGCCGCGGGTCGGCCAAGGCCGAGCGGACGGCCTCTTCGAGGTCGCGCGCTTGATCATCGACCCGCTCAACGGCCCGCTCCAGCCGGCGGTAGTCGCCCCGCGACACGATCGGCCGAGCGGTGATCTCCTCGAGCCGATCCAGTTCGCGGCACAGGTCGTCCAGGTCGCGGTAGACATCGCCGGCGATCAGGCGGCTGAATCGGCTACGCTCGAACGTCGCGTCGGTCTGGGCCTGCACCAGGGCCATCTGCGAGCGGACCTGGTCCACGTAGCCGTGAAGGCCGCCCCCGCCAGGGCCGTGCTTGTGGCTGTGATTCGCGGCGGCGGGAAGTGTCAGCAGCGATACGGCAGCGACGGCGAGCGTTGTACGGAACATCGTAGCTTCCCCCATTTGCGAGTGGCATTCGCCCCGTGTGGGGCTTGCTCGCAGAGGGAAGCAACGACGGCGCCGAAGCAGCCGTGCTATGCCTGTAAGTTGCTGCTAGTTATTCACTTACGTCTTTCGCAGCCGTTGGCGCTTGCTTCATGGAAATGGGAAATAGATATCCCAATGACTTCCATGGCCGGGTGATGATATCAAGATGACTTCAGCCTTGGGCGCCGAAGCCTTCTATTCTGACCCGATCTCCTCGGACGCGGACCCTCGGACTGGACTTGAGCTCCCGCCGGCGGCTCACTCTCGCACACCCCATCAGGCCCGCGCCAAATCGCCGAGGATGCTCCCTAACGCACGATCTCGCCGCCGGTGGACGTTTGTATCGGCCTCGCTGCGGGACGCGAATTCAAGCCATTGAGCAGGCCTGGTCCCTCATCGCGTTGAAGCCGGGAGGCGTGACACGATTACCGACGGGCGTAAGTTGCGTCACGCCACGAATGGCCGTCCAGCCGCCTCAGCGGTGGCTGCGGCTCGAGCGACCCGCGTTGCGGCTCCCGCCGAAGAGGAAGTTGAACGGGTTCTTCGACTTCGGCTTGTCGGCGTCGTGGATGTGCGTGATCGGGAAGGTCTCGACGCGCTGTCCCTTCTTCCGCGGCAGGCTGGCGATCGACTGGCCGGCGGGCGGGATCACGAAGACCTTGGGGTCGTCGATCACCCACGGGGTGCTCCACGACTTGCCGTTGTCCCAGTTGGCGACGTTGAAGAAGAAGTTGTCGAACGCCAGGCAGCGGTAGTTGTACGGGAAGCTCGACGCCAGGAAGTCCTCTTCGGTCAGGTCCTCGACGCCGGCGTGGCCGTAGTAGTGGATCTGCCCGTCGGGTGTGAACGACATACCGAGCGTCCACCAGCCGGGCTCGGTGATCTTGGTGCTCCGCATGTCCTGGCCGTTGCCGTTGGAACGGACAGTGATCTGGGCGTGGTCGGCGCCGCCGTTCTGGGCGTTGCCTTTCTGGAACAGGATGAACATGCCCGGCCAGTAAGCGGCGGTCTCTCCCTCGGGGATGCGGCCACGGCAGTCGGCGCGCATGCCGAAGCTGGCGCCGCTGCGTTGCTCCCATTGCTCGAACGGCGGCAGGTAGACGCGCACCGTGCAGCTCGGCTGCCAAGTGACAGGGATCGAGCGGCCGATCATCCGATCGACCTTCATCAGCAGGTCGTCCTGCTGCTGTTGGTTGGTGATGCGGCCGGGGATGCCGGTGTCCTTCGATTGAAAGAGCAGGGCGCCCTCGCTGCCGGGGATGCCGCCGGGCGGCGTGGCGACACGCTTCACCACGTCGGGCGTGCCGCGCTTGGCGCCTTCATGCCAGAGCTTGTTGGCCGAGACCGCGCCGGGCGCGCGCTGGTTCTCGTCCTGCTCGTAACTGCTCTTGGGCAGGTTGAGCCGGTACGACCAGTTGGCGTCCTCGAAATCGTCGAACGCTTGGTAGATGTGATCGCCCGTCCCGGGGACGAACGGCTTGTCGGCGAGCGACAGCGCTGGGACGAAACAGAAAGCGGCGACAGCGAGGCGGCGGGTGAGCATACTTGCTCCTCCGTTGGAGTGCTAGCAGAGCGGGCGCGGCCACGCATCCAGGCGCGCGGCTTTGCTAGGCATCGACCGATTGAGTTCGCGGGTCGAGCCAAATGTGCGGTTAGCGATGCGCACGCGTGGCTCACTCCGGGCGCTCACGCTGACGGCTCACCGCCCTCTTGCATTACGCACCCTCCCGTGGGCCGACAGAGATCGCAAGCCTCGCCGTCGCCCAGCGAGCGTTGCAAGCACTGGGCGATCCGCAGGCTCATCACCTCCGCCATCAGCTCCTGCAGGCCGAGGGGCGACGTCACTTGGTAGCGGACGCCCGGGTGGTTCCTGGCGGCTTCCGCCGCCAGCTGAGGGATGTCCTGCGACCAGTGTCGGCCCGGGGACAAGAAGTAAGGGAAGACGACGACCGTCTCGGCGCCGCGCTCGACGCACCGTGCGAACGCCGCGGCGATTGACGGCTCCGCCAGCTCCATGTGCGCCGGCTCAACGATCGGCATCTGCGACACCCGCTCGAACAACGCCGCCACATCGTGCAGCAGCTCGTTACTCTCGGTGCGCCGCGAACCGTGATCAACAACAACAACGCCGACCTTCGCCGGGTCGAGCCGTAGTCCGTCGCTTAGCCGGTCTCTCAGCATTTTTTAGCCGCAGATGAACGCAGATAAAGGGCTGAACCACAAAGGGCACAAAGGACACAAAGAAGAATTTGCTGATCGTAAGATGGCGCCGAAGGCACATCGCCACGCTCATCTCAAACCGATGGCGATGAAGGGTGTACGGCGCCACCTACGAGAGCGATCGCAGGGTCCAACCTTTCCTTGTGTCCTTTATGCCCTTTTTGGTTCAAGCTTTTAACTCCGCGAAGATTCGCGGTCCTCAAAGCACCAAGCCTTCGCGGGGCCCGACGGTGACGACGGCGTTGCGGTCCAGCGGGTGCTCGGCGGCGACGCGGACGAGGTCGTCGATCGTCACCGCGTCGAGGCGGGCGAGGTCTTCTTCGAGCGGGCGGTAGTCGCCGCGCATCTGCCAGCCGCCGCCGACGTTGAACAGCCGGCTGCGCGGGCGCTCGCTGCCGAGCACGACGCGTGACTTGATCTTGCTCTTGGCGTGCGCGAGTTCCGTGGCGGTTGGCGGCTCCGTGCGGATCGAGGCGAGCGTCTCTTCGACCGCGGCGAGGTTCTCCTCAAAGTCGTCCGGCTCGCACGACAGCCAGGTGTAGAACATGCCGATGCCTTGATAGTCGTAGTGCCCTAGGCTCGCCGACTCCGCCAGACCCGGATCGATCAACCGCCAGTAAAGCCGGCTGCCCGAATCGTCGCCGAGGACCGTCGCCAGCAGCTTCGCGGCGTAGCGATCCGCCGAACGGCCATCGGGCGCATCGCCAAGCAACAGCGCGTACTGTTGCATCGCCGATGACTGCACGATCGCTTCACGCTTCGGCGCGACCGTTGCTTTCGGCAACTGACGCGACGTTTCGACTGGCTTCCACTCGCCGCACGCCGCCTCGGCTTGTTTCACCAGCGCGTCGAAATCCACCTTGCCCGCCGCCGCCAAAACGACGTTGCCGGGCGAGTAACGCCGCTCGAAGTACGACCGCATCGCCTCGGGCGTCAATGCGCTAACCGACTCGGCCGTGCCGAGCACACTGCCGGCGATCGGGTGCTCGCCGAAGCAGAGCCGCTTGATGTAGTCATCCATGCCGTAGGGCGGCTGGTCGAGGTACATCTCGATCTCTTCGAGGATGACCTTCTTCTCCATGTTGAAGTCCTCCGTGCGGAGGCTCGGGCGGAGAATGTCGGCCAACAGGTCGACCGCCGGCGCCTGGTGCTCAGGCAGGAGCGACGCGTAGTAGACCGTGCTCTCTTCGCTCGTAAACGCGTTGTAGTGCGCGCCGAGCTCGTCGAACTCGCGGTTCACGTCCTCGGCCGTGCGCCGCGCGGTCCCCTTGAACACCATGTGCTCGAGGAAATGACTGACGCCCGCCTCGAGGGGCGCCTCGTCGCGCGAGCCGGTCTGCACAAAGAACCCCATGGCGAGCGACAGCGCCGCCGGGTCGCACTCGGCGATGACTTCGAGACCGTTCGGGAGAGTATGTCGATTGAACTGCATAAGGTTGGAACCACCGATGAACACAGATAAACGCGGATAAGACTTTTGTAGGAGGCGTCTCTGACGCCGATTACGGTCTCTTGGCCGTATTCGGTTTGGTGCGCGTAATCGGCGTCGGAGACGCCTCCTACAGAACGGGGGCTACTTTCGACTTCGATACAACAGTTCTTGTCTTATCTTTCCGTCCATCCGTGTTCATCTGCGGCTAACTTTTCTTTGGCATTGAAAGCGGCTGAGGCCCGAGAGTAACGATCGTGAAGTCGCTCGGCGGGTTACGCCGCAGGTAATCGTTGATCGTGTCGGCGGTGACGGCGTCGACGAGCTCGTTCACTTCCGCCAGCGAGCGGATGCGGCCCAGGTGGCGCCAGTCGCGCGCCAGGACGCCCGCGCGGGCGTGCGTTGATTCTTGCTGCATGATCAGGGCGCTCTTCATGCGGGCCTTGAGCCGCGAGAGCTCCTCGACCGTGACGCCCTCGGCGAGTCGCACGAGTTCGCCGTAGGTGACGTCGAGCGTCTCTTGGGCGCGCTCGGCGGTGGTGCCGGCGTAGCAGAAGACGGCCGCCCGGTCGTGCTGCGTTTGCAGCGAGGCATAGACTGTGTAACAGAGGCCGCGCTTCTCACGAACCTCGGTGAACAGCCGACTGCTCATGCCGCTGGAGAGCACGCCGCTCGCGCCCCACGCCTGGAAGTAGTCGGCGTGGTTGTACGGCGTCGAGGGGAAAGCGATCCCGATGTGCGCCTGCGACGAGTCGTACTGGACATGGCCATCGCCGGCGCCGGGCGTCTCGGTGAATTCGGCGGGCGATTCGTTGTTGACCCAATCGCCAAACAGCGTTTCAACGTGATCGACCATCGCGTCCCAATCGAACGCGCCGGCGACTGCCAAGATTGCGCTGTCGGGGGCGTACCGCTTGTTCTGGAACTGGCGGACGTCGCGGATCGTCAGCGCCTCGACCGACTCGATCGTGCCGCTGGCGGCGCGGCCGCAAGGGTCGCCGTAGTGCCGACGACGGAGTTCCTCCATCAGCTTCTGCGAGGGCTCGTCTTCGACGCCACGCAGCTCTTGCAGGCAGACTTGTCGGCCCGCTTCGAACTGGTCCTCGGGGAGGTGCGGTCGGCGGACGACGTCGGCGTAGATCGCCATCGCCGCGGGGAGGTTCTCGCTGAGCGTGCTCGACCAGAACGACGCATGCGACAGTCCGACCGACTCGCCGCGTTCGACCCCCAGGGCGTCGAGGTCGCTCACCAGGGCTCGGCTGTCGCGGTCGCCGGCGCCGCGGAGGGTCATCTCGCAGGTCAGGTTCGCCAGGCCGAGCTGGCTCTTGGGGTCGTGCCGGCAGCCGGCGGGGACCATCAGCGAGAAGGCGGCCGACTGGAACCCTTCGGCGGGCTCGCCGACGAGGGTCAGGCCATTAGCGAGCCGGTGGACCCGCGCCTGACGGGCTTCGGGAGCGGCGGAAGTGGTCACGGGCACGCGGGCGGGGCCTGGGGGACGGATGGCGGTGAGACGGGCGGAAAGAGGTGTCTCTACTGAAAATAGGCGACCGACCCGCCCTGCGGCGAACCGCCGAGGGGTCGCCGCTGCCCAACTGGTATCGAATCACCAACTCGGTTGGCTGCGGGGAGTTCGGGGAGTTAGGGACAGTACCGGTCGTAGGGCCCCAAGGCAACGCCCGCACGCCGCCGGGCTGTGGCGTTTCGTTGACGATTGCCCCCCCTGTTCGTAAGGTGAAAGACGACGGCCGAGGCGACTTTGCCGTCCAGGATGAAGGCCTATCCGGGGATGATCAGGCGCTCCCATCCACCCGCCCGCACGGCCCGCGCTCCCACGGCCCGCGGATGCCCCCCACTTGAGACCCACCTATGTACGGCGAGCTCGTGCCGCTCGGCGGCGGGGACCCGATCCCGCTGCTCAAGAAGAAACTGCTAGTCGGTCGCCGCGAGAGCTGCGACATCGTCCTGCGTTTCGCTAACGTCTCGGCCCACCACTGCGAGTTGTGGATCGAGGGGGGCTATCTCTACGTCCGCGACTTGCAGAGCCGTAACGGCGTCAAGATCAACGGCGTTCGCAACCCCGAAGGCCGGCTCGACCCGGGCGACACGCTTTCGGTCGCGAAGCACAGCTACCGCGTCGATTACTCGCCGGCGGACCTTGGCGCCGTCGGTCCCCCGCCGACCGAGAACCGCACCAAGGAGATCATGAGCACGTCGCTCCTGGCGCGGGCCGGCTTGCAGAAGTCCGATATCCGCGGCGGCAGCGACCGCACCAAGCGGTTCGACCCGACGAACAACAACGCCGGCCAGATCAAACTGCCCGGCGACAAGCTTTAAGCCCAGCGGGCTTTGTAGGAGGCGTCTCCAGACGCCGATTACGGTATGCCAGCCGATAGGGTATGGTGCGCGTAATCGGCGTCTGGAGACGCCTCCCACATTTTTTGATTTCTATGGGCAAGAAGCGCCGCAACGTCCGCGCTGCCTTTCGTAAGGGCCACGACACGTCCAAGCGCGAGCGCGGCCTGACGCGGCACTTCGAGGTCCACGGCGCCGACTCTCATCAGGAACGCGGTGATCGCGTCAGCGGCAAGGGACGGCTCACCCGCCGCCGCACCGTCGCCGGCGCCGAGATGACCGAGGACAGCTCGGGACAGATCGTGCTCCCCGAGGTCGATCGCGAGACGTGCGTCCTCGGCCGGGTGCTGCGTGTGCAGGGGCTCGTGAGTCGCGTGCTCGGCGATAACGGTCGTCTCTACGCCTGCGCGACGCGGCAGCTTCTGAAGCAGCTCGCCACCAACCTGCGACACGTCGTCGCCGCGGGCGACCTCGTCTGGGTGCGGCCCGAAGGCCCGACGCCCGAGGAGGGCCTGCCACAAGAAGGCATCATCGAACGCGTCGAGCCGCGCCACGGCGTCCTCAGCCGCACGAGTCGCAATCGGCAGCACCTGATCGCCACGAACATCGACCTGATCGTCGTCGTCGCGTCGGTTGCCGAGCCGCGGCTGAAGCCGAACCTCGTCGATCGCTACCTCGTCACCGCGGAGAAGACGGGCCTACGGCCGATCGTCTGCCTCAACAAAGTCGATCTCGTCGAGCCCGCCGACCTCGTACCGATCATCGGCGTCTGGTCGCAGTTGGGCTACGAGGTGCTGCCCGTGTCGGCGGACACTGGCTTTGGCCTCGACCGACTGCGAGATCGCCTGCGTGGCAAAGAGACCGCGTTCACGGGCCAGAGCGGCGTCGGCAAGAGCTCACTCCTCAACGCGATCCAGCCCGGCCTCGCGCTGCGTGTGCAGACCGTCAGCAGCGAGAGCGAAAAAGGTCGTCACACCACAACGACCGCGGTGCTCTACCCGCTCGGCGAGGACCTCGGCGGCGGCTTCCTCGTCGACACGCCCGGCATCCGCAGCTTCGAGCTGTGGGACGTGATCCCCGAAGAAGTCGCGGGCTACTTCCGCGAACTCCGCCCTTACGTCTCAAAGTGCCGCTTCCCCGACTGCACGCACACGCACGAAGACGACTGCGCCGTAAAATACGCCGTCGCCGACGGCTGGATCGACGCGCGACGCTACGAGAGCTATGTGCAGATCAGGTCGGGGGAGTGAATCACCCAGCGGGGATAATTCGCATCCCAACGGCGCCATGCTATGATTTGGGCATGGACAGTAAACTCACCAATTCGCTTTACCAGGGCGTCGTTCGCGACGGCGTGGTTGTGTTTGTGCCTGGTGTATCGCTTCCCGAGGGAACGACTGTCACCGTGAAGCCGGAAGTTTTGGAACAACCTCCCAATCACCGGGCAGACGACAAGGAGGCTCCAATTCGCAACGGCGTGCCGCTATTCCCGAAAAGAGGCGGAATGGCGGTCACACTCGACATCGTGAACTCGCTGCGGGATGACGGCGTGTGACTTACTTGCTCGACGTCAATGTTCTGATCGCTCTTTTCGATTCCGAGCATCTCCACCATGAGGCCGCACACTCCTGGTTTGCAAGCGTCGGCCAAGCTGGATGGGCAACTTGTCCCATCGTTGAGAATGGCTTCGTGCGTGTGGTGACGAATCGAGCTTATCCTAATGGTAGGATTTCGATACTCGATGCCGTTGCCAAGTTAAACGTCTTTTGCAGCGAACCTGGGCATGCCTTCTGGGAGGACAGCGTTACGGTGCGCCACTTGGACGATCGACTCCTCTTAGGGATTGGTGGCCATCAGCAAATCACCGACATGTACCTCGCAGCACTAGCTAACCACAACCATGGGAAGCTCGCTACATTCGACAAGCGAATAGCTACAGCGATGCGAGACGATTTCTCAGCTGTGATCGAATTGATCAGCGAGTGATTCTGACGATAGCTACTTGGTCCCAGCATCGTCGGGCGGCGTCGTCTTCCCCTGCCAAGGGTCCACCGTCGTCAAGCTGCCATCGGGCAGCTCCCAGTGCAGCACGCCGTTGATCGAATAAACATACGGCACACCGGCGCGGCGGACACCATCGTTCCCGATACGGGTCATGTCGGCAGCCCATTCGTAGAACTCAGCGGTCAGCTTGGGCCGTGTCTTTACCGGCAGGCCATCCCCCTTATCTCCATCCATCCCCCCATCTCCTTTCCTGCGTTCCGCCCCAAGAGCGCGCCGACTACTGCGGCGTGAAGTCAGCGTCCGGCTCCAGCCGCAGCACGAACTCCGCCAGCAGTTGCGCCGCGTTGTCGATGTCGTCGAGCGAGATGATCTCCACCGCGGAGTGCATGTAGCGGAGCGGGATGCCGACGATGCCCGTGGCGACGCCGGCGCGGGTGAGCTGGAGGGCGTTGCCGTCGTTCGACGCGCCGCGGTTCAGCGCGGCCCATTGCATCGGCAAGTCGGCGGAATCGCCCGCTGCGCGCAGGCGACTGAAGGCGACCGGGTTGATGTTGGGCCCGCGCGAGAGCACCGGGCCGTGGCCGAGCTTGATGTCGGACTCTTGCGTCTTGTCGATCGTCGGGCAGTCGGTGGCGTGCGTCACATCGACCGCGACGCCGACGTGTGGGTCGATGCCGAACGCGCTGGTCGTGGCGCCGCGGAGGCCGATCTCTTCCTGCACAGTGGCGACGGCGTGCACCGCGACGTTGAGGCCGCCTTGTTCCGCCGCGCGGCGGGCGGCTTCGATGCAGACCCACATGCCGGTCTTGTTGTCCATGCCCGGCGCGGTGGCGAAGTTGTTGCGCATCTCCTTGTAGCCGAGCTCGAGCGTCACCGGGTCGCCGATCTCCACCAGCTCTTGCGCCTCGGCCTGGCTCCGCGCGCCGATGTCGAGCCACATCTCCTTCTGCTTGACGACCAACTTGCGCTCTTCTTCGTCGAGCAGGTGGATCGCCTTGCGCGAGATCACGGCCGGCACGGGGCCGCCATCCGCGTGGATCGTCATCCGCTGACCGATAAGCTGTTGCGGGTCCCAGCCGCCGATCGGCTTGGAGTAAACGAACCCCTGCTCGTCGATGTAGGTGACGATCAAGCCGATCTGGTCGGCGTGCCCCGCGAACATCACCCGCAGCGGCGCCCCCGGGTTCACCGAGACGATTACGTTGCCGTGCGTGTCGGTCCGGACCTCGTCCGCGAACGTGCCGGCGTACTCCCGCACGACGCGCTGCACGGGCTGCTCGTAACCCGAGGGGCTCGGCGACTCGAGGACCTTTTGGAAGAACTTCTTGGCGGCGGGGGTCATTGGGGGAGGGGTTAGGGGCCAGGGGCTGAGGGGTTGAGGGAGCGGCGCTGCTAGCAGCGGGGCGGCGAGCCGGGAGCGTTAGCAGGATTATGCAATGGCTAGCAGTGTGAAGTCGGTTCGGCGATGTAATCCAAGAAGCGTTAGCGCGTTGTGTCCCCCTCCCACTCGTGCAACGTTATGCAGTTGCTAGCAGGGGTTAAACGAAGGGAGTTCGCGTTCTACTGAATCTCTTTTGGGACCAACCAAGGGAGAAGCCAGATGGAACGCGAACTCTGGGAGCAACTGTACGCGATTGCCAGGCGGCTGGACAACGCTTGGTCGGGCGGGTTTTACCGGGCGTCGGAGGTCGTGGCGGTGTTCTTATGGGCGGTGGTCCACGACCGGCCCACCAGCTGGGCCTGCCAGCCCGACAACTGGCCGCCGCAGCTATCGGTTCCGTTCCCGTCGCAATCGACGATGAGCCGCCGGCTACGGAGCCGTGGCGTGAGGGAGCTGCTGGGCCGTCTGGAGCAGGCGTTGGGGGGCGACCCGCGGCGCTGGTGGTTGCAACGGATCGACAGCAAGCCGCTGCCGATCGGTTCCTACAGCAAGGACCCCGACGCGCGCGTGGGGCGGGCGGCCAACCGCTTCGCGAAGGGCTACAAGCTGCACGTGGTGTGGGGCGAGGGCCCGCTCCCTTCGGTGTGGCGGGTGGAGCCGATGAACACGGGCGACGCGACGGCCGCTCGTCCGCTGCTCGAAGAGCTGCCGGGCGAGGGCTATGTGACGGGGGACCGTCAGTACGACAGCAACCCGCTGCACCGCGTGGCTTCGCCGCGTCATCAGATCATCGCCCAGCAGCAGCGGCCGGGGCAGGCGTTGGGGCATCGCCGCCACGAGCCCAGCCGTGTGCACTGCCTGGAGATGCTCCGCCGTCCCTTCGGACAAGCCGTGCTCGCCTTCCGCGACCCGATCGAACGCTGCTTCGGCAACCTCACCAGCTTCGCCGGCGGCCTGGGCCCCCTGCCAAGCTGGGTCCGACGCCTTCACCGCGTCCACCTCTGGGTCCAAGCCAAGCTCCTCCTCAACGCCCTCCGCGTCCTCAAACGACAAAAGCTCGTGATAGCAACTGCATAACGTTGCACAAGGGGGAGGGGAGTAAACGACGCTAACGAGTCTGATAGTTCATCGAACTTGCAACAACTGACTGCTAGCGATTGCATAATCCTGTGACGCTCCCGGCTCGCCATCGTCTGCGACGCCGACTCTACCAAGCCCGTCGCCGGGGTGAAACTGCGTCGACCTTGACGATTCGACTCAATGCGCCGGCCTGCGCCGCCGATTCCTGTAACCGAGCGCGGGCTGTTTGTGGCCCCGCGCGTGCTAGTCATGACATCGGCGCCGGCAGGGATTGCGGGCGTCGGCGTGCCCCTTTGCGGGAGCTTCCAGGGATGGCCCTTACCAAATCACGACTCGAGTCCTTCGTAGCGATCGCCGCCCTCTGCGTCGCGGCGGCCTCCGGCTGTGCCGTGATGCGCCCGGGCTGCGGCTGCGCCATCGGTAGCGCCTGTGGGGCCGAAGTCGGTTGCGGCGTTGAGCCCGGTTGCGCCGTCGAACCCGGCTGCGGCTGCGGATCGATTTGTGGCTGCGGCGGCCGGGCTTGGGCCGGTAAACTGTGGTGCGGCGACGGCGGCTGCGAAGGCGGCTGCGGCCCCGTGAAGCCCCTGATCAACGTCTGCACCGGACCCGATTGCTGCGGCGGTTGCGATCCCGGTTGCGGTTGCGAAGCCAGTTGCGGCGTTGAAGTCGGCTGTGGCGTCGAGCCCGGTTGTGGGTGCGGCGTCGGTTGCGGCGACACGTGCGGCGTGGGCCGCTGCGGTTGTGGCGTGTTGCAAACCGTCGGCTTCGGCCTGCACGCTATCGGACAAGAAGTCGGCAACATCCTGCGGCCGATCGGCGCGCCACTGGGCCTGTGCTGCCCGTGCGGCAACCGTGGCTGCGGCGGTTGCGGCGACTTCTACTGGAGCGAATGGCACAGCGACCCGCCGCGCTGCTGCGACCCGTGCGACGACTGTGGCAACTGGGTTGGCCCCAGCGACCCGCGCAGCATGCGGGCGCCCTACGACCACGAGTTCGCGCCACGCGCCGCATCGCTGCCCTCGACGGAGATGATGGTGCGCTGAACGCTTTCGACGTGCCAAAGGTTGTGATTGTAGGAGGCGTCTCCAGACGCCGATTACGGTCTCATGGCCGAATACGGCATGGAGCGCGAAATCGGGGTCTTGAGACCCCTCCCACAAGCGACTTCGTCGCAGTTTGCCATCCAGCCTAGCGGCGTGCGAAGAGTCGCTTCGCGTTCGCGGTCGTCTGCTTCGCGAATGCGTCGAACGCCTCGCTGCGGACCTCCGCCAGCAGCCGCGCCGTGTGCGCGACGTGCCCCGGCTCGTTCCGCTTGATCTTCCGCACCGGTTCGGGCGAAAGGTACGGCGCGTCGGTTTCGACCAAGAGACGATCGAGTGGCACGGTCTTGGCGACCTCACGCAGCTCGTCCGACTTCTTATAGGTCACCATGCCGGCGAAGCTGACGTGGAGGCCGAGCTCGATCGCCTCGGCGGCGCCGGCGGCTGTGCCGGTGTAGCTGTGCATGACGCCGACGAGCGGCCCGCGCTCGCGCGCTTCGCGGAGCATCGCCAGCACGTCCGCCTCGCACTCACGCATGTGGACCACGAACGGCAGGCCCGTTGCTTGTGAAAGCCGTAGGTGGCGGTCGAAGTAGTCCTGCTGCTGCTCGAAGGGTGTCGAGTCCCAATAGCGATCGAGCCCCGTCTCGCCGATCCCCACCACCCCCGGCTCACTAGCGAGCCGCACGATCTCGTCCCAGTCCTCGGGCTGCGCCTCGGCGACGTCGTTCGGCTGGACGCCAACCACGGCGTGCACCATCGGATGCGCCGCCGCGAGCGCCACGACCGCGCGGCTCGAAGCCGCATCGACGCCGATCGCGTTCACGTCGAGCGCGCCCATCGAGCGGGCGCGTTGGAGGACTTCCGCCAAGTCGTCGGCGAAGGTCGGTTGATCGAGGTGGGCATGGGTGTCGTAGAACATGCGTTTAGTTTCTCAAGAACAGCGAACCATTGAGTTAATGGCGAGCCGGCGACGTTAGTCGTCGGTGGAACTCGGTGCCCGCTTCACACCCACGATTAACATCGTGGGCTCGCCGTCACTCGTGATCGTGCGTCTCGCGTCACGCTTCAACCAAACACCCCGCGGCACGCCTCGTTCGCCACGCTCGCCAGCCACTCCGGCGCGAGACCCAGGAGCACAATCGGAGCGGCGCCGATCGCCAGCAGCAACTGCAAGGCCCGCTCGGGGCGATCGGTCGGCAGGTCGTTTGGTGGCGCGTCGAGGCACACCGTCTTAACGACTCGCAGGTAGTAGACCAGCGACAGCGCCGTGTTCAGCACGGCGACCACCAGCAACATCGTCATCCAAAACCCGCCGGCGTCCACCAGCGCCCGCAACGCCGCGAGCTTGCCCCAGAAGCCCACCAGCGGCGGCAGGCCTAAGAGGCCGATCATCGCCAGGCAGAGCGCCGTCGCCGTGACGGGCGCGGTGCGGATCAGGCCGGCGTAGTCGTCGATCGATTCGCTGCCGCGTGTGTTGCGGATGACGGCGACCGCGGCGAAGGCCGTGAAGTTGAGGAACAAGTAGCCAGCCGCGTACAGCATCACGGCGCCCGCCGCCGCTGAGGCGCCGGCGGGATCGTTCTCCGCGAGCGCCACCGCCGCGGCGATCGGCATCAACAGGTAGCCGGCGTGGGCGATCGTCGAGTAGGCGAGCATCCGCTTCGCGCCGGTCTGCGTCAGCGCCGCGAAGTTGCCAACCGTGCAGGTCAGCGCCGCGGCGACCGCGATCAGCCCGACGACGAAGGACCGGGCCGGAGAAGCGGGGTCGGCCGTTGAGTGCGCGACAAGTTGCGTCGTCGCTTCATTTGCCTCGGCGTGGGCGAGCATGTCGAACGGCAACGTCAGCGAGACGATCCGCAGCAGCAGCACCAGCGCCGCGGTCTTCGACGCGACCGACAGGAACGCCCCCACCTCGGCCGGCGCGCCGGCGAACACGTCGGGCGCCCAGAAGTGGAACGGCGCCGCCGAGAGCTTGAACGCCATGCCGATCATCACCAGCACGCCCGCCAGCGCCAGCGCCATCACGACGCCGCGTTGCTCCGGATCGGCGGCCATTGTCGAGAGGTGCGCTTCGGCGAGGCGTTCGCCGAGCGTTGGCAAGTGGGCCGTCCCGGTAAGCCCCGCCAGCAGGCTGATGCCGTAAAGCATCACGCCCGCCGCTGCGGCGCCGTAAACGGAGTACTTGAGCGCCGCCTCGCCCGACCGGCGGCGGCCCTTCACGATCCCCACCAGCACGTACGACGGCACGCTCGCCATCTCGATCGACAAGAGCAGCATCATCAGATGATTCGTGCGGCACATCAGGCACATGCCGAGCGTCGCGCCGAAGAGCATCGCGAAGAAGTCCTGCCCGTCCTCGCGGTTAGCGAGCCCCGTCAGCTTCGACAGCACGACCATCAAGACGAGAAACGTCAGCAGCAGCCCGCGCGAGAAGACGCCCAGCGCGTCGTGCCGCAGCATGCCGGTGTAGATCTCGACCGGTTCGATCGCGGCGAGGCCGCCGCTCGCTTCCCATGCTAAGCAGCCCAGCGCCACGATCGACCCTACCAACGCGATCCAGAACGCCTCGATGCGTCGCAACGCGACCGGCACGCGCGCAAGCAGCATCAGGACGATCGTCACGACGAGCGTCATCTCCGGCGCCGACCGCGGCAGGCTGAGGCCCGCCGTGTCGTTAACGAGTTGTTCGACCAGCGTCGGCAGCATCGGCGACGGGCGTCACGCCCGTAGTTAATGGGGGACGAAAGGATTGACCAGCCGCGGCGATCGTCGGTTCCGCGACTTTGGTGACGTAGCCCGGCTGCACGCCGAGCACCACGGCGGCGATGACCAGCGGGACCATCACCACGAGTTCGCGCGGCTTGATCGGCGTGAGGCCGTCGGCGTGCGGGCCAATATATTCGGGGCCGTAGTACGCCAACCGCACCGCGCGGAGCGTGTAGGCGGCGGTGAGCACCGTGACCGCTGCCGTGGCGATGGCGAGAGAGGGATTGAACGTCCATGTCGGCAGCAGCACCAGCAGCTCGCCGACGAAGCCACACAGGCCGGGGAGGCCGAGGCTGGCTAGCGCCAAGACGAGCGCTAGGCCGCTAGCAGTGGGCATGCGGTTCATCAGGCCGCCCATGCGGTCGAGGTCGCGGTGGTGGACGCGGTCGTAGATCACGCCGACGGCGAAGAAGAGCCCCGCCGACGTGACGCCGTGCGCGACCATCTGGAACACCGCCCCACTAGCGCCGAGGGCCCAGGCGTCGGCGCCGAGCGTTCCGGCGGCGAGCCCCAGCAACACGTAGCCCATGTGGCTCACCGAGCTGTAGGCGACCAGCCGTTTGAAGTCTCGCTGCCCCATCGCGGCCAGCGCGCCCCACAAGAGGCCGACGACGCCAACCACGGCGACGACCATCGCCAAGTCGCGGGCCGCTTCGGGACAGATCGGCCAGGCGATCCGCACCATGCCATAGCCGCCGAGCTTGAGCATCACGCCGGCCAGCAGCATGGAGACGGGCGTCGGCGCCTCGGTGTGGGCGTCGGGGAGCCACGTGTGCAGCGGCACGGCCGGGACCTTCACGGCGAGGCCCAGCACCAGCGGCACAAACGCCCACCAAGCGAGGTTATGCCCGCCCCACGTCGGCGCGGTGAAGACGTCGGTCGTCTGTGCGAGCCGCGTCATCGCCACGAGGTTGAATGTCCGCAGCGGCGCGCCGGTCGCTTGGGCGTCGATGAGTTCCATTGGCAACGAATCGCTCAGGTCGATCCACTCGCCTAACTCCCTCGCCGGCGCTTGCGCTTTAACCGCGTTCGGGCCCAGGATTCCACTCGCCGCCAAGTCCGCCGGCGCCAGCCGCGTCAGGTCGCTCTGCCCGTAGAGCAATAGCCCCGCCCCCAGAATCAGCACACTAGCGGCCAGCGTGTAGACGAAGTACTTGAACGCCGCCTTGCGCCCGCCACTGCCGCCCCAGACGGCGATCAGCAGGTACATCGGCACCAGGATCAGTTCCCAGAAGACATAGAACAGCACGAAGTCGAGCGCGAGGAACACGCCGAGCATGCCCGTCTCGAGCAGCAGCAGCAGCGCGCAGTAGCCGCGCGGGTGGCGATCGACGCCTAGGCTCGCGATAGCGGCGAGCAGCGAGAGACTCGCCGTCAGGATCACCAGCGGCAGGCTCAGCCCATCGACGCCAAGGAAGAACTGCACGCCAAGCGACGGGATCCACGGCGCGGTGACGACGTGCGACAGCCCGGCGCCCCCCGCGCGGCCGTCGAAGGCGAGCGACCACGCCATCGCCGCGACGAGCGCGGTGACGAGGACCGTCAGCTTCTTCGCCGCGCCGCCGGCGCCCTTCGGCACGAGCGCCATCGCGCCCGCCGCGACGAGCGGGATCAGCACCAGGAAGGTGAGCGTGTGGTCGTTCATGGCGTCACCCCGCGATCCATCGGTAGGCGGCGCCGAGCGAGGCGACGCCCACGAGGACGACCCCCAAAGCGAGGAAGAAGACGTACTGCCGGAGGCTGCCGGTCTGGGCCCGGCGGAGGGCGACGCCGACAAGCGTCAGCAGGCCCGCCGCGCCGCGGAAGCCGCCATCCACCAGGCCCCGGTCCACGGGGCCGGCGACAAAGGCCCCCAGGCCCCGCGTCAGCGAATCGGCGCCGCGGCTGAGGCCCGGCAGCCAGTGCTCGTCGAGCTGGCGGAGGGGTTCGCCGGCGGGGGTCTCGCACTTGCGGCCGCCGCGGTGCATCACCAGAGCGATCGTGGCGCCCGCTAGAGTGGCCCCCAGGGCCGCTAGGGCGGCCGCTGAGCGGACGTTGGGCTCGTGGGCCTCACATGTCCCTGGGAGCGAAAGAGCCCGCCAGATTGAGCCTGAGCGGCTCTGGTGGGTCGTTGCGGGCGCCGAGGTCTCCAGCAGCGCCGGCACGGAGACCCCGCTGCCCGGAACCGCCCAGCCCGCCCCGATCGCCATCGTCGCCACGACCAGCATCGGTACGAGCATCGACTCGGGCGACTCGTGGGCGTGCTCCGCCGCCTCGGTTCGGGGCCGACCGACGAACGCCAGCAGCCACATCCGGGTGATGTACAGCGCTGTCAGCACCGCGCCGATCAGCGGCGCCCAGAAGAGCCAGCCGTAGGAAGGGTTTGCCCGTGAGAAGGCGATCGCCTGCTCGAAGATAGCGTCCTTCGAGAAGAAGCCCGACAGGCCCAGTCCCAATACCGGTAAGCCAGCGCCAACGAGCGCCAGCAACCCAACGAGCATCAGCCCCGCGGTGAACGGCATCGTACGCCGCAGCCCGCCCATCGCGCGGAGGTCGTTCGTTCCGACCGCATGGATCACCGAGCCGGCGCCGAGGAACAGCAGCGCCTTGAAGCCCGCATGCGTCACGAGATGGAACAGCCCCGCGGTCCAGCCACCGAGGCCCAGCGCTAGCATCATGTAGCCGAGCTGGCTAACGGTGGAGTAAGCGAGCACGCGTTTGAGGTCGTGCGAGACGGTCGCCAGCGTCGCGCCGACCAAGAGCGTGATGGCGCCGACCGTTGCGATGCCGACGAGCACCTCAACGGTAAGCAGCGGGTAGATGCGGCCCACGAGGAAGACGCCGGCGGCGACCATCGTCGCCGAGTGGACCAGCGCGGAGACCGGCGTCGGGCCAGCCATCGCGTCGGGGAGCCACGCCTGGAGCGGGACCTGGGCGCTCTTGCCGATGCAGCCGCAGAAGAGCCCGGCGCCGATGAGCGTCGCCAGGCCGTAGTGGCTGGTGAACCACGTGGGCGCCGCGGCGAAGAGCTTGTCGTAGTCGAAGGTTCCCGCGAGACCCCAGATCGCCGCGAGCGCCACGAGCATGCCGACATCGCCGACGCGGTTGAACAGCATCGCCTTGGTGGCGGCGGCGCCCGCCTTGGGGCGTTCGTAGTAGAAGCCAATGAGCAGATAGCTGCTCGCGCCGACGAGTTCCCAGAACGCGAACGTCATCACCGCGTTGCCGGCGAGCACAACGCCGAGCATCGCGAAACAGAACAGCGACAGGTGCTGGTAGAAGCGGTGCAGCCGTCCCGCGCGACGCAGCGGCTGGCCGTCGGCGGTGATCGCTTCGTGATCCGTGACGGCGTCGGCGCCTTCGCTGGCGGTTTCGTCGGCCAGATAGCCAAGCGAGTACACGTGGACACAAGTCGCGATCAGCGTCACAACGACCGCCATGACGACGGTCAGCGCGTCGATGTAGTAGCCGGCCCCAACGTGCAATGAGCCCACGTCCAGCACGCCGAACCACTCGCCCACGAGCGGCGCCGCGGCTTCGCCGTGCCCCTCTCCGACGGGGTGGGCCGAGACCCAACCGCCCAGCGCCAGAACCGACGCGATCAAGCTGACGCCGATCGCTCCGGTGGCGACATGCCCGATCGTCCGCGCGGCGTTGGCTTCGACAGAACCCTTGCCGCGCGCCAGCACCGAACCGGCCAGCGCTGACACAACGAACGACGCCAGTGGCGCAAGCCAGGCGACGAGCAAGAGCGTCGGCAGGAGTTGTTCGAGAGGCATAATTCTTTCGCGCCGCTTGCGGCTAAGCGGCAAGCCGAGTTACCCGCGGAGTTGATCCGCGGCGTCCACGTCGATGGTGTGCACCGTGTTGTAGAAGTTCAGCGCGATCGCCAACGCCACGGCCGCTTCGGCCGCGGCAAGGACGATCACGAACAGCGCCATCAGCTGTCCGTCGAGCCCGACCGACGAAGCGTCGCCGCGGAGGTAGGGGCTGCCGATGGCGATGAAGTTGACGTTGGCGCCGTTGAGCACCAGCTCGACGCCCATCAGCACGCCGAGCAGGTTGCGCTTGGTCGCCATGCAGAGGATGCCGGTGATGAACAGCACCGCGCCGACCACGAGGTAGTGGGCGACGCCGATCGGTTCGGTCAGGAGGGAGGCGATCATGCTGTCGGGGGCTCCGCGGTCTGGGGGTCGGCTTCCACCTCGTCCGGGTCGAACCCGCCCGGCGGCAACTCCGAGAGCGACCCCGCCGTCACCCGGGTGCGGGCGAGGTACGCGGCGCCCACCAGCACAACGAGCAGATGGACCGAGATGATTTCGAACGGCAACAGGTAGCCGGCGAGCGGCTCATCGCTATTCGGGTCCCGATCGACGCGCAGACCCAAGAGGCCGAGCGCCAGCGGCGTCGAGGTCCGTGGCGCCTCGTCGAGCGCGGCGGCCTTCGGACCCTGGCCGCTCCAAGCGGGCACGCTGAACGCGGCCGAAGCGAGCAACACCAACATCGATGTTCCTAGCAGCCCCGCAAGCAAGAACTCCGACCGCGACGGCAACATGCTCACGAAACGCTGCTGCGCGGTGAGCATGACGCCAAAGATCAGCAGCACCAGCGTGCCGCCGACATAGATCATCAGCTGCATCGCCCCGACAAAGTCGGCGCCGGCAAGGAAGAACAGCCCCGAGGTCGCCGACAGGCTCAGCACCAAGTAGAACGCCATCCGCACAACGTTCGACGACAACACGACCATCGCGGCAAAGCCGCAAGCGAGCGTGGCGAACAAGGCGAAGAGGACGGAGTGCCAGATCATTGGTGCGCCTCCGGCTTGAATGACGAAGCCCGAATGACGAATGACGAAACGGACGGCATGACTCCGTTCTTCGTCATTCGTGCTTCGTCATTCGTCATTTCCACATACGGCGCCGGCGGTCGCCACAGCACGCCGCCCGGAAACACCACCTGCCACGCCGTCGCGCCGAGGAAGCAGACCGCCGCCAGCGGCGTGCAGTACTTGAGACACGTCGTCATCACTTGATCGATCCGCAGCCGGGGCATCGACCAGCGGACCCACATCATCACGACCACCGAGAGCACGCCCTTGGTCATCAGGCACAACAAGCCAAGCAGGTTACCCAGGTAGTTCGCCACGTTCACGCCGACCACCGCGCCGAGCCAGCCGTCACTAGTCAGCCCCAGCGGAATGGGCGCGTGCCACGCGCCGAGGAACAGGATCGCCGCCAGCAGGCTCACCAGCAGCATCGACGTGTACTCGGCCATGAAGAAGAAGCTCCAGCGCAAGCCGGAGTACTCGGTGTGGAAGCCGCCCACCAGTTCGCTCTCCGCCTCAGCGAGGTCGAACGGCGCGCGGTTGACACTGGCCGTGGCGCACGTGCAGTAGACGGCGAAGATCACTAGCGTGAACGGGTCGTTGAAGACGTGCCAGTTCCAAACGCCGCCGCGCTGCACGTCGCCGATCGATACGAGGTCCATGCTGCCAGCGAGCATCACCGGCACCACGGCGCAGAGCCCGAGCGGCACCTCGTAGCTGACGACCTGCGCCGCTTCGCGCATCGCGCCGAAGAGCGACCACTTCGACGCCGACGAGTAACCGGCGAGGATGATGCTAAAGACCTCCAGGCCCAAGACGGCCAGCACGAAGAAGACCGCCACGTCGAGGTGCTGGGCGACGAACGGGTGCGGCGCCCCCGCGAAAGGCAACGCCACGAACGCCGCTACCGCCGCCGCCATGCCGATGTAGGGCGCGACGCGGAAGAGCAGGGGGTCGGCAGACGTCGGCATCAGGTCCTCTTTCGAGAGGAGCTTCAGGCCGTCCGCCACCGTTTGCAGCCAGCCGAAGCGGCCGCCGACCCGCGTCGGGCCGAGGCGGTCCTGGATCCGCCCGGCGACCTTGCGCTCCAACCAAATAAAGACCAGCGCCCCAACCGCCGAGAGGTTGAGGATCATCGCGACTTGCAACAGGGCGGCCAGCACATAGCCGACCGCCGCGTCGGGCGGGACGGACAGGCCCTCCCAGCCGATGACCCACCCCGCTCCGCTCACAAGCAGGTCGAGCGCCCAATTGATCGTCGGCGCCATCGTGGCAGAGAGGGGAAGCGTTCGCGGGCGGGGAAGCGTGAATACAGCACTATCCCGCTGTCAGGGCGAAGCCGCAACCGGGCGCGCGTCGAAGTAGGGTGCGATGCCGCGCAGCGAAATCGCACCTTCGCGGCGTCTCGATGGGTTGGCTCGAATGTAGCGAAGACCTAAGGGCAAACCCCGGGGCAAAGCCTGCCCAATCAGCGACCGTCGCGGTGCGACACCGCTCCGCTGCATCGCACCCTACCTAAACCCCCAAACCCAAAAACGACGGCGGCCGCCTGGAGTCCCACTCCGGGCGGCCGCCGATCTCAACGCTTTGCGCCCCGGACCCAGTTCGGGACGCCGCCAACGTGACAAATCAAACAGCGAGCATGTCGCCCAGCTCCGCGGCGAGCCGCTTCCGCGCCACGTGCAGCCGGCGCTTGATCGTGCCGACGGGGGCGTGGAACGCGTCGCTCATCTCGATCAGCGACTGCCCGCGGACGTAGAACGCCTCGAGCGTGCTGCGATCGAGTTCGCCGAGCCGCGCCAGGCCGTCACGGACCTGCTCGGCCCGTTCGGCGGAGAGCGCGGCGTCGACCGGGCTCCGCCGTTCGTCGATGCAGGTCGCTTCCAGCGTCGAGGGCTCGGTATCGACCGACCGCCGACGCCGGACCTGCCGGTTGATCGCCATGCGGACGGTGATCGACTTGAGCCACGAGCCGAACGCCCGCGGTTCGCTCAACTGGTGCAGCCGATCCATCGCCCGGATCAGCACCTCTTGCGAGAGCTCCGCCGCCTCGGCGTAGTTGCCGAGCCGACGCAGGGCGACCGCCTGCACCATCCCCTCGAAGCGAGCCACCAGCTCGCCGAAGGCGTCGCGGTCGCCGTCCTGGGCGGCGCGAACCAGGTCCTCGGTCTCCCACTCGGTGAGCGGCAGGTCTTGGGCGGTGACGACCCGGAAGGTGGGGGTGGTTTCGAATAACTCGGTCGCATCGAATCGCCGAGCGGCCAGCGGTGTGGCGATAGCGGTCATCGTTCTCTCGCTTATTGAAGAGCCACGCACGCGCCCCCTGGCGCTGCGAAGCCATAGTTCCCGGAGAGCGGAGCCACGCGACGTGCGAGGGCGTTCCGCGGATCGCGTCGGGCGAGAGACCACGGCCGGGCTTGGGGCTCCTTCACGATTGAAGGAGGCCGTGCGGCTGCGTTGTGGCGAAACCCTGTCGAGGACGACACGGTTCACCCAACGAACCAAGCGCAGCGGGAGTCACGCCTTCGGCGACGACTCACGCGTGAGGTTTGAATTCGGGACTCGCTCGCTTGGAGAGAGTCCGGCGCCTCACGCGGCGTTTAGAAACCGGCCAACCGGCGGCTGCGGACCGAATCGCTCGGTCGGCTGCCGCGACACGCATCACCCTGCGGGCGACAAATCATCGCCATCGCTGGTTTTGCGTGATGCATCGCTAGTGACGGCACTAGCAATGCGAGGCGTTGGCCTACTACGCCGGGCCTTGATCCCGAATTAACGGGGCCGCTTACTACATAGCGCCAGCGCAGGCGTGACGAAGCGGCGGCCGAAATCACCGTGAAGAACTTCGCGGCTGCCTTAATGGCGGCGGTGAAGGACTTGGCGATCGTGTTGGTCGTCGTTTGCATCGTGGCCTCCGCTGCGCTGCGAGCGCGGCTGTGGAGAGAACGGATGGAAGGGCCCGTGACGGGTAGGTGAACTTTCTGTACGGGCCGTCTAGGTGGGTTGATCGGCGGGCGGGCGGGTTTCCCTTGCGGGGAACCAATCCCGGCCGGAGCGATCCTCTTTAGCCAGCTTTTCAGCAAAACCGTTCCCGGTCAAGCAAATTCACCGGCCGAAACCGCGCCGCGGACTGCAGAGACAGCGTCTCCGCTGGCTGGGCAATCCCTGCGACGCCCCCTGAGACAGCCGCGGGGCGGGAGGGGTTCGCGGGGAATTGAGAAAATTTCTCTTGGAGCGCCGTAATTGGCCCCCACCCGCAATTAGCCCCCGGTCATTGACCGGGGGCTAAATGACGCGTTGATAAACGTGCGAGACCCTACCCCCCTACCCGCGGTAATCCGCATGGCAATCAACACAGCTCCGGCTCACCTCCGCCATCGCCGCGGCGGCGGCGGGCTGGTCCTCCGCGTCGATCGTCTCCGAAAGCCGCACCGCCGTGTCGCGGAGGCGGCGGGCGTAAGCCTGGTAATCCGGGTCGTCGTAGTCGTACGCCTCGGGCCGCAGGATCGCTTCCGCCAGCAGGGCCAGCACCTGGGCCTCGTGCCGGGCGTCGGCGGCGTTGCGGCGGAAGTCCCGTTCGCTGGACATCCAACTGCGCAGCCGCTGCTCCTCCGCGGCCCCCATCCGCCTCATCAGCGTGCTGCGGCTGGCGATCAGCGACCAATCGACCTCCGAAGCCGGCTCGGGGGTGGCGGGGCGGCTGCCGCGCGTCAGGTCCGCCAGGTCCGCCGCCCGCGTCGCCGCGACGGCGTGGGCCGCATCGGTGGCGTCGTCGGCTTCGCTCGCGCCCGCGCCGAACAGGTCCCGCAAACCCGCCGCGTCGTCCCGCCAACGCGGCTGACCCGAATGGTCCGCGATCACCGCGAACACCGTGGCGACGACCCCGAGCGAATCGACGGCCTCTTTGAAGCCGCCCGCTTTGTAGGCCGATGCCGTGCGGGTTGTCTTCGCGAGCGCCGTCGCCTGGCGTTTGATCTCGGTCTCAAGCACGTCGGGATCGACCAAGTCGGCCCATGCGACCTGAGCGGCTGATGGCGCCGCGTCGGGCGCGATGGCTGGCGTCGCCGCGGCGGCGGGCTGTGGCCGCTCGCCAACGAGCGTCGCAAAGGCGTCGTCGAAGAACACGGCGCGGTCCTCGTCGGTGAACTCCGGCGGCCGGGCGCGTGGGGGTTCCGCAGCGAAAGCGGTCGTCGCAATCAACAAGACTAGCAAGGTCGAAACACGCATAAGCTCGCTCACTCGATCGTTGGTTCTCAGCCGAGGGCGGAAGCCCCCGGCCGCCCCGCCACATGGCTTTCTGTCGAGGAGGACGCCCCACTCCGCTGCGGCCGCTGGCTTCCGCCCGCGGCTGAGGGCCCTCCTTGCTGCGGGGCTTTTTGTTGGGGCCCTCTTTCTGGGTGACTTTGGGCCGTGCTGCGCGCTCGGTTCCTCTCGTGTTAGTCTATGGCGCGAATCGACAACTGTCCCACCGCCTCTACAAGCCCTGCGAAACGATGCCCGCCGACATCACCCTGCTCTCCAACGTCCAGCAAGCCGTTGCCGATGGCAAGCTCACCGAGTCGGCCGCCAAGAACCTCACCGACTGGCTCGTCGAGCCCCGCTACGCCGACTACGCCCCGCAGGTCGCCGCCGCGGTTGAGGCCGGCGATTGGAAGACGCTCGACGACGTGTTCTGGACGATCATCCCGTTCGGCACCGGCGGCCGGCGCGGCAAGATGCATCCGTTCGGTTCCAACGCGATCAACGATCGCACGATCGGTGAATCGGCCCAAGGACTCGCCGACTACGTGAAGTCGCAACTCGGCGAGGGCGACCTCTCTTGCGCCATCTGCCGCGACACGCGCCACAACGGCGAGCGCTTCGCCAAGCTCTGCGCGGAGATCATGGTCGCCGCCGGCTTCAAGGTTTACTTCCTCCGCGGCTTTCGCAGCACGCCCGAGCTGTCGTTCGCGGTGCGTTACAAGAAGGCGAGCTGCGGCATCATGGTCACCGCCAGCCATAACCCGCCCAGCGACAACGCGGTGAAGGTCTACTGGTCGACCGGCGGGCAGGTGCTACCGCCGCACGACAAAGGGATCATCGAGCGGGTGATGAGCTGTCAAGACATCCACCGCACTGATTTCGAACAGGCCGTCGCGGCGGGCAAGATCGTCTACTGCGAAGAAGAGATCGATCCCGCGTTCTACGACGCCGTGCTCACGCAAGCGCAGCCCGGCCCGCGTCACCTGAAGATCGTCTACTCGCCGCTGCACGGCGTCGGCGCGACGGCGGTGTGCCCCGTGCTGGAGAAGGACGGCTTCACCGATGTCGAGGTCTTCGGCCCGCATGCCGAGCCGTCGCCCGACTTCCCCAACGTCCCCGGCCACGTCTCGAACCCCGAGCGGCCGGAGGTGTTCGACATGATCATCGAGCGCGCGAAGGAAGTCAGCGCCGACCTCGTGCTCGCCACCGACCCGGACTGCGACCGCATCGGCCTCGCTGCGCCCGTTGAGCCGGGCAGTGACGAGTGGCGTACGCTGAGCGGCAACCAAATCGGCGCGCTGCTTGCCGACTTCTTGCTCGAATCGAAGAAGGGCTCACTCACCGCGCAGCACTTCAATCTCATCACGTTGGTGACGACGCAGCTCACGCGCCGCATCGGCGACTCGTACGGCGTCCGCACGATCACCGACCTCTTGGTGGGCTTCAAGTGGATCGCCGGCGCGATCGACGAGAACGGTCCCGACAAGTTTGTCTTCGGCACCGAAGAGTCGCACGGCTACATGGCGGGGCAGTACGTCCGCGACAAGGACGGCGCGCTCGCCGCGATGCTCGCTTGTGAGCTGGCGGCGAAGCTTAAGGCCGAGGGGAAGACGCTCCACCAGAAGCTCGACGACCTCTTCTGGCAGCACGGCCTCCACGCCGAGCGCACGATCAACATCCAGATGCCCGGCTCCGACGGCATGGAGCGGATGATGGAGGTGATGGGCCTCTTCCGCAGCCAGCCGCCGGCCGAACTCGGCAGCTACGGCGTCGCCCAGCTCCGTGACTACAAGACCGGCGTCAAGCTGCAGATGAACGGCGCCGCCCCGCCGGCGAAGCTCGAAGGCCCGACCGGCGACCTGGTGATGCTCGACCTTACCGAGGACGGCAACTACGTCGCCTGCCGCCCCAGCGGCACCGAGCCGAAGATCAAGTTCTACCTCTTCGCCTACACCCCCGCCGAACAGCTGCACGACCTGGAAGACGCGAAGGTTGAGATCGAACAGGCGCTCGACAAGATCGAAGCGGACCTGCGCAAGTTCGCCGGGGTTTAAGGGAAGAAAAGGATTTCACCACAAAGGACACAAAGGGCACGACGGCCAACTCGGTGGCCCGACGCTGTCCCAATCCTTATACGACTGAAAAAATTGATTTGGGTTCGACTCACGAAAGATCCGTCGTGGTCGTCGTGTCCGTCGTGGTTAAACCTTTCTCTTATTCGCAGTGATCGGTTAGTCGCTCTCGATCAAGCCGTTGCTCGTGCGAAGCCGATGAGAGTGTCGAAGGCGCGACGCTGCGCCGGCTTCTCTTTGGCTTGAGGGCTATCGATGAGCGTGACGGACATCGCCGCTTTCGGCGCCAGCACGTTGGCTTCGGCGGCGGGCGCCGCTAGCAACCAGATCGAACGGCAAGTGCAGAGCGCCTTCAGCGCCGTGCTCGAAGCGGCCGGTCGGCAGGGGTACGCCTCCGCGGCGCCGATCGCCGACGGCGCTCCGGTCGCCGACGCCGCGCAGCAGGCTTGGGACGACTGGTTCGGCACGCGGCCCGAGCGGTACGCCTCGCAGGCTTCGCCGGAGAAACTGCAGCAGGGGTTCGGCGCCATCATCGGCAAGGCGATCAACGAAGAGGGCTACGCCGATCCGAAGGGCTTCTTGGCGAAGCTGAACCGTGAAGAGCTCGCGACGCTGCAATCGGTCCACAGCCTCGCCGATCCGATCCATGTCGAGAGCCTCACCGAAGAGGGCGCGCTGAACCTGCTGTTGCCGCCACCGGCGCAGGTGGACATCGATGCCGACGGCATCACCCACTCCGGCGCCGGGCGGGGGATCCGCTTCCCCAATAGCAACACGCCTCCCGAGGTCGTCGACGCCTGGGATTCGGCGACCGCCGGCATGTCGTGGGGCGAGCGCAGCCAGTTCGAGTTGAAGATGATGTTGCCCACGCTGCTGGCGAACATCGAAGTTGACGCCAACGGCCAATTCATCGGCCAGCGCGAGCCGGGCGACCCCGACTACCGCAACCCGATGGCCGAGTTGGGCTACTCGTACCGCGACACGGTCCAGTCGATGATCGACGCGCTCGACTTCCAGAAAGAGCAAATGCCCCGCGACCAGTACGAAGAACAAAGGGCCTTCTGGCGCCGCTTCGGCGAAGAGCTAGAAGCCACCGGCGCCGAGTAACTCCCACTTGAGCCGTCGGCGCTAACCGCGGCAGCGCCACGCGCAAACTCGCCCCAACGTTGGGCGGTTAATTCAGCACTCCACCACCCGCAGCCGCATCACCACCGCCGCACCGATCACGCCGGCGGCGGCCACGATCCACCACACCACGGACGGCAGCGGCGCGAAGATGAGCGTGATGCCGATCATCGCCGCCATCGTGCCGAGGGCCTTGGCCTTGACGCCGGGGCGGACGCCGCGGTGGAGGCGCCAGTGGCGGAGCGTCGGGCCGAACCACCTCGAGTCGAGCAGCTTCTGGTGCAGCCGGTCCGAGCTGCGGCAGAGCGAGTAGCTGCACAAGAGCAAGAAGCATGTGCAGGGCAGTCCGGGCAGGATCGCGCCGAGCACCGCCAGAGTGAACCACACGGCCGCAAGCGTCAGGTGCATCGCGCGGCGCCAGCCGGTCGCTACTTCCGGGGCGCGGACGTAGCTTTCGCGGGCGGCGTCTTCGTCGGGCCAGCGCTGCACGAGTTCTACGGGAAGGGGAACGACGGTCGAGGCTTCCAGCAGCGCCGCGTCGGCGCTGTATCGCTGGGCTAGCCAGCTTAGCGACGCGCGTTGCTCGATGGGTCCTCGGTGACCGCCCCGGTATCGGACTGTCGCCTCATCGCGGGCCGGATCGAGCGTCAACGAGCGGACCGAGGCGTCGGCCAGCACGCGGCGGGCAATCTCCAGACCCACGACCGACTCTCGGTCGGCGACGGGGCCCGCCGGACGGAGCAGTGACGGTAACACAATCGGGCTCGCCATCGGTTGATTCCCATAAGCCGGGGGTGTCCGGCCCGATCGAGCGCGAACCCCCAACGTTACACCACGGCCGGTTGCTGTTACGTCGCGGCGGGCTAAGTGGTGGGAAATCCCCGGCGAAACGAAGCCGCTGCCGGTCGGCTCGCTGCCGATTAGGCCGATGGCGCCGGTTTTTGCGAGGGATGCGGTCAAGCGGCGGCTCGCCGGCTGACGATAGTTGACTTTGTTGACCCATCTAGTAATGTATGAGGGTCGTTCGCCGTTTGCTGGTCGAGATTCCGCCATGTCCGCCGCCTTGCACCTGTACGAGTCGCCCCTCCCCGCCCCGCCGGCGCCGGGCGAGAAGCCCTCCGACGCCTTCCTGGCGGACCTCGCCGCCGAGAGCCAGCGACTCGAGTCGGCCACGCCCGACGAGATCCTCGCCTGGGCCCACGAGCGCTACGCGCCGGGCCTGGCGATGGGGACAGCGTTCGGCCCTGAGGGATGCCTCCTGCTGTCGCTGCTGCCGAAGCACGCGCCGACGACCTACGTCTTCAACCTCGACACCGGCTACCAGTTCCAGCAGACGCTCGACCTGAGGGACCGTATCGTCGAGAAGTACGGCCTCGAGATCGACATGCTCCAGCCGGAGCTGGCGGTCCCCGAGTACGAGGCGCTTCATGGGGGACCGCTCTATAAGACCGACCCCGACCGCTGCTGCCACGACCGCAAGATCAAGGTCCTGGAGCGCGCCGCCGTCGGACGCACCGCCTGGATGAGCGGCATCCGCCGCGACCAGTCGGCCGTCCGCGCCAAGCAGCCGATCGTCGCCTGGGACCGCAAGTTCCATCTGGTGAAGATCAGCCCCCTGGCGAACGCCACCAAGCAAGGCGTCTGGACGCGACTGCTCAAAGAGGGCGTCCCCTACAACCCGCTGCACGACGAGGGCTACCCCAGCATCGGCTGCTGGCCCTGCACCCAAGCCGTCACTCCCGGCGCGAATGGCGCTGACGACGGCGACGAGCGCGCCGGCCGCTGGGCGGGCAAAGCCAAGACCGAGTGCGGGCTGCACACGGATGGAAGCGGAATCTGATGAATGCGGAAAGGGGAAAGTGGAATGCGGAATGACCTACCCCGCATCGCTGTCCTCTATTCATTCCGCATTCCCCTTTCCGCATTCCCCTTTTGCACAATGCTTTCCGCCAAAACCGAATACGCCTGTCTTGCTCTGGTGCGGCTCGCGGCTGAGCACGCTTCGGGACAGCCCGTGCAAGGGCGCAGGCTGGCGGCCGAGGAGGGGATCCCCGAGGGGTTCCTCGTTCAGATCTTGCAAGAGCTGAAGCGGTTGGGGCTGGTCGTGAGCACACGAGGGGCCTGCGGCGGGTACCGGCTGGCGCGCGACCCCGACGAGCTGTCGCTCGGCGAAGTGCTCGACCTTGTTGACGGTCCGCCCTCGGGAGCGGGCTGCGTAGCGAAGCCCTCGCCGCTCGGCGAGGCGGTCGCCGAAGCGTTGATAGAGTCGGCCTCCGCCGAACGCCAGCGCCTGCGTGGCGTGACGCTCGCCGATGTCGCCGCCCAGGCGACAGCGCCGGGTGGGATGTACTACATCTAGCGCGAAGCGGTCTGTAGGAGGCGTCTCCGACGCCGATTACGCGCAGCATGCCGTCATCGCTTGAACCCGCAGAGGGTACGTAACCGGAACGCGTCAGCGCCCGGAGTTGCGCCACGTCTCGGTTGCTAAAACAATCAGCGGCGAGCCGGCGACGTGAGTCGTCTGAGTGAAGCGGGTATCCACTTCAACTCCGGGCGCTGACGCGCCGCGGCTCTTTGTCTTCCGCAGGCGCTGGCCGGTGCGGCGTGGTGCGGGTAATCGGGGTCGGGAGACCCCTCCTACAGAAGCTGCTGTGAGCGCCGTTAACAAAAAAACGGCGGGCTCCGTTGCCGGAGCCCGCCGTCGATCGAACTTTCTCGTCGCTGTTCGCGTGACTCAGACCTCGGTCATCTCGAGCTTCTTCTGAGCGCTCTTCGGCGTCACCTGTTGCAGGTGGGTGACGCGGCGGTCGGCCTTGCTCGACACGCCGTTGACCACGGCGCCGACCATCCGCACGCCGACGCTGCGGAGCAGTTCGACCGATTGGTGGATCTTCGTGACGCACGAACGGTCGCGGAGCACCGAGAGGATCGCCCCGTCGCAATGCTGGCCGAAGAGCAGTGAGTCCGAGAGGCCGAGGACCGGCGCCCCGTCGATGATGATGAAGTCGTAGTCGCTACGGAGCTTGTCGAAGATCGGCTGGACTTGGTCGGTGGCCAGGGCGCGGATCGCGTCGCTGTCACAGTAGCCCGCCGTCATCAGCCACAGGCCCTCGGCCTGGGTCGGACGGACAACGTCCGAGACTTCGGCTTCGGCGCGGAGCACCTCGCACAAGCCGTCTTCGAGCGGCGAGTTGAACAGCGTGTGCAAGGCCGGGCGCCGCAGGTCGCCGTCAATCAACAGGGTGCGGCGTCCGGCGCGGGCCAGGCTCGCGGCGAGCTGGCTGGCGACGGTCGTGCGGCCTTCGGTCGTTTCGGGGCTCGTGACCAGCACCAGCTGACGCTTCTTCGACGTCGACTCGTGCATCAGCGCGGTGCGGACGCTGTCGATCGACTCGCTAAGCTGAGCCAGGATCGGGCTGCCCGCACTCAGGGACCGCTTGCCGGTGAGGCCCGGAAGCGTGCCGATGACGCGGATGCCGAGACCCTCATCGACCTGTTCGGGTCCATTGAGACGGCGGCTGCTGAACTCCATGTAACCGATGCCGAGGCAAGTGAGGCCGAGCACCGTCAAGCCGCCGAGGCCCGAGATGGCGTAACGCATCATCCGGTTGCGGTTCTCAAACGTCTCGGCGGTTGCCGACGCGTCCCCCTTTTGGCCGATCGCCTGGACGCGATTGGGCGCCTGGGTCTCGACCTGTAGGTTTTGGATCTTCGTGGCGATGCTCTCCTCGACGGCTTGCAGCTGATCGATTTCCGCCAAGCGGAGCATTAGGTCGGTGTTGCTCTCGGCCTTGCGGAGGAGCTCCTGCTTAATCTCTTCGCCTCGCTTGTTGAGTTCGGCGAGTTCGGCTTGGCCGAACTGTCGCTTGATCTGGTACTCGGTAAGGGCGGCCTTGATGTAGGGGTTGGGTTCGTTGGACTGCTGACCGGACAGTTGAGCTTGAAGCTGCTGCTTCATCTGTGCGATCTCTTGCTGAGCTTGTTGGTACTGCTGCTCAAGCATGCGGATCTGGGCCGAAGTGCCCCGCTTGACGGTCGAGCGGAGGCTGCGGATCTGCATCTGGTAGTACATCGCCTCTTGCTGCATCTGGGCGACCATCGGGTCGCTCTTGACCATCTCGTCGACGACTTGCTCCATGTACTGCGGGTCGTTGATCTGAGCCTCGAGGATGCGGTAGTTGGTGGTCGCTTCGGTTAGCTCACCCCGGAGCTTCGCTTCACGGTTCTGGATCTCACGGACCTCGGCGAGCAGAAGCTCGGTCTCTGGGTCGAACGAGCCCTTGTAGATCTCGCTGGTGCCGCTGTCCTTGGCGAGCTGCTTGTAGGTCTCTAACTTGTCACGGACCTTTCCGCTGAGGTCTCGTAGGCTCCCCTTGAGGATCTGTAGCGGCAGCGTCCGTTCGCCTTGCTCACGGAAGATCACCTCGTCGTAGTACGCCTTGCTGACCGCCTCGACGACCTTCTTGAGGTCCTCCTTCGGGTGCGGACCCGCCAGGGTGATTTCCATAATCTCACCGCGCGACGGGAAGGCGACCTCTAGATGATTGCGGAGCCACTCAACTTGGTCGTCGGCGTCGTTGAACATCTCAAGCCGCGAGATCTCGGCTTGGTTCGCCGTAAGGGCCGACATCAGCACCAACGGACTCTTGATGTAGGCCAGCTGCGTGTTCTTGAAGATCTCGTAGTCGTCCTTGTAGACGTTCTGGCCTCGCTCCATCAGCGTTAGCGGGCTGCTAGAAACCTTGTACTGGGCGGTCGCCGAGTTCGTCTCGGGGAAGAGCCAGTAGAGGAGACCGGCGACGGTCGAGGCCAATAGGAGGCTCATCGACGTAGCGAGCAGCCAGCGGCGACGCAGGGCGTGGAACAGACCGCTGCGGTCCATGCCTCCCTTGAGGACGTCCTGGCCCTGGGCGCCGACCGGCTGGCCGAAGCCAGGGCCGTGCATGCCGGGCGCGGTGAGGTGCGTGGCGGCCGGGCCGGTCGCCACGAGGGAGGCGCCAGGCTGGGGCGAAGCGACGTTGCCGTTTTCGTTCTGACTCATCGAGCGGAGTTCTCCAGTTCGGGCGGCTCGCTAGCCGGCGATGCCGGTCGGACGAGGTGCGCGAGGGACGAGTGGCGTTAGCGGGCGGAGGAGGCGGTCGGCGAGTCGGTCCGTGGGGCCGAGCTATGCCGGTGGTTGTCCCCCAGTGAAGCAATCCCAGGGCCAATCCCGGTCCCTAGCGGCGACGAAGCTGTAAGTCGTTGATTGATGGACTCTTACAGCTTTCGTCAGGTCTCGGGCTTCGTGCCCGAGTGTTGCAAAGCCGCGTCACTGCGTAGGAGGATGTGGCTTCCGGGCCACACCGCCGTCGGCGAAGCGAGCGGGGAAAGTCAGCGGGCGGAAGTCGGCACGCCGACGCCAAAGGCGCTAGCGGCGCCGTGACCCGAATCGATGCTCTCATCCTCAACGCTCAGCAGTGACAGCAGCTTCAGCTCGATGTACATCAGCCCCATCGCCAATGGCATCATCGCCAAGCCGGCGTAGTCATGGATCACGGTGTGGATTGCCTCGCCCTCGGGGAAGACCCGGAATAGCAACGCAATTGTGACGATCCGGGCGACGTTGACGATTAGCGCGATTGGGATGGCGCTGAGCAACACGATCAGCTTGTCCCACCAAGGCCGCTTGATCAGCAGCGCGCAGGCGACGGCGAAGCCACCGAAGATCGTGACCATCCGCAGGCCGCTGCAAGCCTCGGCGACTGCCAGCGGCAACCCATCGACCGAGATCACGCTGCCTTCGCGGACCACGGGTTGGCTGAGGATCGTGAGGACGACCTCGCTGGCGATCGCGGCTAGCTTCTGCAAGCCCAGCAGCAGCGTGTGCTCGATAACGCTGGGGAGCGGGTACATGAAAATCAGAAAGCCGATCGCCGCGCCGGTCCAACGGAGCAGGGACCAACCGCCGATCATCATAAACCCGCCAAACAGCGCCAGCAGGAACGAGAGCCGATTCACCGGCTCCATGTACAGGTTGGCGCCGAGGAAGATCCGCAGCGCGTAGGCGATCAGCAGCACCGCCAAACCGATCCAGCGTTCGCCCGCAGCGACGCGATCGAAGGGCTGGCCGATCAGCACGTAGGCGAGCCCTGCCATACAGACAATCGCGATGCCGACGCCCTGCATCAGCGGATTGCCCAACGCAAGTCCGCCTGCGGTCGTCGCGGCTCCGACGCCGGCGGCGACCTGCCCGAACAGCGAAGCGGGCATCAGGCCCAGGAAGGTCTCTTCTGCTACCCCTTCGGGCGGGTCTTGCGCCACGGGGTTCGGACGCATCGTCCACATCAGGTAGAGGGCGATCAGTGGCACGATCCAGCCGTGCGAGTACTGGTCCGACTGCCAGAAGGCAGACGTGTTCTCCAGCATGTTCCAGTACGAATAGGTCAGCAGCGCCGTGAGCCCGAGCAGACCCAGATAGGAGTGCTTCTGGTACGAGTCGGACCACGAGAACCGCTCCGCGCTAGGGGCGGCGCCGCCGGCGAAGGGAGAGACGGGGCTGACGAATTCGTGGGCCATAGCTTTCGGTGGGGGCACTCGTTTTGCGCCTCGCGCCCCGCGGTGCTAGCTGGGCGACGGTGCATCTTTGGACGGCGCCGGCAGGAAACAAGTTCCGGCGGCAGGCAGAAAAAATAGCGGGCGGCGCCGGACACGGATTCCGGCATACCCCCTCTCTCCGGTCGAGCCTAGGCGTCGGCTCGAAAGCTGTCAAACAAGGGGCGAACCTCCAACCCGCGCGAGCGGCGCCACCGGCGCCAGCGGATGGCGACCCCTCTAGTTGGGGCGAATTTAACGGCTGGGGCAAAGTTCGGGACCGACCTGTCCGATCATTACGACTGTGCCGCCATTAACGGTTGCGCCGGTCGAGCAGACGCTCCGCCGGCAAGGCGGATGCCAGTACCGCTGCGCCCTTTGAAGAGGCGAAATAAGTGATGATCGGCGATATCTCTTCGACGAACCGCCCCCGGACCGCCGCCAGGCTGCTCCTGCTATTGAGCGGCGTAGTCACGGCCGCCAGCAGCGGTTGCACCGCCTTCATGGAGCCGCGCGAGCCCTATCCAATCTCGCCGCCGGAGGTCGCTCCGACATCGCCCGTTCCCCGTGAACTGGAAATGATGTCGCTGCCGCGCTACACCATCGAGCCGCCGGACATCCTGATGTTGCAGGCGGTCAAGGTCGTGCCGAAACCGCCGTATGTCGTCGAGCCCTTCGACGGCCTGTTGATCCGCGCCGCCGGCGCCCTGCCCGACCAGCCCATCGCCGACGCCTTCTTCGTCGACCCCGAGGGCATGATCGACCTGGGCCCGTCGTACGGCAAGGTGAAGGTCGTCGGCCTCACGATCGACGGCGCCAAGGACGCAATCCGCAAGCAGCTCTCCACCATCCTCGAAGAGCCCGAGGTGAGCGTCTCGCTCGCCGTTTCTTCGGGTTCGCAACAGATTGTCGGCGAGCACCTGGTGGGCCCGGACGGCTACGTGAACCTCGGCACTTACGGCTCGGTTTACGTCACCGGCCTGACGCTCGAGGAAGCAAAGGTCGCCATCGAGAAGCAGTTGTCGCTCAAACTCGAAGACCCCGAGGTGATCGTCGACATGTTCTCGTACAACAGCAAGAAGTACTACATCATCACTCAAGGTGGCGGCTTCGGCGACAACGTCGTTCCGGTCCCCATCACCGGCAACGAGACCATCCTCGACGCGATCGCGACGCTGGGCGGTATTAGCCAGGTCTCTTCGACGAAGATCTGGATCGCCCGCCCCGCCCGCAACGGCCAAAGCTGCGAGCAGATCCTCCCCGTCAACTGGAAGGACATCTCGAGCGGCGCCCTGACCGCGACCAACTACCAGATCCTCCCGGGCGACCGCGTCTTTATCGCCGAGGATTCGCTGATCCGTCTCGACGCGGTGGTGTCGAAGCTGACGAGGCCGTTCGAGCGGGTGTTCGGCTTCGCCTCGCTGGGCGTGGCGACGGTCGATCGAACCGTCAACTTCACGCAGATATCGAACTAATGCGGTTCTCGAGTCGGAAACGGCCGGGGCCACAGCGGGTTGTTTAGCGGAAGGAATCCATTCCACCGCCCCACGACGGGGCGCGCCGACCCTCGTGGTCGGGTGATATGAGGGAGAGACCCATGATGAAAGTTCGAGCTGTCGAGTCTCTGGCGCTAGTGGTCGGCATGGTTGCCGCCGAGGCGATGGGCTCGGGGGTGGGCGTCTCGTACTACCAGCCCAGCACTCCCGTGCCAGCCGGCCCTGTTGCGAGTGGCCCGACGGGCGCGCCGATCGCCGGGTGCAGCACGTGCAAACGGCTTGGCTTCGCCTGTGTGGATCACGCCACTCCGCCGCCGTGTTCGCCCGAGGGCGGTTGCAGCCCGGCGGGCCCTTACGGCTTTGCCCAGCCGCATTGGCGTCGCTGGCCGGGCACCGACGATGGCGGCCCGACGCCCCCCGAGGCGACCACCGAGGGCAGCCTCATTCCGCCCTACGAGCCGCCGTCGCCCGAGGACGAGGACAAGCAGGCCCCCCCCTCGCTGGATGACACCACGTCCGCCGACGTCGAATCCAACACGGAGAGGGACGCCACCGGTTCCGAGATGGGCCGACCCGAGATGAACCGCCCAGAGATGAACCGTCCGGGCATGGACATCACCCTGCCGCCGCTGCCGCGGCCGAGCTTGCCGACGCCCGGCGCGGGCGGGGAAGCCGCTCCGGCCAATGAAGGCGCCCCGCCGTCCCTGCCGTTCGGGTACGCCCCACCGGCGGGCGGAACGGACGCCTTCGGGCCGCCTGCCCCGGCGTTTGAAAAGACGGTCCCGGCGTCGCTGCCCAAGTCCGCAGCGGGCAAGCGGGACCTGCCGCCGCCGCTGCCGGTCGGGTTCACGCAGAACGGCGTCGCCCCGGCGCCCCGGCGTCTGCCGACGACCTTCGGCCGCCCGGCCGCCGAGACGCCGCTGTTCGACGCGGCCATCCAGCCTGCGTCGGCGAACCTGCCGATCACCCGCTGAGCCGTTGAGCTGAGCCGTTGAATCGGCATGACGGAACTAACCGCACGGGCCGGGCGTCGAAAGACGCGCCGGCCCGTTCGCTTGACGGACCGGCAAGCACGGCCTAGCGTTCCCGAAGGCCGAAAGCCGTCGCGACGATGAACCATTAGCCGCGGGGCCTTAGCCCCCCGGTTCCTAGCCTCGCCTACCCTGCTCACTCCCCCGAGCGCACGATGACGCGCGTTATCCCGATTGTGATCGCGATCCTGGCGATCGTCTCCCTGACCGTCGTCGAGGGCGTCATGTCCGAGCGATGGGCCGACAGCCGCCACTGCGGCTACTGCGCGTCGCTGCTCGACAACGTGCCGACGAAGATCGGCCAGTGGGAATCAACCGACAACAAGGTGACCGAGGTCGAGCGCAAGGGCGCCGGCGCGCGCGGTTACGTCTCGCGCACCTACCACAGCAACGCCAAGGGCAAGGACGTCGGCGTGTGGTTCATCGTCGGCCACGCCCGCGACACGTTCCGTCACACGCCCGACATCTGCTACGGCAGCAACGGCTTCGAGATGCAGAGCGACCAGACCCGTTACGAGCTGCCGCTCGAGGACGGCAAGCAGGCGAGTTTCTTCACGGCTACCTTCGCCAAGCCGGACGCGATGAGCAGCGGCATGAAGCAGCGTGTCTTCTGGACGTGGTTCAAGCCCGACGCAAACTCCGGTGAGCCCGTCGTCTGGCGGGTCCCCGACGGGATGACGGCCAGCGCTCTCCGTTACGAGTTCGCCGCCGCCCCGGCGCTCTACAAGCTGTACTTCACCGTCAGTGGCGCCGACGCCGAGGCCGCCGGTGACGAGAGCGTGGCGATGGAGTTCGCCCGTGAGTTCTTGGCGTCCGTCGAACCCGTGATCGCCCCCGCCAACGGCAAGATCCCCGACGGCTTCACGCCGAAAGAAGAGAACCTCTGAGGCGGGCCGCTGCAAGCAAGTAAGCGACGGCGAACCGGGAGCGTCCGGTTCTTCGACTTACGACGCGCCGGCCCGCCATGGGTCGAGTTGGCGAGCCAATCGCACCGCTGAACAGCGGATGCTGCTCAATGGCTTGCATTTCTCGCCAGTCGCGAGCTTGATGCATTTGTCCACCCAGAGCGCAGGGGCCCGCTAGGACGCATCCTGGGCGATCTGGCGCGAGCGCAGCGAGCCTTGGCGTTCCGGCTCCCTGCCCGTAGGTCGCCAAACGTGTCCCGAGTTCACTCCCGGCGCTGGCGCTTAGGGCTCCCTTCATGTGTTCGTTGCGGGCCGCTACCCCACCCGGCGCTAAACACCAGATAAGAAAAGAAGCCCGCCAGCGAGTGTCGCTGGCGGGCTTCTTATTTCAACCACTATTGCTGTGGAATCAGTATCAGTAGTCCGAATCGTTCGGCTGAGGTAGCCTGCGGTCAAAGGTTTCGGCGTCTTCGAGATCACGGTAACGAGACTTCTTGTAGCTCGTCGTCATCAATTGTGCATAAACGCGGCTGGACATTTGTTCGTTAATGTAACGGATGCTCCCGTCGCAGAAGGCGACATTCACCCCGCCAGGGTGATTGCTCGACGGATACGCCAGCTCCTCAGTCTGTTCGGCAAGAGTTGTCGGGGGAATCACGTCCAAGCTACGTCCGCCGTTGATCTTGCAAATAGCGGGGCGAAGATTTCCTCCAAGCGCGTTATGCCAGACGAAGCCGAAGTGATGCTTGGCGTCGCTACGCCCACTCGGCTGGTAGTCTTCGACCGGGTAGGTGTAGAAGACTGCGTTTAAGTTTTCGGAGAGCATCATCGTCTTGCTGGTGCCGTCGGCCGACGAGATGTACGAGATGGACATCTGGAGCTTGGGGTCGAGCTCTCGCCCGTCAGCAGTGTTGTTCCAAGCCTGAATGGGTGAGACGGCCGCTTTCTTATTCAGGTCAAAAAAAATGCCGTTGGCAGCGAACTCGGTATCGCCGGCGTTTTGATCCGCATCGGTTCGATCCGGGTCGGCAAATCCCCAACCGGCGTTGGCGACGTACGAAGCGGTCGGCTGTCCGACGGCTTCAGCGGGGTCGCTCGGGCACTGCAGGTTTTCGATCTCGGGAGTGAAGGTGTCGTTGATCGACGCATCCGTCCCAAACTCCTGAGTCCATCGATCCCAGAGGGGGTTCTGTTCGATGTAGGGGAAAAGCAACACGGTCCAAGTGGCGCGACGACCGACGGTGTAATCACCCTTATAAGGGCCCGCTGCCGACACCTTGATGCTGGCTTGGTTCGGGATCTCGTTGATGAGTCCCGGCAGCTTGCTGAACGTCGTATCGTAGTTGGCCATACCTAGGCCAAGCTGCTTGATGTTGTTCTTGCAGGTGTTGTTCCGCGCCGCTTCACGCGCCGCCTGCACCGCGGGGAGCAGCAACGCGACGAGCGTGCCGATGATGGCGATCACCACCAGCAGCTCGACCAGCGTGAAGCCGGGGCGGCTAGCGGTGGTGGTGGCGGGGAGGGGACGCCTCATAGTCACAGTTCCTAGCTAGGTGACAAGCAATCCACGACGGGACGTTCCGGGTCGCCGTCGTGGGCGATAGTGAAGGGGGCAACCGTCAGCGAGCAGCTCCCGGTCCACTCCCGGGCATTCGTCCGGCAGGGGGGGCGGTATTCCCGACCGGGCTGACGCCAGCGGGAGCGGAAGCAAGCTTTCTCTCCACCCATTGTGCCGGCGCAAGCGGCTGGTGTCCACAAAACCTCGAAGTTAACCGAGGGCGTCTGGGATTGGCTCTACAGGCCCGTTGACGCCGCCGGGCGGCAGGTTACCTTAGGGTTCTGCCAACCGGGTTAAGAGCCTTGTGGGCAGGGAAAAATGGGCTCGTGGCGGAATTGGCAGACGCGCATGCTTGAGGGGCATGTGCCCGCAAGGGCGTGCTGGTTCGACTCCAGTCGGGCCCACTTTTCGCAAAAGCGACGCGCCGACCCTCGGCTCCGATGGGGAGTCTCCGGCGCGAAGGCGACAAGACTACCGCCTCAAATCCCCTCAAACGAGGGGTTTTGAGGCGGAGTCCACCAGATTGCCGGCAAGGCTTCGCAGGATTCCAGAGAATCGACCCGAATATTTTCGGAATTTTCCCCAGCGAAGGCCGGAATTTGGTTATGCTGCGTGAGACCGGAGTAGCAGCCTAGAGAGGTCCGCTTCGGAACTCCTCTACCGCAGCGATCCGACGCGAACAGTTTCCTAACGACCCCTTCAAGTCGATCCCTTCTTAAATCGATCTAAAGCCCGGCAACAGAACGCCGGATCTATACCGACCACCCCGCAGAAACGCGTGGCTTTCGGCCGTCTCACGACGTCGGGGGCTACGCGTTTCTTGCTGCGCTCGTGGGTCGTTTCGCCGTGAGAGATATCTCGCCGTGAGAGATATCGTGGGAGATTGGCGATGCGGGCACCGTGCATCGATCGGATGACGCGGCACGCCGGCCACAGCACATAGTCCCCGGTCGTTGCATTTAGCCCCCGGTCATTGACCGGGGGGCTAAGTAAACTGTGGACCGGGGCTAAACGAGCGATAGGGGCTCAACCGGAAGCGTGAACGCTCAGTGGTGGCCCGACGCCGTTGTCGGGCGGCTCAAGAGAACCCGTACTTGGCGTATTCCATGGCCAGGAACAGGCAGCCCAGCGACATGGCGATCGTCGCCAGGATCATCAGCACCGTGTAGATCGACGTGGGCGGCTTCTTGACGAGTCCGCCGCGAGCCGGCATCGGGCTAGTTGAGGTTGAGTCGAGTTGCGACACGGTCGCCCTCCTGGATCGGACCTTGTTGGAAGCGGGTATCGACGCGGCCAACGGCGCGGTCGGGCGCCGTCTTGAGGATCTCGAGACGGCCCTTGTACTTGGTGTCGCGGAACACTTCGACGGTGTCGCCGATCCGCAGGCCGTCGTCGTCACCGATGCTGATCTCGACCAGCTGGACGCCGCCCTTACGCTGCGTGCGGCTGACGAAACCATCGACGCGCGGCGTGATGCCGTCGGCGGGGGTGTTGGGGTCGAGGCCCTCGGACTCCATGACGCGGGTCATGCGGCCGGTCTCGGCCACCAGGTCACGCTGCGTTTCGAGGGCCGATTCGAGGTCGTTGCGGATCGACTGCAACTCCTCGGTCGCCTTGAGGGCGACGTCGAAGCTGTCGTCCTTTTCCTTGATTGCCTTGCTGATGTCGTCGCGGATCCGCAGGACCTCTTCGGCGAGCTGGTTGTTGTTTTGCTGCGTGGCGGTGACGGCCTCGACCGCTTGGCGGGCGTCGGTGCTCAGCTCATTGAGCTGACGCTGGATCCGCTGGTTGTCCTCGGCGAGGCGGGTGGCCTCGGTCTCGAGCTTGCGGACCTGCTGCAACGCCGACTCGGCCTCGGCCTTGAGCTGGCTCTCCAGGGCGTTGGAGCTGCTCTGTAAGGCCTGGAACCGGGCACGCTCTTCACTGAGCTGCTTCTGGGCGGCTTCGGCCTCGTTCTTCCAGTGACGGTGCGTCGAGTAGACGCTGACCGCCAGCCACATGTAGCCGATGCTGAGCACGAACAGCGTGACGACCAGGATCTTGCCCAAGAAATTCATCGTGTGACGCCTATTCTCAGCAGCGGGGGAAGCGTAGCAGAGGGGGAAGCAAGCGCGGTTCAGGGTTCCGGGTATCTGGTGACCGCGGGCCGACAAGGGGCGGGTGCGTCGCTAGCAACCGGCGGAAGGGGCCTCGCAGGCGACGATCCGCCGAACCATCGGCGTCTGGGCAGTATAGACACGGTTGAAAACGGGTGTCAATTTACGCGATTTGCGTAATCTCGTTGCGATGCGGGACTTACGTCGGCTTGCGGCGCCTCTGCCGATTATGAGGCCCCGCAGGGGCGAAACCACCACCTTTGACCTTAGCCGCGCGGTAGCCCTCGGAGAGAAGCGGGTACCCCTGAGCCCACCGAGGGCTGCCCAGGATTATGCAACTGCTAGCAAATGGACGTTTAACAAAGGACTTACGTCGATGATGCACTGCTGCGATAGCAGTCCGACGACGCTTAAGTCCTTATCTGAACGTAGTAACTGCTAGCCCTTGCATAATCCTGTGCCGCCCACGGCTCAGACGGGTACCTGTGGTTGCCTCAACTAGTCGCCTGGACGGGCGGGTCAGCCGCGGGGGTGGCAGGCGCAACCGCCGCCGCAGCCGCCGCCACCACTGGGGAGGCTCGTGGGGAGGCTGGCGGGGCCGCTGCCGGTCGTAGGCGACGCACACACGCTCAGCAGCTTTACCAGCCTGCCGCTGCCGCACTCCGGGCACTCGGGCTTCTCCGCTTCGGATCGGACCAGGACCTCAACGTCCCGGTCGCAGTCCTTGCACTGGTATTCGTAGAGGGGCATCGGAGCGATTCTGCTGGAAGAGGGTCCGCTGGAAGATGGTTAGGTCCGGTCGGCCGGGCTGCGGAGGATCTCGCTGAGGATCACCGCGTCACGGGCGCCGCCGGGAGTGACGAGCGCCTTTCGGATACGGGCCGCGGCGCTCGCGGGTTCTGCGACTTTCGCTTCGGCGCCGCCGGGGCGGTTCATGAGCGTTCCCAGCCGGTGGTCGAACTTCTCGTGAAGCCGGGCCTCGACCCGGTCGTCGGCTGTCGAGATGTTCTCACCCAGGTGGGCGGCGTTCTCGGCAAGCTGGCTTTCCGGCAGGTGGCGGAGCGGACCCCGTCGGGCGGGCTGAGGCGACTCAGCCTGAACATCGAGGTTGCTCGCCGCCCGTGTCGGGGATTGAGAACGCCGCGTTACGGGCTTGGGGAGGTCCTGTTGCGGCGGAGGCGATTGCCGGCGTTGTCGTCGGGGGGGCTCTTCGAACGGGTCGAGCGGCGGCTTCTTGGCGGGCGGTTGAGGCGGAGCGGCGTCTCCCTGAGCGGCCCGCCGGAGAAACTCTTCGACCTCCGAACGCAGGTCGGCCTGAACCGGCTTGGCGGCAGGTTTCGGCGCCGGTTCGTCGGCGATTTCGAGGATCGGCTCGTCAACGCGCTGCGCCTCATCCGGCGGCCAGGGCTGGCCTTTTTCCTCGGCCTCTCCGCGGGCCTTGTCCAGCTCGCGCTGCTCCTTGAGCCCCACCAGCACCTGACGGATCACCCAGAAGGCGACCACCAGCAGGGGGCCGATCGCGTCGAGAAACCCCGCGGCGAACAGGCCCGGCGGCAGAGCGGCGGTTAGCGGCGCGAAGGGCATGAAGTACCGTCAGCGATTCAAGGACGCTTACTTGGCCGTGGCGATCGACGTGCGCATGTCGGTGTCGGCCTGGATGTTCTGCATCTTGTAGTAGTCGAGGATGCCCAGTTTGCCGGTCTGGAACGCCTCGGCCATCGCCCGCGGGACCTCGGCCTCGGCTTCCACAAGTTTAGCGCGCATCTCCTCGATGCCGGCGAGATTCTCCTGCTCTTGCGACACGGCCATCGCCCGGCGGCCTTCGGCCTGGGCGCGGGCGACGCGGGTGTCGGCCTCGGCTTGGTCGGCCTGGAGGCGGGCGCCGATGTTGTCGCCGACGTCGATGTCGGCGATATCGATCGAGACGATCTCGAACGCCGTCTGCGAGTCGAGCCGACGGGCGAGCACCGCCTTGGAAATCCGGTCGGGATTCTCCAGCACGTCCTTATGCCGCTCCGAAGAACCGATCGCCGACACGATCCCCTCGCCGACGCGGGCGACGATCGTCTCCTCGGTGGCGCCGCCAATGAGCTGGTCGAGGTTTGCCCGCACCGTGACGCGAGCCTTCACCTTCAGCTGAATGCCGTCCTTGGCGATGGCGTCGAGGCTCGGCCGCTTGCTGTTCTTCGGCGGGCAGTCGATGACGCGTGGGTAGACGCTCGTCTGGACCGCTTCGAGGATGTTGCGGCCGGCGAGGTCGATCGCCGTGGCTCGCTTGAAATCGAGGTCGATGATCTTCGCCTTGCGGGCGGCGATCATCGAGCGGATCACCAGCGGCACGTTGCCGCCCGCCATGTAGTGGGCCTCGAGCGCCCGGGCCGTGACGCCCTCGGCGTCGGTGATGCCGGCCTGCGTGGCCATGATCTTGCTGCGGACGATCACCGTCGGGTTGACCTTCCGGAAGGTCATCCGCAAAAGGTCGAAGATTCCGATCCCCGCGCCGGTGGTGACCGACTGGATGTAGAGCCGAAAGAACCGGGCGACGATCGCGAAGATCGTCAGGAGGACGATGATCCCTGCGATCGTGATGACGATCCAGACCGTCGGGTTTCTGAGGAGTTCCATCATCGGCGGCGATCCGCGGCGGTGAGCTTACGAGGGATTTCGCTACCCCGCTGTTGTAGGGGGGGGCGACGGGCAAGACAACTAGCCGGGGCCCACCGATACTGTTCGCCACTTCCCGCTGGTTATTGCCGCGGAGTCCTGCCGAGCCGGGGAAGCCGCGCCCGGGCGAGGCCACGGTTAGTTGGCGACGCTCTCCTCGTCGGGGCCGTCGGCGGTTGGGTCGCCGGTGATCGCCGGCTTCCGCTTGCCCACCAGCGACGCCACGACGCCGACGCCGAGGATGCCACCGATCACGGCCAGCGACACGAGGTTGGGGATAGGGTAGTGGTGCGCCAGCAGCATCTTCACGCCGACATACGCCAGCACGAAGACGAGGCTCGTCTTCAGGTGCTTGAGCGTGTCCATGAACCCGGCCAGCGCGAAGTACAGCGACCGCAGACCGAGGATCGCGAAGATGTTCGACGTAAACACCAGGAACGGGTCCCGCGTCACCGCGAACACCGCCGGGATCGAGTCGACGGCGAACATGACGTCGGTCGTCTCGACCATCACCAGGGCGAGAAAGAGCGTCGTGGCCGCGGTCTTGCCGTTCTCCGTGACGAAGAAGTGCTTGGTGTCGCGGGCCTTGGAGATCGGCAGCCAGCGATGGATCAGACGCAGGGTGAGGTTGCGTTCGGGCTCGAACTCGTCGTCCCCGGACATCAGCAGTCGAGCCGCCGAGATCAACAAGAGCACGCCGAACACGTAGGTGATCCACTCGAAACGGTGGAGCAGGGCGACGCCGGCGAAGATCATCGCCCCGCGCAGCACCACCGCGCCGAGGATGCCCCAAAAGAGCACCCGGTGCTGCGAAGCGAGCGGCACCCGGAAGTAGGAGAAGATGATCGCCATCACGAAGATGTTGTCGAGCGACAACGACTTCTCAACGACATACGCGGTGAGGTACGCCGCAACGGCCTCGGCGCCCATGCCGGTCTTTCCCAGGCCGCTGCCCGCGAACCAGCGCCCCTCGTAGAGCTGGTACACGACCCCGGTGAAAGCCAACGCGACGGCGACCCAAACACAGGTCCACTTGATCGCCGAGCGGAAGGTAGGCGTCTCGTCGCGACGGTGGAAAACGCCCAGGTCGAGGGCGACCATCAGGCCAATAGCGGCCAAGAACCCCAGCCAAACGAACCAGGGCATCGAAGACATCACGGCAAACGGAAGGGTCACACTAGCGGCAATTTAGAGGAATCGGTCTGGTCGAGTTGCGGCGGCGACAGCGACGGACGTAATCAAGGCTGCAATTCGTGTGCCCCCGGCGGCTCTTGGCGGCGGCTTGCCGCAGAAAATTCCCGTCACGAGGTCAGCATTGCCTTCGCGATGCGTTACATTGCGGAGCCGGCCGCGGCGCGAGGCGGCTGACTCTTTTCTGTACAGAGGGTAACCCGATGCTTCTCTATTCTCGGGACGCATTAGATTCCCGGGACGCACTGGGCCGGCTGTCGAAGGCTCTTGTCGGCGTGCTCCTGACGGCGGCGCCGCTACGGGCCCATATCTACCAGTGGGAGGACACTGGTGATGGGAGGGTGCAAAGCACGACCTTGACCCCCGGCGGCGGCGGGGTCGATGCGGTTCCCGGTGAGTACCTCTACCGGCGAGACCTGACGAAGGCGTACCTGATCGGCGCGGACCTGACGGGCGCCTACGCGTACCAAGCCAACTTCACCGACGCCGACTTCACGAACGCCAATCTGACCAGCGCCACACTATCGTGGACAACGCTTACCGGCGCAACTTTTACCGACGCTGTGGTGCGCGGGGCGGGCCTCAACAATATCACTTCACGTGGCTTCGGCGCAGCGCAGCTCTATTCAACCGCCAGCTATCAAGCCGGTGACCTGTCCGGCATCCTCTTCGATGGGAATAACCTCACCGGCTGGGACTTCTCTTCGCAAGACCTTTCGAGAACGCGTTATTACGGCACGATCCTAGCGGGTGTTGACTTCACCGGCGCCACGATCACCGGTGCGATCCTGCAAGACGCCACCTCGAACGGGTTCACGGTCGCGCAATTTTATTCGACCGCCAGTTATCAGAACCTGAATCTTCGCGAAGTCTGGCTCAACTACAGCGACCTCACGGGCTGGAACTTTGCCGGACAAGACCTTACCGGCGCGAGTCTGCAGATAGCCACATTGCTCGACGCCGACTTCACCGGCGCCATAATCGACAACGCCAGTTTCTACAGCGTCACCAACTCCGGCTTCACGGCGGCGCAGCTGTACAGCACAGCCAGCTACCAAGCGGGCGGGTTGCGGGGCGTGAACCTCGAGTTCAACGACATGAGTGGCTGGAACTTCGCGGGCATCGACTTGACGGGAGCGAATTTCAACGGGGCGGACTTGGCCGGGTCCGACCTGACGGGGGCCATCATCAACGACGCGTCTCTGGGCGACACAGCCCTCTCCGAGACGCAGCTTTACTCGACAGCGAGCTATCAAGCCGGCGATCTCTCCGGGACCAATCTCGGTGAAAACTACCTGTCGGATGTCAGTTTTGCCGGTTTCAATCTCGAACGGGCCGGGTTCGGCGGCGCGAATCTGGAAGGCACGGACTTCACCGGCGCCAACATCCGCGGCGCCAACTTTTACGCTGCGACTTTCAACGGCTTCACCCCACAGCAGCTCTACTCGACCGCCAGCTACCAAGAGGGCGACCTGAGCGGCGTTTCCTTCCTTATCAACGACTTGGCAGGCTGGGACTTCGAGGAACAAAACCTCCAACACGCTGAACTCTCTGCAGACCTGACGGGCACGAATCTCCGCCACGCCTACCTAGTCAACGCGGTATTCGACAGCTCCGGCATCACGAATATCGGCTTAGCCATCTTCCATGGCGCCGACGCGCGGGGCGCCAGGATGTATCTAGATGACACGTCCGCAGGCGTCAATTTGATCGGTCCCCAAGGCGTTGTTCACGGCATCGACCTGACGACCGAAGAGCTGTGGATCGTGCGTGACTATGACGGCGACTCGGACATGTACAACCCGATCGCGCCGATCGCGATCCACGTCGAAGACGGCTTCAGCACCAACGACGACAGCACGATCGAAGTCCGCCTCGAAGCCGACGCTTGGGACTCGACGATCTCGTTCGAGCCGGGCATCGCCGTGACGCTCGACGGAACACTCGAACTGTCATTCACGCCTGACGTGGATGTCACTGGCCAGGTCGGCCGCTCGTTCGCTCTCTTCGATTGGACCGGTGTGGCGCCCACGGGCGCCTTTAATGTCGTGAGCGAACACGAGTGGGACCTCTCGTCGCTCTACACGACGGGCGTCGTCACGCTGACAAGCGCGGAGCAGCCACTCTATGGCGACTACAACGGCGACGGCGCTGTGGACGCCGCCGACTACACGGTCTGGCGCGACAACGTCGATGCCCCCGCCGGGTCGCTTCCTAACGACCCCGGTAGTGGCCCGATCGGCGCCGCCCAGTACGAGACCTGGCGAGACAACTACGGCCGAACCTCGCCCTCCGACGCCGCAGTTGTGCCCGAGCCCGCGACGGCTTTCATTGGTTTAGCGCCAGTCATTTGTGCTGCCCCGTCGAGACGGCGCCAGCGCCGCTAGCGACCCGCATAACCGATTTCTTCAAGCCAGACCTCCCAACCGGCCGATCCGGACCGATGGAGAAGCGCGCCGCCGTGCGCGCCCACGCCGTCACGCCCGTGATCCGAGCCCAACGATGTCCGACTGGCTATTTGCTCCGCTCCGTAGCCTAGTGTCGATTCTCGTCGCGAACGACTCGAGCCGGCAGGTCGCCGCCGGCGTCGCGATCGGGATCTGCCTGGGCCTCGTGCCGAAGGCGACCCTCGTGGCGATCGTGCTCGGCGTGCTGCTCTGCGCGTTGCGGGTCAACAAGGGCGCCGGCCTCACGGTCGCGGCCTGCGTCGCGCCGCTGGCGCCGCTGCTTGACCCGTTCACCCACAAGCTGGGCCTGAAGGTCCTGACGATCCCCAGCCTGCAACCAACTTACGCCTGGCTCTATGACACGCCGCTGGGGCCCTGGTGGGGGCTGCACAACTCGGTCGTCTGCGGGTCGTTGCTGGTGGCCCTCTACCTCACGTACCCGGTGTTCCTCGTAACGCGCGGCCTCGTTGACCGCATCCGTCCGCGGGCCGTGAAGTGGGTCCTCAAGTACAAGCTGGGCCGCGTCCTGTTGGGCGCACAACTCACCGACAAGCTGAGCGTTGGATTCGGGCTGCGTAGCTGATCGCCGCGGCTCTGAGTCTCTCGTCCTCGTACAAGTGCTCCCTCCCATGACGCGATTCCTCCGCCTTGGTTACCTGCTGCCGCGGCTGGTGCTGCTGGTGGTGCTCTACTGCGCCCTGGAGTACGGCACGGGCTGGGGCCTGCGTTACGCCGTCATCGCCGGTGGTCAGTCGGCCGCTGGCGCCAAGGTCGAACTCGATGGCTCGGTCGTCTCGGTGCTCGAAGCCCGCGCGACGCTCACCGGGCTGAGGGTGGCCAACGCCAAGCGTCCGATGGAGAACCTCGTCGAGGCGGAGAAGATCGAGCTCGACTTCGAGTCCGACTCGTTCCTCCGCAAGAAGGTGATCGCCAACCACGGCGTCGTCCGCGGCCTTAAGTTCAACACGCCTCGCGAAAACTCCGGAGCCCTGCAACCGAAAGACGAGCCGATCGCTAGCGACGCCCCCGGCTGGTTCGGCGGCGCAGGGCAGGCGGTCGGTCAGGCGGCCGACAAGTGGCTCGACGACATCGAACTGAAGTTCTCCGGCGAGCCCGAGGACTTCGAGTCCGTGAGGCTGGCGCGGGAGCTCTCGCAGAGCTGGCCGCAACGCTTCGACAGGCTAAACGCCGACGCCAAAGCCCTGCAGGCCGAGGTCGAGAGGCTCCGCGAACAAGCCAAGGAAGCCCGGTCGAATCCGCTACGCGGCGCCGACTTCCTCGCCGCCGCGCCGCAGCGAGCCGCCGACCTGCGTCAGCGTTTGGCGAACCTGCATGCAGAGCTAACGTCGTTGCCAGCCGAGGTGAAAGCCGACAAAGGGCGGATCGACGAGGCCCGCCGCCGCGACGAGGCATTGATCCGCGAGCGGCTCCAGCTGAATCAACTCGACCCGCAATCGCTGACCTCCCAGCTGCTCGGCGAGCAAGTGACCGGCTCGATCGACAGCCTCGTCGGCTGGGTCCGCTGGACGCGGCAGATGGTCCCGAGCACCAAGGTCCGCCCCGTGGTGACGCCACGCCCGCGCGGCGTCGACGTCAACTTCGCCGGCGTGCGGCAGCGGCCCGACCTGCTGATCCGGGAACTGGCCGTCAGTGGTTCGGCACGGATGGCCGGTCGGCCCCTCGAACTGACGGGCACGGTCACGGACTTCACGACCTCGCCCGCCATCCACGGCAAGCCGATGCGCGCCGAGTTCAGCTCGACCGGCGGCCTGGCAATGGAAGTGCGGCTGACGGTCGATCGGGCCGGCGGCGTGGCGACCGACGAGCTGATCGTTGACTGCCCCGCGTTCGACTTGCCCGAGGGGCGGCTGGGCAATCCAGAGAAACTGGGTCTGGCGATGGCGCCATCGACGGGTAGCCTTTCGGTCAGCGTGCGGATCGAGGGCGAGAAGCTGTCGGGCGATATCCAGCTGGTGCAGGATCGGGTCGCTTTGGCGCCGGTGGTCGGCCCCTCGGCCAGCCAGCTAGCACGCCGCCTCGGCGACGCCGTCGGCGGCAGCCTGACGAACCTCCCGAAGCCAGCAACGCGGGTCACGCTCGGCGGTACCCTGGACGACCCCAAGCTAGCGGTCTGGTCCACGCTGGGTCCGGCGGTCGCCGAGTCGCTTCAGACTGCCGCGGCCAATCTGGCACGAGAAGAGGCCCAAAAGCGCCTCGAATCGACGCAGCAGAAGCTCGCCGGCGAGTTGGCGTCCCTCGACCGCAAGGTCAGCGACGCGATGCAGAAGCTTACCGCCGAGGTCGAGGCGCCACGCCAGGAGATCGAGCGGCTTGCTAGCAACTGGATCGGCGAGCAACTCGGCGGCGGGACTTTCTCGTTCGAACAGCTTGGCAAGCGGCTCCCCGCGGCCGAGTCGCTGTTCAAGAAGTAGCCCTCGTGGCCGTCTAGGGCGAATCCTCTACGGCCTCGTTGCGTACCGCCGCAGGTTTGCCAGACCTGACCACCCTTTGGGGGGTGTCAAGGCAAAGCCTCTTGGAATTTCCGAGAAATCTTGGCAGATAAAGATTGCTGGCGTCGGTCCGTTGACTTAAAACGGGTCTTATCGACGCGCTTATCTCTCTGCCCAACGAGGGGCGGATTACCGGAACGCAAGAATGCGCAGGGCTGAGCGGAGCTGAAGGTCAGCAACGCAGGGCCAAGCACAGCAGATAGTCGCGGAAGTCAAACCTCTCCAGACGATCAACAAGCGGTACGCGGAGCATAGATCCAATGAAGGCTTACACCATCGATTCTCTCCCTCGCCTGGCGGCGCTGTGCGCCCTGGCTATCTCCGCCGTATCGCCCGCTCTCGCGGCCTCGATCAATTACGGCGACTTCAACGACTTCCCTGCTGGGGTTGTTGAGTACCAAGATGTGACGGAGTCGTCCGCGACGGACGCCGTCCCTCTTTTCGGCGCCCCTGATGTCGATGTCAACAAGCTTGACTTCGATCCGCAGTCGTTCGGTTCCTCTGCGTCGAATGGCGACCTGGAGATCACCGACGGTCAGCTCAACTTTTCGTTTGCGACGCTCCCCGGAACGGGTATCGACTCGCTGGAAATCTCCGAGGGCGGCGATTTCACGATTGTTGGCGGCAGCGGCTCCACGACGGTCAACTCCGGCATCTATGCAAACGTGCTCGTAACCGCGGTCAATGGCATCGCTCTCGCTCCAGCCGATCAGTTCGAGGTCGAAGGTTCAACTTCCGCATCCTTCAACTCGGTCGGCCTGAGCCAGCCCTGGAATCTCGGCTTGCTGCTCGAGTTCGGCCCGGCGCTGTCTCTGAACGGTTTTGCCGCCGGTTCGCTGGTTACCGCCGGTGATTTTGTTCTCAACAACACGCTCGTTGCCGCTAGCGAACCAGGCTCGCTGGCCTTCATCGCCAAGAAAGACTTCAACATCACGCCGGACGGCAGCCTCGACCCGGACAATGTCATCCCCGAGCCCACCGCCGCGGCCCTCGCCGCCTTGGCTCTGGTGGGTCTCGCCCGCCGTCGCTAAGCAGACGACGTTCTGTCGATCCGACGACAACTGTTTCCACCCCAACACAAAAGGGCCCCGCAGCAACGTGCTGCGGGGCCCTTTTGCTTTATTGGGTTACCAACTCTTCTCGGGCGCATCAATTCCCATCAATGAGAGCGTGCTTCACTCGGCCGTAGCGTTTCTAGCCTGGCTCTGATCCACGGGGCAACGTGGGGAAGTCTCGCGCAGAGACGCAGAGACGCAGAGTTGGATGCTTTCCAAGACTCACGCAAAGGCGCTAAGCCGCAAAGAACGCGTTGCTGTGCGATCGTTTACGGCTACGCTCATTTCTCATTTCTCAACGAATCTGTCTTTGCGGCTTGGCGGCTTGGCGTGAGTCTTCGCCGCCTACCCTCGGCGTCTCTGCGTCTCTGGGTCTCTGCGCGAGACGCTACGGCAGTATGAAGTACGCTATAGTAGGTAAACCATGGGAGGCATGACGTAACTACGTAGGATGGCGCCGAAGGCCCATGACCCTTCGAGCGGCGGTAGCGTTGATGGGCCTTCGGCGCCATCCTACGCGAAGTTCTCAACCGCGCTCCGTCTTTCGTGCATCGTGGCGCAGCTCCCCGCGGCAGCCAGCATCAACCCACCGGGGCTTCTTCACGCGTCTTTAGCGCACTGATGTAGAGGAACGACGACTCACGAACCGACTTGGCCGGCTTGAGGATATCGACGGTCGCGTTGAGCACGTCGCGCCGGCTTACCTGGCCGAGCAACACGCCGTCTTCGTCGATCACCGGCAATCGCCGGTAGTTGGTGAGTAAGAACGCCTGGGCGATCGACAGCAGTTGCGTATCAGGGGCGATGGTCATTGCCTTGGTGTCCATGAACATCCCGACCTGGCTGGAAGGGAGCTGCTCATAGGCCGCGTCGAGGATCACCTGCATACTGCAGCGTTCGGAGAAGACACCCAGGTACTGGTCGCGGGGACCCACAACAGGGGCGCCTGAGATACGATGCCGTAAGAGCAGCTTTATGGCGTCGTGGACATCCATGTCGGGCGTCAGCGTCGTCAGGCGCGTGACCATGAAGTCGCGGGCGGTGATTGTGGCCATCATCGCGAGGGCTCCCGTTGGGTATGCCGGCCGCTGGAACTCGTTCATCGCCCGCCGAAGACCCTGAGGGCCCCCGACGCCTGCGTTGAATTACCAAGTTCAACCGCCGCTGTGAGAAGAGGTTCGTCGCGGCGACCTTGCCGTGACGCTCTTAGCAAACCTAGCGACCCCGCCACGCCGGGGCGAACATTTCCCGGCAGTATTCGGGCGACCTTGTGAAAGCCGTCACGAGGTCGCTGCTTCGTGAAAATCTTCACGAGGAGTTGGGGGGATGGGGCGGTAATTGAGGGCTCGATGTGGTTCTTTCCACATCAAATTGATCGATTATGGGTTGGCGTCACTCCGCCGATAACGCTTCCGCTTCGACGATCGGCGTGCGTTCGATGACCCTCATTGAACGCCAATAGCCCAGCTGGAAGCGGATGAAGAAGATCGTGCCGAGGCTGGCGATCCATAGAGAGATCAACGCCCAGCAGCCGTAGACGCCGAAGCCGAAGACTTCGACCGCCATCCAGGTGAGCAGGGCGAGCAGCGACGCCATCACGAGGCTTGCGAACAGGATGAACCGCGTATCGCCGGCGCCTTTGAGGGCGCTGACGAAGACGATCATCATCGCGTCGAGCATGTTGTAGGCGGCGATGAAACGCATCAACACCACCGCTGTGGACGCCACCGCTGCACGATGCGCCGCGTCGCCGGAGACGCCCTCGGTCTGGAAGAAGCCGGCAAGGAAGACGCCCGGCGCGAAGATAAACGCCATCGACATCAAGGCCATGTAGGCCCAAGAGATCTGCAACGAGGTCCAAGTCGCGCGGGCGGCGACGCGGTCGCGGTTCTCGCCGAGATGCTGGCCCACCAGGATGCTCGCGGCCATGCCGAACCCGACCACCGGCATGAATGACAGGTGGTTGAGGCTGAAGGTGAGGCTGGACGCCTCATGCTCAACGGCGCCGATCCTTCCAACGATCAGGATGAACGCGCTGAAGCCCAGCACGTCGAGCAGCATCTGCACGCCGGCGGGGAAGCCGAACGTCAACACCCGTCGCAGCAGCGGCCGATCGATCCCGCAGACCCCCGCGCCGAACTCGGCGCGGTTACGCGGCGAGAGCATCAGGAAGGTGTAGGTGAAGGTCTTCAGCCACAACGAGACGACCGTCGCCCAGCCCGCGCCGGCGATGCCGGCCGCCGGGAAGAGCGTGATCGTCTCACCACCGATCGTCGCGGTTAGCCCGAAAATCCACCACCAGTCGAGGAGCAGATTCAGCCCGGCGAAAACCGAGTCGACGATCATCACCACCCAGGTTTTGCCGCGCCCGCTCCAAAACGAGGACAGGGCCGCCGAGGCTAGCATGGCTGGCGAACCCCAACAAAGGATGTCGAAGTAGGTCGTCTCCAGAGCGACGGTTTCGGGCGTGTGCCCGGCTGCTTGGAAACCCGCCTGGGAGAACAAGATTGGCGCCAGCATCAGAGGGGTGACCGCGACGGTCGCCCACACGCCCTGCCACACCGAAGGGCCGATCCGCTCGGGCTGGCCCGACCCGTGGTATTGGGCGACGAACGTACCCACGTAGGAGCACAGCCCCAGTGGCAGACAGATCACCGCGAACCAGAGGACGCCGCCAACGAAGGCCGCCGCCATCGCCCCGCCCGACCAGTTGTTGAGCATCATCCGGTCGACGAATGTCATGACCGTCCACGACAGGCTCGACACCACCAGCGGCGTGGCGATGGTGAGGACTTCGCGGCCGCCGCCGGGACGGCCCCACCAAGAGTCGTCTCGTGGTGAGCCTGTCGATTCGCCTGCGGAATCGTTTTCGATTACGGGCGTCGCATCGGCGGAAAGGGCAAGCTCGGACAACGCCAACACTCCTTCGTTATCCGGCCCACGCCGGAGGGGGCGTCGGGCACTGACTGCGGTCCGTCACAAAGCTACGACCCGGGCACTGACGCGTTCCCGGTCCTCAAAACCTGAGGGGAGCAAAGCGTACCGCGTCCCCGGCGGACAGGGCAGCCTTCCCCGAGGTTCGCGCCCCGACTGAACGGGGCCGGGCGGTCAAAAGTCGGCGAAGGGGTCGTCGTCTTCTGCCGGCGCGTCCTCCTCGGCTTCGTCGGTCGGCGCGAACGGGTCAAACCCGTCGACCGGCGCGTCGTCCATCGGAGCTTCTTCTTCCGCGCCAAAGCCGGGTTCTTCTTCGGCCGGCTCGTCGGTGGGTTCGTCACTCGGAGCGGCGGCCTCTTCCTCCTCGGCGACGGGCTTTGCGTCGTGAACGTAGGGTTCGGCGAGGCCCGTGGCGTGGAAGCACTGGATGAGCCCGTCATCCGAGACGAAGTACAGGCGGTCGTTCTCGGTGTTGGCGATCGGCGTTAGCTTGCCGACGGCGGGCCAGCTGGCGATGGGCCGGCCGGTCGCCTTGTCAAGCACGCCCACCGCGCCGTCGGGGGCGACGGCAAAGACCTGCTTGTCCGAGGCCGAAACAAAATCGCCCAGGCCCTCGACTTTCCACAGCTGTTCGCCCGTATTAGCGTCCAACGCCCAGAGCACCTGCGATTCGGTCGCGACGTAAACCACGCCATCGACCGCGACGACCGGCTTGCGGACGACGTCGCCTAAGTTAGCCCGCCACAGTTCGCGTCCCCGCAGGATAGATACCCCGTAAACGACGCCTTCAATGGTGGAGAAGTGCAATAGTCTCCCAGCGACCACGGGAGGCCCCGACAGGGGCTCGCTGGCGTCGAACCGGTAGTCCGCGTTGCTGTTCTTGAGCGGCGCGCCATAGACCTGTCCACCGCCGGTCGCCCAGATAAGGCTGCCATCGGCGCTGACCGGCGTGCCGGCGAGTTCGCCTGGCGAGGCGATGATGAATGAGACATCCAGCACCTGGTCGAGCGGATAGCCCGTCATGCGACCGCTAATGGCGGGGACGTACACCACGTCCTCGGCGAACGCAGGCCCGGCGCCCGGCGAGCCTTTGACCTTCAACTTCAGCATGGTTTCGACGCCCTTTTCGACTTCGCGGAGCACATACAGCGTCGAGCCGACCGTTGCCGCGACCAGCGTGCGTGGGGTCTTGGGGCCGCCGTCTTCATGGACCGTGTCGTGCATTACCGCGGGGCCGAGCACCACGGTGTTTGCGCCATCACCGAGCCGTGTGTTCCATCGCGATGCGCCGGTCTCGGCGTCGTACGCCTGGAGCATACCGGCCGAGGTGAGCACGTAGAGCGACCCGCCCGATAGCTTGACGCCGACTACGGTCTGCGTCGCCGGGTCGAGGGGCGCCTGGGTAAACCAAGCTCGCTCGAGGCCCGCCATCTCTGCCGTGTGCCGGGGGACGACCTGCGAGGCGACGACGGAGCTTGCGGTCGCCAACAGGGCGGCGAACAGCGGCAGGCGGTGAGTCAATGAGCGGAGGCTGCGCAGCATGGGAGAAGCCCGGGGACGGGGGCATTAGTGGCGGATGGGCGGTGGGCGGCAGGGGCCGACCGGTCTTGTTATGGTAATCGCGGGCGGCGGCGGCTGCACGCTTCGCGGCGTCCCGCGGGCCCAGCGGCTAGACCCTGCCCCGCACGACTCTTAAATTGCGCCCTATCCCAACTGTTGTCGGCCCACCGTTACCGGGCGCTCCGCTTCGAGAGGGGTCTGTAGCCCACTCTTCGCTCCGCCCGCGACGCCTATGACTTCTCAGCCCGACGACCCGATGGGCAGCGAACCCGCGGCACACGACCCGCGGGAGCGGCGAGCCCAGTGCGAACGGGTGGTGCTGGGCTACCTCAATTTCTCGTCCGGAGCGAGCGACGGGGCGTTCCTGGCGGCCCTCAACGAGCTGTTCGCCCTGGAGGAGACCGTCGCCGGGGGGGCTAACCCGCCCTCGGTGGACCGCGTCCTATCGGCCCTCTCGCATCGCCTGGAGGCCCTTCGAGCGGAGGGAAAGGCCTTTGCCGACGCCGAGCAGGCCCTGGGCGTTCTACGGCTTACAGGGCAATTCAGGCAGGCCTACGGCCGCTTCCACGCCGACGTCCTCTGGGGGCGGGAAGACCACGAGTTGTGGCGCCCGTTCTTCTTGGGGCGGGTCTTCGAGGCGGTTCTCTCCTCGGGACCCCCGTGGGACGAGGCGGCCCTCAACGCGGCCCGCGACAGGCTCGACGACTTCATCGGCTACCGGCCGATCGCTGTGCTGGAGACCGACCAGAAGATCGAGCCCTACCGCCACGAGTGGATCCGCCCGATCCCGCTCTACATCGCTTCGGCGGGGGCGGCTCACGGCAGGCGGCACGACCTGATCGTCCGCACGCTCAAGATCCTCCGTGAGACTGACGAGGGGATCCTCCGCGCCGCGTACTTCGACCCGGCCCTGCTCGACGAGCTGGCGCTCGACCCGCGGGCGTACGACTTCGACCACCCGGCGCACAAGCGGCCCAATCACCACTTCGGGCTCTGGGACCCCAACCATATCGACGGCAGCGGCAACTACCGGCGCTTCGTCTTACAGCCCGTGGTGCTCGACGCGCTGTGCGAACGCGTCGAGCAAGACGCCAGCGACCGCACCGATGGCAGCTTCACGCGCGACGAGCTGCTCGATGAAGCGGCGGCGGTCCTCGCCGGGACGATCCTGATGGCCTCGGGCGTCAGCGGTTCGGGCCCGACGGCCCACAGCGGCGACGAGACGCTCGGCACCCTGTTGCCGCAGATCGCCGCGTACCGCGATCGCTTTTACGCCGAGCTGCTCGCCCGCGTCGATGGCCACCATGGCGAGCGCCTGCGACGCGAAGCGGAGCGGCTGCACCAGCCCTTCGCCGGTGCGCGACAGCACCTCAACCAGTCGATCGCCCGCCGCCGCGCCGAGCAGCTGCAGCGCGTACGGCTCGCGCGGGTCTACGCCCGCATGGGCGCGGCGAACGCGGCGCTCGAACAAGCGAACGAGGTGCGGGTCGCCTCGTCGCGGATCCTCTGCAAGATCTACTGCAAACTCACGGCGGGCCACCAAGCGCTCGACGCCCACGACCTCGCGGTCGCCGCGGAGCTGACGCCCGAGATCGAAGACCTGCTGGAGCGTGGCATCGAGTGCGGCGCGCTCGTTGATCCGTGGAACGTCGTCGGCTTCGGCGGCAACTACAGCCTGTTCCCGTCGATCGAGAACACGATCCACGACTACCGCGTCGATGACCTGATCCAGGTCGTCGAACAGTTGCTCGGCCTCTGCGCGCGGGCGTGGAGCGAAGCGGCGGCGATCGATGATTCGGAGTACGAGCGGTTCTTCTCGACGACGCTCGAGCGGATCGCCATCTGGTGGGACCAGTTCGCCACGCCGATGGTGAGTGGCGTGCGACGACTGCTCGCAAAAGAGGTCGAGGTCTCGACGAACCTCGTCGCCGGCGCCCTCAACGCCTGGCACAAGGCCGGAGCCGCCGCGGGGGACATCAACTTCTGGGCGATGTTCGTCGATCAGTTCGACTCGCCAAAGGCGTTTCAGCAGGTCGTCGAAGCGCTGCTCGAGAAAGGCGACCTCGTGGCGTCGATGGCGCTGCTGATGCGGTGGGTCTGCCAGGTGGACCTGACGCCGCTCGACGACGGCGACGCGTCGTTCCACCCGCTCGCCGAGCGTTGGCTGCGGCTCGTCGAGAAAAAGGGCGAGGAGACCGGCGAGGATCAGTGGCCGCTGGTGGCGAAATTCTTCGATCACCTCGAGGCCAACGCCGAAGAGCTGTGGGAGGCGCCGAAGTTCGAGCTCGGCCTGCACAGCGACGACGATGACGATTTGCTCGACGAGCTCTTCGACGACGACGAGGACGAGCTGTTTGGCTTCGGCGACGACGACTCGGAGTTCGACGACGAAGACGAGTTCGACGACGAAGGAGAGGACGAGGGGGGCATCTTCGACTCGCTTTATGAGGAGATGCCGTTCCAAGACAGCACCGACGATGGGATCGATAGCGCGATCTTCGAGCCCGGTGGCGACGACACGCGGCTGGAGTTCGAGGAAGAGGCCGAGCGGCTCGAAGGGCGCCTGGCGTTCCTCAACACGGTGTCGAGGCTGTGGAAGCACGCCGCCGTTGTGTGGGGTGTCCGCAGCGGGAAGGCGGACGACCGCGCCGAGACAATCGCCAGTTGGCGCCGCATGGCGGTGCAGCGCGGCGCGCAGCTGACCCAGCTCCTGGAGCAGGTCCATACGCACCACCTGCCGCAGCCGATGGGTGACCACGAGTCGATGGTCGAGTACGACCGGTTGCGGACCATCCGCGACGCGATCGTCGAGGGTGTGATCACCACCTGTGTCGAAGCCGCCGACGCAGCCCGGCTGCTCCGCGCCGCGACGGGCGCGATGGCCGTCGACGACAGCGCCGCCGCGCCCGACACGCCGAAGGCCGTCGGCGCCGCGGTCGGCATCCTGCGCGCGGTGTTGCTCGCCGACCCCGACGGCGTCCGCAATCACTGGCCGCCGCTCCGCACGGCGCTCGCCGCCGAAGAACTGCTCTACATCCCCATCAGTCGCGGCGGCGATCCGCGGAAGATCGTCCGCGCGCGGGCTTTGCACCGACTTGTTAGCGATTTGCTGACGTGGATGCCGCGGCTCGGCCTGATCGAAGAGACGACCGACCTGCTCGAGGTCGCGCAGAAGATGGAGACCGACCACCCGGTCGGTCGCGGCGCGGTGACGGAGTACGACCGGCTGTTCGAGGCGGGCTACGCGTCGATCGTGCGTTGTCTGGTCGCCTCGAGCGAGACGTGGCGTATCGCCGAGCAATCGGGCGAAGCGGCCGACGTCATGCTCGTCGAGTCGCTGCAAGACCTCACCGAGGCCGAGCTGGGGCGTTGGCTCTCGCACAGCAAGACGGTGCGGCTGAGCGTCGTCGAACGCCTCGCCGACCCGCGCGAGTGGGAACGCTTTGTCCGCTTCGTCGAACAGTACGGCGAGGACCTGTTCACGCAGCGTTTCCTGACGCTCAGCAACCTGCGGGCGATCCTGCACCAGAAGGTCGGCGTCTGGCTCGACAACCTGCGAGAAGACCCGCCCGACGACGCGCCGAAGCTTCTCGAAGCGATCGACGTCGCGATCCCACGCGACGAGGCGATCCGCCACCTGACGGTCGCCATCGAGGCGGTCGTCGAGAACTACGCCGTCTACCGCGACTACAACGCGACGACCACGCAGTCGGACCGTGGCGAGATGCTCCACGCCCTGGTGGACTTCCTGCGGCTGAAGAACGCCTACGACCGCGTGGCGTGGAACTTGAAACCGGTGGCGCTCGCCCACCGCATCCTGGTGGAGAGCGGCCGCTCGACCGCCGCGGCGCTGTGGCGCCGCGCCGTTGAAGAGCGCACGCGCGAAGCGGCCGACAATCACCAGAAGGGCTTGGAGCAACTCGCGCAGCGCTACGGCATGCGACTGCCGACGGTGTCGCAGCGGCTCGCCGAGCGGTTTGTCCGCCCGCTGACGATCGACCTTTTGCGGTCGCTGGTGGGCCCCGCGATGGGCGCCGATGAGGACGTCGATCCGAGTGAGGCGTTCGCCGCCCTGGAGATCGAAGTCGAGATGCTGCTCGCCGAAGCGGGCGGCGCGGGGCTCGACCTTCCGGACTGGGTCGAGACGCTCGAAGAAGAAGCCGACGTGCAGCAGCGCCTGGTGCGCCGCGGCGACGACCCGCTCGACGACCCGCTGCGCCGCGTCGAGCAGGTAAGGCTGTCGTGGGAAGAGACGCAGGAGCAGTTGGGGTCGGATGAGGAGTGACGTCGTCCCCTGCGACGGGTCTCAGCCGTCGGCGGCAGCCCACGGCGGAATCCTGGTGCCCGCCGCGCCGTGGGCTGCCGCCAACGGCTGAGAGTCATCTGCAATTTGCGGGTAGCAAATCGGTCTTGCTGCGGGATTGGTGGTTGCGGGACTCTATCGGCTCCACGGAACTCAATGGAGCCCTCGCATGTCGCCCCGTCTCTTGTTGCTAGCAGCGCTGTTGGCGCCTTCGCTTGGGTTGGCCGAGACCGCTACGTTCGGTCGGCGGCAGTCGGTGGTGGGCGACGCCGTGGAGCAATCGGTGCGGCTGGAGATGAAGCTCGACACGACGATGCGGCAGGGCACGCAGGTCATTGATCAGGACTCGAGTGAGGTCGAGCGCGTGCAGCGCCGACTTGTGACCGCGTCGAGCACGCGCGAGGGCCGCGTCGTCGGCGCCGCGGTGCGGTTCTTTGAGGCGACGAGCACTCACAACGGTGAGTCGGCTGCGGATATCGTCGCCGGCAAGACGTATCACTGCGAGCGTGGCGAGAACGACAAGCTGTCGGTCCTCACCGAGAAGGGGACAATGCCCACGTTGGAAGAGTACGCCTTGGTGGTCCGGGCGATGGAAACGCTCGGCACGGCGAGCCCGCTGGCGGAGTTCCTCGCCGGCAAGACGATCGCCGTTGGCGAGAAGCTCGATATCCCCGCCGAGCTCGCCCAACGAGCGTTGGGGTTCGATAAGCAGTTCGGGACCGTCGACAAGTTCACGCTCACGCTCGAAGAGTTGCGCGACGTGGAGGGCCTTCGCGTCGCGCGGTTCGCGGCGGATGTCGAGGCGTCCGCGACCGGCTCGGGGCAGATGGGGCTGTTTGTCGAGGGCGTCTTCGAGATCGAAGAACCGACCTGCCGGATGGTGAGCGCCGACCTGACCGGCCCGATCGCGCTGAGCGGCCAGCAAGGCGTCGGCGTCACGGCGCATCAAGTCGATAGCCGCGGTCGGATGCGGATGCGACTCGCCGCGCGCTATCGCGACGCGACGCGGTAGCGACCGTGAGCCGTCGGCGCTATAGCGTACTTCATGTTGCCGTAGCGTCTCGCGCAGAGACGCGGATGCGCAGAGGGTAGACAGCGAAGATTCACGCAAAGGCGCCAAGCCGCAAAGAACGTGTTGCTGTTTGATCGTTTGCGGCTGCGCTCATTTCTCAACGACTTCGTCTTTGCGCCTTCGCGGCTTTGCGTGAGTCTTGAAGGCATCCAGCTCTGCGTCTCTGCGCGAGACTTCTCCACGTTGCTCCGTGGATCAGAGCTAGGCTAGAAACGCTACGGCCAAGTGAAGCACGCTCTAGCCGTGGGTGACGTTACAACCGGGGTTACCCGCGGCTAGCGCCGACGGCTCACAGGGCGCTTCGCCACTAATCGGGCAGCGCGGTTTGGATCGCTTCGGATTGATACAGCGGCAGGTAGCGGTAGTAGACCTCGAGGGTCATCGTCGCCAACGCCGTGGCGTACAACCTACCGCCGCGGTCGTTGTGGGGACCCTCGATCCACCAGCTGCCCCGTTCGTGGCCGCGGGTCGCTTGTTGCTCGACGAGTTGGTCGCGCACCTTCTCGTTCCACTCACGCCACACGGGGCCGACGCCGCCGGTGTGATGGAAGATCGTCTGCGCGGCGTAGTAGTTGTGATAGAAGTTGCCGGAGCGGGGGCCTTCCTTCGCCAGCCGCTCGACGCCGCGCGCGAGGCGGTCGTCGTCGTGGTCCCAGCCGAGGTACATGCGGCACAACAGACCGACCGCGGTGAGCGTCGGCGTGCCGTTGTAAGGGGGCGGCTCGGCGCCGTCGACGGGTTCGGGCGCGGCGAGGTAGCCATAGCGTGAGCCGTTGTCGGTGCTGGCCGAGTCGAGGAACTGGCTTGCACGGCTGGCGATCCGTGGCGGCGTTTGGAAGCCGGCGAGCATGCCGCTCTTCAACGCCATGATCTGCCAGCCGGTGACCGAGGTGTCGCCCGCTTCTTGTGGTCGGTAACGCCAGCCCCCGCCGGCCGGGTCTTGGGCGTACGCCAAGTAAGCCAACGCCGCTTGCGCCGGCGCGCGGAGCTCGGGGTCCTTGGTGAGGCCGTACGCCTCGCAAAGCACGATCGCACAGATGCCGTGGGCGTACATCCTGCCGCTATCGGCCCAGGTGAGGCCGGGGTTGTCTTCGTCGAGCTTGCCGAGCCGCACCAGCGCGCTCAGGCCGTTGCGGATGACGCGGCGGTAGCGGCCGCGCTTGTGGGTCTCGCCAGCTCCGAGGAACGGCAGCAAGGCGAGCCCCGTGGCGCTGGTGAGCGAGTCGTTGAACGGGTCCTTGCCGGGAACCTTCGCGGGATGGTCGCAACGCCCACGGCACTCGCCGGCGGTGTGGATGAGGCTCCACGTGCCGTCGGGGTTCTGGTGATCGGCGAGCCACTTGAGGCCGCGGGCGACGGCCGCCTCGCTGGCGGGTGATCCCCCCTTGGCGGCCACGAGCGCGGCGCGGCCGGCGTCCGATCGGCCGTCGGTCCCCGTGCCGGGCACCACGGCGAAGCTCGTATCGGTGGGCATCGAAATCGACGAGCTCGCCAACAGCGACGACAAGTCCACCGCTGGCTGCGGAGCGGTGGTCATTTCGGGCGTCGGCGCGGCGAGGGGCGGCGCGGCGGCGTTCTCGAGCGGTTGCGACAGGTCCTCGGACGCCAGCTCGAATGACGCGTCGTCGAGGTCGAGCGACTCGTCGAGCACCTCGGCCGGCGGCGGCTCGCCGAGTAGCGTGAACGTCGTCGAGAGCGGTAGCGGCGGCATCGTCGAGACCGCCAGCAGCAGGCAGACCAGGGCGTGGGCCGCGAAACTGATCATCCAGCCGTACGCTTCCCGTCCGTCGCCGGGTGAAGTCTCGGCGTGCGATGGCGGTTCCAGCGGGGGAGGGGCGATCGCCGACCTGTCGAGGAGTTCGGGGGGCGGCACGGCGGGGGTGGGGACGTTTTCGGACACGGCTCGCCGGTTTCGCGGCAAGCCAGCGGCGCCGCGAACGAAGGAGGGTCAGAGAAGTGCGGAGCGGCGGCGGTCGAGAGCCGTCGCTACGTCTTTAGGCTACGGCGCCGGCGCCGAATTCGCCACGTTGGCGCGCGGGCGTTGGCGGCGCAATGTTCTCCGATTTAGCCACCGATGGCGGTATAATCGGGGCTGTCGGAAAAGCGATCGGACTCAAACCGACCAGGCAAAGAGAGAGAGGCGTCCCCAGGATGAGCGTCGCGTCATTATCGCCGAGCGGTCTGCCGCGATGGGTGCGTGCCGCGTTGCTGCTCGCGGCCCTGCTGCTCCCTGTAAGGGGGCGAGCGGCGGCAGAAGCCGAGCCCGCCGAGGTCCCGCCGGCGGCGGGAGAGGTCGAGGAAGAGGGGGCCGATGGCGAAGCGAAGGCCGACCCGAGGCAGGTCGCCCTGGTGCGGCTGCGGCTGCCGATCACTGGCAACGACGACACGGTGTACCAGGCGCGGCTGCAACGCGCCATCGAGAAGCTCGGGAAGGCCCCCGCTGGCGTAGGGGACCGACGGCCGTTGTTGGTGCTCGAGTTCGCCCCGACCCCCGAAGGGGGCGCGACGGAGTTCGAGCGGGCGCTGCGGCTGGCGCGGTTCCTGGTCAGCGATGAGATGGCGCGGGTGAAGACGCTGGCGTACCTCCCCGATTCGATCGAGGGGCACGCGGTGCTGGTGGCGCTGGCGTGTGAAGAGATCGCGATGGCGCCCGAGGCGCAGGTCGGCCGCGCCGGCGCCGATGAGGACGCCGCCCGCCCGCTGGAGCCGGGCATCCGCGCCTCGTACGAGCAGATTGCCGAGGCCCGCCGCACGGCGCCGCCGGCGGTGGTTCTAGCGATGGTCGATCGGGCCGCCGAGCTGGTGCGATTGGAGACCGATCGCGGCGTCGAGTTCGCGTTGGGCGCAGACCTCGAAGCGCTGCGTGAAGAGCGGGCCGTGGTCAGCGAAGACGTGCTCGCCCCCCCGGGGACGCTGGCCGTCTTCACCGGCCGCGAGGCGCGCGAGGAGGGGATCGCCAAGTACCTGGTCGCCGATCGTGAATCGCTGGCGCGGGCCCTTTCGGTGCCAAGCGAGTCGCTCAACGAAGACCAATCGATCGCCGGCGAATGGCGCCCGGTAATGGTCGATCTGTCGGGGCCGGTGAACCAGCGACTGGTGCGCCGGATCGAGACGCTGATCGGTGACGAGCTGGAACGCACCAACGTGAACTGGGTTGGCGTCCGGATCGATTCGACCGGCGGCGACTTGCCCGCGGCGCTGCGGCTCGCGCAGACGCTGGCGGACCTGGGCGACGGGGAGGTCCGCACCGTCGCCTACGTCCCCAAACGGGCCGAAGGGCCGGCGGCGCTGGTGGCGCTGGCGTGCGATCAGCTGGTGATGCAGGAGGGCGCCGTGCTGCGGGGCGCCGAGCCGATCGCCGGCGATGCCGAGGAGAACCCGGGCAGGCTCGATCCCAACCTCCAGAAGGAACTCGAAGGGCTCCTCGCCGACCCGCAGGCGGAGATCGACGCCGCCCGCACGACGGTGCGGGAGACCCTAGCGCCCGCCACGGCGCGAACCTGGTCGCTGCTGGCGGCGGCGTTCGACGGCAGCATCGAACTCGCCCGTTACACCAATCGCGAGACGGGCGCCCAGCGGGTCTTTAGCCCCGAGGAACTCGAGGAGCAGCCCGCCGCGGCCGAGTGGCGCAAGGGCGAGGAGGTGAAGGCCGCCGGCGTCGCCCTCGACATCCCCGCCGAAAGGGCGGTCGATTCGGGCATCGCCTGGCAGACCGTCGAGCAGTTCGACGACCTGCAAGCCTTGTACGGGCTTACCGAGCCGCCGCGCACTTCGGAACCGAATTGGGCGCTCGAGCTTGTCGAAGCGCTCGCGTCGCCCGGGCTGGCGGCGCTGCTGCTGGTGATCGGCATCGTCGGCATCTACATCGAGTTGCACTCGCCGGGCGTCGGCATCGGTGGTTTCGTAGCGACCGTCGCGCTGCTGCTGTTCTTCTGGAGCAAGTTCCTTGATGGCACGGCCGACTGGCTCGAGGTGCTGCTGTTCGTGACGGGTATGGTGTTCGTGCTGCTGGAGCTGCTGGTGCTGCCGGGGCTGGGCATTTTTGGCGTCGGCGGGTCGCTGTTGATCATCGCGTCGATCGTGCTGGCGAGTCAGACCTTCATCCTGCCGCAGACCGAAGCGCAGCTCTACGAACTACGCAACTCATTGGCGACGGTCGCCGGGGCGGGCTTCGCGTTCTTGATCCTGGCGGGAGTGCTGCGCCAGTACCTGCCGCAATCGGCCCTGTTCCGCCGGGCGACTCTGGGGCCGCTCGAGGAGGCGGACCGCATCGAGCAGGACCGCCGCGAACAGCTGGCCGACTACGAGCACCTGCTGGGCCACCGCGGCGTCGCGACCACCAACCTGTTGCCAACGGGCCGCGTGGAGATCGACGGCGAGCTGGTCGATGTCGTTACGCGCGGCGAGTTCGTCGAACGCGGCGACGCCGTCGAGGTCGTCGAAACGCACGCGAACCGAGTCGTCGTCCGCCGCGTCCAGGGGTAAGCTGAAAGGAGGGACGCGGGACGAGGGGCTAGGGACGAGGGAAGCGCAAGCGAACCATGGTCTTTTCCCTCTCCCTCCTAACCTTCGTTAATGTTTGCCCACTCCTGCTCTCAAGCCTGTTGCCTCAAGCCTCACCCACTCTGAATTGAACGCCCTCGACGGAATCTCGATCGCTGTGCTGCTGACGCTCGTTGGCAGTTTGCTCGTTATTGCCGAGGTGTTCTTTCCCTCGGGCGGGCTGTTGGGCTTCTTGTCGGCGGCGTGCTTTATCGGGGCGATCTACAGCGCTTACACGTCGGGCGGCTGGTTCTACGGGCTTTCGTTTGCCGCGGCGGAGGTGGTGCTGACGCCGGTCTTGCTCTACTTCGCGTTTACGTACTTGCCCAGCACGCCGCTGGGCAAGGTCCTGGTGGGCGCTGCGCCGACCGAACAAGAAGTGCTCCCCGAGGGCGACCGTCGGACTTTGGTGGGCCGCGTTGGCGTCGCGCGGTCGAAGATGCTGCCGGCGGGGTCGATCGAGATCGACGGCCAGATGCTCGACGCGGTCAGCCAGGGCCAAGCGATCGATCCGGGCGAGTACGTCAAAGTCGTCGAGGCGAGCCGCACGCGGTTGGTGGTCCGCCGGGCCCCCGCCGCCGAACGCCCCGACCCCACACGTTCGACCGGCAGCGGCGACTTGCTCTCACGGCCGGCCGGCGAACTGGGCCTCGACGACTTCGACTTCGACGAGAAGTCGCCGCAGGCTTGAGTGCTATCAAGCCATCGATTGCGGGGGACTTGCCGTAACGACTTCCCTGCCGATGCCGTAGTTGGCTCTCTCGCCTGGGGCGTGGGTGAGCATCCAGGTGAAGGTCTTGTAGGCGCCGTCCTTGCACCGCATCCGAACGTCCAGATCAACTACAGGCTCGCGTACCAGAGCGCGGCGGGCGGCGCGTGTGGCTGTGGGGATGTCGTCGGGGTGGACGAAGTTGTGGAAAGGCTGGCCGATGATTTCTTCCGCCTCCCATCCAAGCCGTTCCTTCCAAGCGGGATTCACCTGGGCGGCGCGTCCCCGTTCGTCCGAGATGACAAACAGGTTCGGCGATAGGGTGAAGAAGCGTGCCCGGGCGGAGTGGGCGCGGCGTCGTTCGCTCTGCTCATCGAGCGGCCGACCGAGGGCGTAGAGGGTCTGCTCGCCGGGGACGCGGGACAGTGTCCAGTTGGTGAGGTGTGTCTTGCCCCGTTTCGTAATGACGCGGCAGACAATGTCTTGCGCCGATCCGCCATCACGGACCGAATCGACGTGATGCTGCACGGCGGGCTTGTCCTCGGGGTGAACGCACCCCAGCCCCTCAGCGCCAAGCATCGTGTCTTCATCCGTCTCCAGGAAATCGAGGAGCGCTTGGTTCAACTGCTCGATGCGGAAGTGCTCATCGTAGATGACGCACAAGTCATGCGACAACGAGAAGAACCGCGAGCGCTCGTCGGTGAGCCGGCGGCGTTCGCTCTCTTCGTCGACGGGGCGCCCGACCGAGTAGATCATAGGGTCGCCGGGGATGGTCGAGAGCGTGAAACGCCCCGCGCGGTAGACGCCGTCCTTCCCTGCGAAGCGCAGCACCGCCTCTCCCTGGGACTCACCGCGCTGGGCTTTGTTGTATCGCCGCGAAACCAGCGGCATGTCGTCGGGGTGGAGACGTTGGGAGAAGTGCTCACCGAGGGGGAGGTCGTTGTCTGAGTAGCCAAAGAACTTCGCGTACGCCGGGTTCACCTGCTGGATGTATCCCTGGTGGTCCATCGCGCTGAAGATGTCGTGCGAGAGCGCGTAGAAGCGGGCCTGCCGATCGAACTCTTGGCGTTTCCGCAGCCGTTCGGTGACCCAATGACGGATCGCCTCGCTCAGTTCGCTCGCCGTTGCGTAACGGTCTTCCTTTTGTTTCGCGAGGCCCTTGAGGCAGATCGCTTCGAGGTCGTCGGGCGTGCTCGGATGCAAAGCGCTGGGACGCACCGGGGGCTGCGTCTCGACGCGGTGCATCACCTCGTTCGCCGTCTCGCCGGTGAATGGCGGGCGTGAGGTGAGGATCTCGTACAGCACCGCCGAGAGCCCGTAGACGTCGGTGCGCTCGTCGATCAAGGACTGCTCGCCCCGCGCCTGTTCGGGCGACATGAACCCGGGCGTGCCCAGGCGTTCGCCCTCGATGGTCTTGTGCGGCTCGGTCGATTCACGATGCAGAGCGACGCTCCCTTCCTTGTCGTCGATCGATTTGGCGAGGCCCCAGTCGATGACGGTGACTTCGCCGAATTCGCCAAGGACGACGTTTTCTCCCTTGAGGTCGCGATGGATGATGCCCTTGGAATGGGCGTAGGCGATCGTGTCGCAGACCGTGAGGAACTGCTCGATCAGCGGGAAGAGCCTTTCGAACGCGTCGGCCTCGTCGTGCTTCTCACGTTCGGCGTGGGCCTGCTGGATCGCCTCGGTGAGGGTCCGGCCCGAGTAGAACCGCATCGTGTAGTAGCAGCGGCCGCCCTCTTCGCGGTACTCGTAGACCGGCGCCGTGCCGGGATGCGACAGCTGCGCGGCGACGCGGGCTTCTCGCAAGAACCGCTCGCGGTGGCGCTTCGAGCCGCGTAGCTCGGGCAGTAACTCTTTGAGCGCCACCTCACGGCCGAGCACCGTGTCTTGGGCGAGCCAGACCTGGCCGATGCCGCCGTGCGAGTGCAGGTGCAACAGCCGCAGTCGATCGTTCGACAGCGGCGTGAGTGACATGGCCTCGTTGAGGTCGAGCCCGTGCGGGTCACGGCTGGAGATCGTTTCAGCGGCGACGCGGTGGCGCGGAGCGGCCTTGGCGGCGAGCAGAGTCTTCACGGAATTACGGGCGGCTTCGTCGATCCATCCCTGCTCAACCATGAGGTCGGCGAGGGGTTTGCCACCGCGGGAAGACCACAGCACACAGGCGTCGGCGAGTTGCTGGGCCGTAACCAGCCCCGCTTGAAGGGCTAGGGCGCCGAACATCAGATTCGCGTCGGCCAGCGTTTCTTCCGGGCCATCGGCGCCGGGCAGCGTGACCGAGAGGCCGGCGGCGCCGCGGAGCTTTTGCAAGAACGGGTCGGGCTTGGCCGTCACCTCTTCAAGACGTCGGGCGCATTCGTCGCAGGCCTCAATGTGAGATTCGAGGCGATTGGCCGCTTCGACGGGCAAGACGCCCTGAACCCACGAAACCAGCGTCGCATCATCGGGATGGACGCCGCGCGCTACGCCGGGCTCTTCGTTCGTGGTCATTCGTCTCAGGCGGTCATACGTCGATCAGCCCGGCTCCGAGTTCCTTCAGCGCACGGAGCACCCGGTGCTGCGCGACCCGCGCAGCGCCGATGCTCATGCCGAGGTCCTTGGAGACCTCCTCCACGTCTTCCTGGCCGATCGCCAAGCGGCGGAAGGCGGCCAAGCTCTTTGCTGAGAATCTACCATTCAATAAGGCGAGCAAGCGGTTGAGCACGAACCGATCGTGGTCGGCGTCCCAGACATGCGTCAGTCGGCTGGCGTCATCCTCGAGTTGCTCGGCCAGGACCCCGATGTCGGCGCCGGCTTCTTCGCCCGAGCTACGCCCGCGCTTCTGCCATAACCTGCGCATTCGGTTCGCTGTGATTCTACGCAACCAATTGCGGAACGCCCCGGGACGGCCGTTGTGGTCGAAGTTGGCGATTTCCTGGACGACGGTCTTCATGACCTCCTGGCGGATGTCGTCGGCGTCGGCGTCGGTGATGGCTTGCTGACGGAGCCAGGCCAGAATCAGGGCGTCGTAGACGGCGGCAAACTCATCCCACGAGTCGCCAGCTTGCGTCTGGCGAACCCTGTCGAGAAGCGTGATTCGGGTCGCCTCGCCCATGGGACGCCCAGGAAAATTAGGAAAATGGTGCTGTCGCCAATTCTTCCAAGCTGTTTCCGCTCAACAACTTACGCGAAAAAGACCCGCTTGTCTCCTAAAATCTTTCGGCTAGGCGTAATGCGGGGACCCGCTGAATTGCTTACTTCTAGGACGGATAACCACAGGGTTACATCCGGCGTCGATGCCCGACGGATCGGGCGCCGTCGTTATTGCCCCCCGAAAGGAGGGCTCAAAAGAAGGCGAACAGAGCAATGTCTGACATTACCACTTTTACCGCTGGCGCCGAGAGCAACTCTTCCCGGGCCACCATTTACATCGTCGAAAGCCATCCGCATGTCCGCGACTCGGTCGCCGATCTGGTCACCCAGCGCGGCTACCGCTGCCAGACTTTCGCCTCGGCGGAAGACTTCCTAGCCGCCGGCGCGATGCCACGGCCGGGCGTGCTGGTCCTCGACTACAACGTGCCGGGCGTCAACGGCCGTGACGTGCAGGACCGCCTCGCCGGTCAGCACGAGCCGATGCCGATCATCGTGACAATCGGTCAGGCCGATGTCCCCGCGGCGATCCAGTTTATGGAGCGTTGCGCCGTGACGGTGCTGGAGAAGCCCTACCAAGCCGACGACCTGATCACCGCGATCGATAGGGCCGTCGAGCACGATCAGCTCCACGTCCGGATCCGCCGGCGTTTCGAGCAGATCAGCGTCGCCGTCTCGCAGCTATCGACGCGCGAGAAGACGGTGCTCCAGGCAATCGTCGAGGGGCAGCTCAACAAAGCGATCGCACGCTCGCTTGACGTGTCGGTCCGGACGATCGAAGGCGACCGCGCCAAGATCGTCGAGAAGTTCTCCGCCGAGACAACCGGCGAAGTGGTCGGCTTGTACGCCCAGTACAATCTGCTCACGGAGTTGGGATACCTGCGAGGCAAGTCGGCGCGCGTGTGCTGCTAAGACGGAAGTCGGCGATGTCCCCGCGTCGTGTTCGGCCGGGGCTTCGCCGCTATGGCGTCGGCGTAGCCCGAGCCAATTGAGATCATTGCGCCGCACTCGCTGCTGAGCCTTGCTCGGGTCGCAGCCGCCGAAATCAAATGCTCCCGTGGGAACTTCGCCCGAGGCGTCGCCGTCGTATTCGACGTGCTTGCTTGACGCCCCGCAATTCATTGGCGAGTTTCGATTGGACGTTCGATTCGCGTATCTGCGTGACCGACTCTTGGACCTCGACCGCCTGTTGCGCGGCGAGATGACCCGGCCCGAGGCCCTCTCGGAAAAAAGCCTGAACGTCTCGGCGCGGGGGCTCGCCGCCGTCGCCGCGCTCCTGGCGATGTTCTACGGCGCGTGCATGGGCTCGTTCTCACTCTTGAAGACGCAGCCACCGGGGCTTAACGATCCGTTGGGCCCCGTCTTGCAGGTGGCGGCGTCGACTCTGAAGACTCCGGCGCTGTTCTTGTTGACGCTTGTCGTAACGCTCCCATCGCTCTACGTCGCCAACGCGCTGATCGGGTCGCGGCTGACGTTGTTGGGGATGACCCGTCTGCTCACCGCGTCTATCGCCGTCAACTTAGCGGTGCTCGCGTCGCTGGGTACGATTGTGCTGTTCTTCTCACTGACGACGACGAGTTATCCGTTCGTCGTGTTGCTGAACGTCGCCGCGTTTGGCGTCGCCGGCGTGCTGGGGTTGGCGTTCTTGCTGCAGACCCTGCACCGAGTGTTGACGCCGGCGCCTTCTCACGGGGTGATCCTGACCGAAGACGACTCGGCGTCGGAACACAACGATGAAGACGACGAAGCCACGCCTAGCGCGCTGGAGATGCCCACGGGGCAAGTTGTCGGGGACCACACACGGCTAGTCTTCCGCTGCTGGGTCGTGTTGTTCTCGCTTGTCGGCGCCCAGATGGGTTGGGTGCTGCGCCCGTTCATCGGCAACCCCGAGCAGCCGTTCGCCTTTTTCCGAGGGCGTGAATCCAATTTCTTTGCCTCCGTGCTGGGAGCGTTGCGAGAGTTGCTGTTCGGTGGTTGAGAAATCGGCCGAGCGGGATGTCGGTCCGTGGTCTTGCAACCATTCCTTGCTGGTAGCCTCTGTTGAAGCCTGCCCCCTCACTGTTGCAAACTGCCGACACGGTGCTGCGTGGCGAGGCGATGGCGCCCGACCGCGGCGTTCGGTTGGTGGAACGGCTCGCTTGCGTCGTGGTGTTCGGGGGTCTTTACGGCGCCGCCATGGGGCTTTACCGCGCCTCCAACTCATTGCCGCAATGGGAGGTCCAGCTTGTCTTCTCGGCGATCAAAGCCCCGCTGCTGATCCTCGGGGCGTTCGCGGTCAGCCTGCCGACTTTCTTCGTGTTGAGCACGCTGCTCGGATTGCGGCGTGACTTCAGCCGAGCCGCCCACGCCCTGGTTACAGCACAAGCCGCAGTGGCGGTGACGCTCGCTTCACTAGCGCCCTTGACGGTGCTTCTCTACGTCTCGTCGCAGGACTACCGGACGGCGTTGTTGTTCAACGGCGCCGCGTTCGCAGTCGCCAGTGTGGCGGGGCAGTTCGTGCTGCGTCGCAACCTGCGGCCGCTGATCGCGCGCGACAGGCGGCACCGACTCTTGATGCGGTGGTGGGCGATTGCGTACGTCTTCGTCGCCGTCCAGTTAGCTTGGTTATTGCGGCCGTTCATCGGCTCAGCCGCACTAGAGGTGCAGTTCCTCCGACCGGAGGCGTGGGACAACGCCTACGTCGTCGTGGCCAGACTCGTGTGGAAGGCCCTACTCGGTTGGTAGCGGCTTTCCAAAGAGCTGTCGCGATCAGGCCGTGGCGCTGGGGCCCGCCATCGCCTTCTTGATGAGGCCGCCGATGATCGTCAGCAGCGCGCCGGCGCCAGCGCCAACGCCGGCTTCGGCGCCGTAGCCAGCATTGGCGAGCAGTTCTTGAATCTGCGGGATCAGTTGCGCTAACTGAGCGCCGCCAGCGCCGCCGATCGCACCGAGCACCGTCGCCAGAATCTTGTCCACCGGCAACTTCTTGAGCACCGCCCCGATGACGTTGCCACCCGCCGCGCCGCTCACCAACTGGATGATCAGAGAGATGATCGCAGGACTCATCGTGGTCGCCTCGCCCAAATGAGAAGAGAAGGGCGGCGTCGAGACATCGCGACGCGTGTCTCCGCCGCTAGCAGCGCAGGATAGTTCCCCCGACCCGTGGGGGGGAAGAAAAACTTCGCTGAAGGGGAGCCAAATCTGGGAGGAACTGCTGCTGGCCGCAGGTTTTGGCGTCGGCATTCCACATACTTGTCCGGTTTGCTATCAGGCATCTCTCCCTGCTCGCCTGCCGCGAGACCGCCCGTGTTTATCCATGTGCTCTTGCTGACCGCCCTCCTAGCGTGTGTGGCTCCGCGCGCCTGGGGTGACGACACGAGCGGCGTGGCTTGGGCGGGCTGGCTCGATGAAGCCGAGGTTTGGCAGGCAGCCGACAACCTCGCCACCCAGGAGCCGGCACGACTGCCTCCGACCGAGCCCGCCGCCGGGCTGCGGGTGCTTGAACCGGCGGCGAGGCCGATCTTCGAGCGGACGCCGCGCGACACGGCGAGCTCGGGCCGTGTTGTGCGCTACGAGGCGGCGATTGGCGATCGCGCGACGCACGACCTCTTCGCGGCCCACGGCATCCGTGGCGAGTTGATCGCCGTCCCGATCAAGGCCGGCGCTCAGGCGGACTCGAAAGTCGACAAGTACTCGGCGCGCGTCGCGGCGTTCTTCGTTGGCGACGAGGCGACCCCTGGACCCGACGAGGCGATGGTCGTGCGCTACGACGTGCCGGTCGAAGAGATCGGCTTGCACACGCAGCTCGCCCCGCTCGGCGGCGAGATCATCGAGCCCGGCGCCCTGCGCCTGCCGGAGGTGCGGTTCTTCCAGCCGAAGGCCCGGATCTATTCGGACCTCAAGCGGAACAACGACAGCGAGTTCGACATGTTCGACGACGGCGCGCTCTTGGCGTCGCTCGACGTGGTGGAGTTCTACTTCCCAATGCCACTCATCACCGAGCGTTTCGCCCGCGCGATGGGCCGACCGAGCCACCTCAGCGGCCTCGGCTGGCGACTGGGAGGCACCGTGGGCCTGGGCATCACGACGGCCGTATCGAGCAACGACAATGCGTCCAGCGCGCCGATCTCCACGCTCTCGGCCGGCATCCGCTACGACTTCCCCCTGGGTCGCCCGTCGGCGGAAGTGCTGGCGACGCGCGACTGTCGCCTCGACGAGCGCACGCGCGTCGGCATCGAAGGGGGCGTCCAGGGCGGGCTCTCGACCGACGAGGACCTTGAGGACTCGACGGACTTGGGGGTTTACCTGGGGATACTCGTGAACACGCCGTGGTGACGCCAGCCCCAGCCTAGCGGGTAGGGTGGGTTGCAACCCACCGAGAGCTGGCGTCCGCTTCGCGATGGGTCACGACCCACCCTACCGACTACCAATTCGCAACTTAGCGCGGCAAGGAACTCTTGAGCAACTCTGCCAGCGTTAGTGCAAATCCCGGCAGCAGGGGTGACTCGTACGACACTTCCGCGCCAATCACCTGCACATCATCGCCGCGGAAGACCGTGAGCTCGCGCGTGAAGCGGTCGATTACCCAGTACTCTTGCACGCCCGCGGCGGCGTACTCGGCTCGCTTATCGACGTAATCGCGGCGGCGATCGCGGCTCGACTCCGAAACGAACTCAATCGCGATCGATGGAACATCGCTGTCGGGATCAAACGCGGCGCCATGACCGACCCAGATCGCCCGGTCGGCACGCCTCCGATTCTCTCCGCAACGGATTTCTTGCTCCGGTGCAGTGCCATTGAGACAACTGCCCGACGGATGTTGCTCCTGGTATCGATACAGCAGATGGCCCAAGTAATCGTTGGGAGAACGTTCACCAAAGCCGGGAGGAGGGGCCACAATTAGGACTCCGTTGACGAGTTCGTAGCGGTAGTCGGGCTCCCAATCCTCAACGGCGTCATACTCCGCGGGTGTCAGTAGCATGCCATTGCACTCGGGGCCGAGCGCGGGCGGCGGGGCGGCGAGGTCGGCAAGGGTCATGGCAACAGTCCCCGAGAAAGGTCAGACCTCTCTATTCTCGCCCGGAATGGCCGCTGGGTCAAAGCGAACCTAGAAGTTCGTGTGCCACAATAGAGGACAGAGCCGGGTTGCGTTAGCTCCCGGAGTTAGCGTTGGTCGGCGCTTCGACTCCGGGAGCTTACGCAACCCGGCTCCTTTTCAATGATCATGCTTGAACTCAGGCGTCTTGACTCGCTTCGCTTTCAACGGTGGCACAGCGCCTCAGAATCAAATGCCAAATGACACCACTTGCTACGGCGATCAGTACGACGAAGGCGCCCCGGACGGGTTGTTCGGCGTAGAATGCCACACCGTCATGCTTAAAGAAGTCCCAGATTGCATACCCCATATCGAGCACGCAAAACGCGAACACCAAGGCCGTGGCTACGCGTAGAGCAATAGGGCGCATACCTTCGACTTACTCCTCATCCTGCCGCAAACTCGCCAGCACGCTGTAATCCTCCAGCGTGCTCGTGTCGCCGACCGCTTCTTTACCGGCGGCGATGTCGCGCAGGAGGCGGCGCATGATCTTGCCGCTGCGGGTCTTGGGGAGCGTGTTGGTGAAGCGGATGTCGTCGGGTTGGGCTAGCGCGCCGATCTCTTTGCGGACGTGCTTCTTGAGTTCGTCTCGTAGCTCGTCGCTTGGTGGGGCGTTCTTGAGCGTCACGAAGACGGCGACCGCCTCGCCCTTGAGCTCGTGCGGCCTGCCGACGGCGGCGGCCTCGGCGACGGCGGGGTGCGAGACCAGAGCGGACTCGATCTCGATCGTTGAGAGCCGGTGGCCCGAGACGTTCAGCACGTCGTCGATACGGCCCATGATCCAGTAGTAGCCGTCCTTGTCACAACGCGCGTTGTCGCCGGCGAGGTACTTGCCGGGGACCTTCGACCAGTAGACTTCCTGATAACGCTCCGGGTCGTTCCAGATGCCGCGGAGCATGCCGGGCCAGGGGTGGGCGATGGTGAGCATTCCGCCCTGGTCGGGGCCGCACTCGTCGCCCACCTCGTCGATGATCTTTGGGATGACGCCCGGCAGCGGCTTGGTGCAGCTCCCCGGCTTGGTGGCGATGGCGCCGGGCAGCGGCGACATCATGATGCCGCCCGTCTCGGTCTGCCACCACGTATCGACGATCGGGCAACGCTCGCCGCCGATCTTGCGGTGGTACCACATCCACGCCTCGGGATTGATCCCTTCGCCGACCGAACCGAGCACACGCAATGAGCTCAGGTCGTGCTTGTCGACGTAGTCGTCACCCCACTTGATGAACGCGCGGATCGCGGTGGGCGCCGTGTAGAAGAGCGTGACGTTGTACTTGTCGATGATCTCCCAGAAGCGGTCTTTGTCTGGGTAGTCGGGCGCGCCCTCGTAGAGGACGCACGTCGCGCCGGCGGCGAGGGGGCCGTAGGTGACGTAGCTGTGGCCGGTGATCCAGCCGCAGTCGGCGGTGCACCAGTAAACGTCTCCTTCGCGGTGGTCGAAGACCCACTCGAAGGTCTTCTTCGACCACAGCGTGTAACCAGCGGTCGTGTGAAGAATGCCCTTCGGTTTGCCGGTCGATCCCGATGTGTAGAGGATGAACAGCGGCGCCTCGCTGTCCATCGGTTCGGCGGGGCAGTCGTCCGAGGCGTTGCGCGTCAGCTCTCGCCACCAGTAGTCGCGTCCGGGCGTCCAGTGGACGGCTTCGTTGACGCGGTCGAGCACGATGCAGTGCTTGACGGTCGGGCTCTTCTTGAGCGCCTCATCAACGGTCTGCTTGAGTGGAAGCACTTTGCCGCGGCGCCAGGCGGCGTCGGCGGTGATGATGGCGACGGCGCCGGCGTCGTTGTTACGGTCGGCGATCGCCTCGGCGCTGAAGCCGCCGAAGATCACCGAGTGGACCGCCCCGATCCGCGCGCAGCCGAGCATCGCGATCACAAGCTCGGGAACCATCGGCATGTAGATCGAGACGCGGTCCCCCTTCTGAATGCCTAGGCTCTTCAGCGCGTTGGCGAATTTGCAGACGTGCTTGTGAAGCTGCACGTAACTGATGCGGCGGGTGTCGCCGGGCTCGCCTTCCCAGAGCAACGCGATGCGGTCGCCGTTGCCCTCGGCGATGTGCTTGTCGAGGCAGTTGTACGACGCGTTGGTTTTGCCGCCGACAAACCACTCGGCCACTTGAGGCTGGCTCTGCGGCTCGTCCCAGCGGAGCGTCTCGGTGAAAGGCTCGAACCAGTGCAGCTCTTCACGGCCCACCTTTTCCCAGAAGGCGACGGGGTCGGCGGCGACTTCGTTCCAGAGGGCCTCGTAGTCGGCGAGCGACGGAATCCGCGCCTTCGCGGAGAACTCCGCCGAGGGGGGGAACAGGCGGTCCTCGTGCATCACCGTATCGATCGCGCCCAAACGTGCCGCGTCAGCCATCGCCGCTTCTCCGAGAGATAAGGGGGAAAGGAGAGAGAGCGAGTCTATCCGCGGGGGAGGGTTAGTTCCAACCACGGGGCGCAATTGGGAGAAGGAGATGCGGGGATGGCGGGGTGCTGGGGATAGTCGCGTTGGCTGTTCGGGCCGGCGGTGCGAGGCGGGCCACCAAGCGAGGGGATGGTGGGGATGGAGCCATCAAGGGGCGAACCGGGGCGGCTAGTCATTAGCTTCCTCAAAAATAGAACGGCCGGTGGAGGCAATCGCCTCCACCGGCCGTTCTATTTCTTTATCTTTCTGAGATCAGGCGAATTGGTGGAAGTGGTCAGCAGCCCGACCCCGCCATCCCCAATATCTCCCCGTTCTACGTATCTCCTTTCCTGCAATCGACTCACCACAGTGGTCAGAGCAGGTAGCCCTCTTCTTCGTGGTCGGCCAGGTCGAGGCCGCGGCGTTCGCCTTCTTCGTCGATGCGGAGGCCGGTGATCGCCTTCACCACTTGGAGGATCACGAAGGTGCCGACAATGCTGAACAGCCACGTCACGGCCGTTGCGCAGAGCTGGCCTCCGAGCACCGACTCGCCGTACGAGCCGGCTTCGATCAGGCCCAGCGGCTTGCCCTCGCCGATGTCCCACGCCGCGCGGGTCGCGAAGACACCCGTCAAAACTGCGCCGAGCGTGCCGCCGACGCCGTGAACGCCGAAGGCGTCGAGCGCGTCGTCGTAGCCGAACTTGTTCTTGAGCGTCACGGCATACGCACAGAGGAGGCCAGCCGCGGCGCCCATGATGAGACCCGACATGGGCGAGACGAAGCCCGCTGCGGGCGTCACGCACACGAGCCCGGCGACCGCGCCCGACGCGGCGCCGAGGACGCTCGGTTTGCCGCGGGTGAGCCACTCGTAAGCGGCCCAAGCGAGCACGCCGGCCGCGGCGCCGAAGTGCGTGACGACGAAGGCGCTACTGGCGAGGTGGTCCGAGGCCAGCTCGCTGCCGGCGTTGAAGCCGAACCAGCCGACCCACAGCATGCCGGCGCCGATCGCGGTGTAGGTTAGGTTGTGGGGACGCATGTCCTCGAGTCCGAATCCCTTGCGCCGGCCGAGGAGCATCGCACACACGAGAGCCGAGACGCCCGAGCTGATGTGGACGACCGTGCCGCCGGCAAAGTCGAGGGCGCCGTTGCCCCACGAGTGCTCGCCGCCGTACGCAAGAATGCCGCCGTCCCACACCCAGTGGCAGAGCGGGCAGTAGATGAGCGTCCCCCAGAGGATGCTGAAGAGGACCATCGCCGAGAACTTCATCCGCTCGGCGAAGGCGCCGCAGATCAGCGCGGGGGTGATGATGAAGAACATCCCCTGGAAGACCATGTGGGTCAGCGTGGGGATTTTCACTTCGCCACCAAACATCGGCTCGATTGCGGCGCCCGCTTCGGCGTCCCACGTGCGGGCGACGCCGTTCATGAACAGGTACTCGCCGTTGCCGATGTAGGGGCCGTCGCCGCCAAAAGCGAGTGAGTAGCCGTACAGGGCCCAGAGGACCGTCATCAGACCCATCAGGAAGATGCACTGCATCAGGATGCTGAGGATGTTCTTCCGCCGCACGAGGCCGCCGTAGAACATGGCCAAGCCCGGGACGGTCATAAACAGGACCAGGGCGGCCGAAGTGAGCATCCAGGCGTTGTGCCCGGCGAGCTGGGCGGCGGCGACGCCTTCGGCGAGTTCTTCGACCGTGGGGGGCGCCGTGGCCTCCTCTTGGGCGAGGGCGGGGCCCGCCAGGATCGCCAGCGAGGCGAGGATTCCGAGTCCCAATAGGGTCAAACGCGGTAGGGCCAAACGCGGTCCCCGAGCCATCCAAGCCTTTACTTGGGCCATTTTTTCGCCGCCTAGCTGAGTTGTAAGGGTTAGTAACCCGCGGGCCGTTTAAGGACCGACCCCGGTCCGCCTGTTGGGTCGCTATCTTGGGCGGCGCCGGCGAGAGTTGCAACAGACCCGCCCGCCAAACTGCCGATGTATTTGGGTCTTCCCCGCCCGCCCCGGAGCCGGTATCCTGCGGGGCTCGCGAAACTCTCTAGTTTGACAGAGGGGCCGCGACGGCCAATACCGCCCGGCCCTGGAGCCGCAAAATGCCCAAGCAAAAGACCCACAAAGCAACCAAGAAGCGGTTCCGTCTGACCGCTTCCGGCAAGGCGAAGCACCGCCACGCCGGCACGAGCCACCTTGCGGCCCGCATGAGCCAAAAGCGGAAGCGCAACCTGCGTGGCACGACGACCACGACCGACAGCCACTCGAAGAAGATCGCCGAAGTGCTGGCCGGAAATAGCTACTGACGAGGGGCTGAGGGGCTAAGGGATTTTTCCCTAACCCCTCAGCCCCTTAGCCCCTCAGATCCTCACCCACGTCACCCAGCAAGCCGGGCGTAAAAACAGCGGACTGATCTCCGCGGCCTGGGCTGTGCACAATCCGGAGTCCCCACGATGCGGACAACCAACGCACCAGCGCGTCACAAGCGTAAGAAGCGGATTTTCAAGGCGGCTAAGGGCAACGTCGGCGCCCGCGGCAATTGCCTCCGCACAGCGTCCGAGACCGTCGTTCGGTCGGGCGCTTACTCGTACCGCGACCGTAAGGTCCGCGCCCGCGAGTTTCGCCGCCTCTGGATCACGCGTCTGAACGCGGCCTGCCGGATGCGCGGCCGCCGCTACAGCGAGTTCATCGCCGCCCTCCACGAAGTGGGCATCGGCCTGGATCGCAAGAGCCTCTCCGAGATGGCCATCAACGACGCCGCCGCGTTCGACGTCGTGTTCGCCCAGTGCGAGACGGTCATGAAGAAGAAGGACGACGATCGCAAGGCCCGCGAGGCCAAGGAAAAGCAGGCCCGCGAAGCGGCTGCGGTCTGAGCGATTTCTCGGCGCAGCCGAAGTGGATCCCCTTCCCCTTGATGGAGAGGGGCTAGGGGAGGGGTGAAACCCGGGTACCCGATTCGCCCCTCGCCTATCCGTGTTCCTCCTTTAAAGAGGACGGGGATTCTCCAGGCGCGCCATCACCTGGTTCTTGTGCGTGCCCGTGGCCCTCGCTGATTTCCTCACCGACCTCGATGCGTTCGAGTCCGACGCCGCCGCGGCGTTCGGCAACGCTGGCGATACGACGGCGTTGGAAGCGGCGCGAGTGGAGTTCCTCGGCGCCAAGGCGGGCCGCCTGAAGGCCATCCAGAAGGGCCTAGGAGGCCTTCAGAAGGCCGATAAGCCCGCCGGCGGTCAGAAGCTCAATGCCGTGAAGACGGCCGTAGAAACGGCCTTTATGGCCGCCCAGGAGCGTCTCGCGAGTGGCGCCAAATCGGTCGAGCGGGCTGCCTTCGACATCACGCTCCCCGGCCGCCCCCTGCGACGTGGCCGTCTCCACCCGATCACGCAGACGATCGAGCGGATGAAGGAGATCATGGGCCGCCTCGGCTTCACCGCCGTCGAAGGCCCCGAGATCGAAGACGACTGGCACAACTTCGTCGCGCTGAACATCCCCGAGATCCACCCCGCGCGCGACCCCCTCGATAACTTCTACTTGTCGGTGGGGTCGCACTTAGCCCCTGGTGAGTCACCGGGGGCTAAATATGAGGGGACGCCCGCCCTGGGCCCCGACGGCAAGCCCCTCTTGCTGCGCAGCCAAACCTCGACGGTCCAAATCCGCACGATGGAAGAGGCCGTCGCCTCAGCCGACGGTGGGACGCCGCCGCCGGTGCGGATCGTGTCGCTCGGGCGCGTCTACCGCCCCGACACGGCCGACGCGACGCACTACCCGATGTTCCATCAGATCGAGGGTCTCTGCATCGCCCCCGGCGTGACGATGGCCGACCTGAAGGGCGTGCTGCAGATGTTCTGGCAGTCGTACTTCGGTTTGGAGAGTAACGAACCCATCGAGGTCCGCTTCCGCCCGAGCTTCTTCCCGTTCACCGAGCCGAGCGTCGAGTGCGACATCTGGCACGACGGCAAGTGGATGGAGATCGGCGGCGCCGGGATGGTCGACCCCAACGTGCTGCGGGCCGTCGGCTACGACCCCGAAGAGGTCACCGGCTTCGCCTTCGGCCTCGGCATCGAACGCATCTGCATGCGGCAACACGGGATCACCGATATTCGCGACTTGTATGCGAACGACGTACGGTTCCTGGCTCAGTTCTGAAGATTCACCGCGGAGTGCGCGGAGGACGCGGAGAAGACGGAAGCGACTCTTCTTTCCAGCCGTTTCACTATATCGGGAATCAAGATGTCCGAGAGCGATATCGACTTGATCGAGTCGGAACTAGGCGTGGAGTTGCCTCCGGCTTACAGGTCATGGCTGCTCACATTGCCTTCCGAGTTCGATGACCCGACAAGTAAACGAATCTGGACAGAGATAGGACATATCTACAATCAACCCGAACAAATCATCGGCGAGTCGTTGAACTTTATCGATTCGGATTGTCTCTCGGATACCGAGTGGGAGGACTGGGATTTATCAGACTACATTGCTATCGGTGGTGATGGTTGTGGCAACTACTACATCATTGAGCGAGACGATGAAGACCCCGTCGTCCATCTGTTGAGCCACGATCCTCTTGGTATCGAAGAAGAAAAGTTTGCCTCCGTGGCCGAATATTGTGCGGCAATCGATCAGATAATCCGCTGACATCACTCCGCGTCCTCCGCGAACTCCGCGGCTAATCAATGATCGTCTCAACCGACTGGCTCGCCGACTACGTCGAACTCCCGAAGTCGATCGAGGACCTTACCGAGCGCCTCACGCTCGCGGGCCTGAACCTCGAAGAGTTCCACGCCGTTGGCGACGACACGGCGATCGACCTCGAAGTCACGAGCAACCGTCCCGACTGCCTCGGCCACATCGGCGTCGCGCGCGAGATCGCCGTCCTCTTCGGCGCGAAGCTCAAAAAACCTCAGCCGCAGCCGGCAGGCCGCGGCCGAAGCACTGAAACGCAAACCAGTGTTACGGTGTCTTGCCCCGACCTCTGCCCGCGTTACACGGCGCGACTCATCAAGGGCGTGAAGATCGGCCCCAGCCCCGCGTGGCTGCAAGATCGGCTGAAGACACTCGGCGTCGCGACGATCAATAACGTCGTTGACGTTACGAACTACGTGATGATGGAGATTGGCCAGCCGCTGCACGCGTTTGATTTCGCCAAGCTCCAGGGCGGCAAGATCATCGTCCGCAAGGCGGTCGCTGACGAGCCGTTCATGGCGATCAATCACAAGGAATACAAGCTTACCGGCGACGAGGTCGTCATCGCCGACGCCAATCGGCCCGTTGCGCTCGGCGGCGTGATGGGCGGCGCCGATACGGAAGTCTCGGACGCTACGGTGGACGTGCTGGTCGAGGCCGCCGACTTCGCCCCGCTCGCCATCCGCGCCGCCGCGCGGCGCCACGCGCTGCACAGCCCATCGAGTTACCGCTTCGAGCGTGGCGTCGATCCCGAGAGCATCGACTGGGCGAGCCGCCGTTGCTGCGAGTTAATCCTTGAGCTCGCCGGCGGCGAGTTGCAAGAGGGCGTCATTGATGTGAATCACCAGCCGAACGAGCGGACGTTCGACGAAGGCCGCGATCACATCAAGCTGCGCTGGCCGAGCATCGAGCGGCTGCTTGGCATCGCGATTCCAGCGGACGACGTTCGCAAGATCCTTACCGATCTTGGCTGCACCGAGACGCACAACTGCGACAAGTGCGTGAAGGTCGTTCCACCGACGTGGCGGGCGGACCTTTCGCGCGAGTGTGACCTGATCGAAGAGGTCGCCCGCATTTACGGTTACGACAAGATCCCCGCCGCGACGACGCTGCCGATCTTCCCGTCGGCGAAGCGGCGCGAAGACGTGGTGCTCGACCAGGTCCGCGCGGTGCTCATCGGCGCCGGCTTTGACGAGGCGTACACGCTCAGCGCGGTCGAGCCCGAGCTCGCCGACGCGTTCGCGCCGTGGTCGGGCGCCGTCGGGGTGAGCGGCTCGCTCTCAACCGGTATGGCCGTGCTGCGGCGGGCGAACGTCCTCCGGCAGAGTGTCGTGCCGAGTTTGCTGGCGTGTCGGCGCACCAACGAAACGCTGTCGAACCCCGTCGTCGAGCTGTTCGAGATCGCGAAGGTCTACCTGCCGCGCGAAGGGCAACTGCCGGCGGAGAAGCGGGTGCTCGCGCTCTCGTCGGGTGGCGGCTACCTCGAAATGAAGGGCGTCATCGAAGGCCTTGTCGCCGCGATCGCGCCGGCGGCCGAGTTGACGGTCGCCCCGGCCCGCGGCCCCGACGAGGGCGCTCTGCTCGACGGCGGCCGCAGCGCCGGCTATTTGCTGGGCGGCATTCCACTGTGCCTCTTCGGCGAAGTGAGCAAGGCGGGCCGCGAGCGTTTTGATCTGCGTGGCGCGTCGTCGGTGGCGGAACTCGACCTCGGGGTTCTGGTAGCCGCTGCTGAACTCGTTCGCACCACCAAGCCGCTCTCGAACTACCCGCCCGTGTCGCGCGACCTCAATATCGTCGTCGATGAAGTGACGCCGTGGGCCGCGATCGAAACTGCCGCGCGGAAAGCAGGCGGCGAGTTGGTAGAACAAATCGCGTTCACCGACGACACGTTCCGCGACGCGAAGCAACTGGGCGAAGGCAAGAAGAGCGTCGTCTTCCGCGTGCAACTCCGCTCAACGGCCGGCACGCTCACGAGCGACCAGGCCGACGCGGTGATGGGCCGCATCGTCGCGGCGCTCGAGGGCGAACTCGGCGGAAAGCTCCGCGCTTAGAAAAGTTTTGGAACCACGGATGGACACAGATGAACACGGATGTCTTCATCAGTGTTAATCCGTGTTCATCTGTGGTTCCTTCAATGAAATATCGTGTCGTCTTACATTCCAACTATTGCTGAGTTGCTTGAGGCGACGGCTAGTCGGTGCAGCGATAGAGCGGCATTGGGCTACTGGCAGGGAAACGATGTTAACTGGCTGAATTGGTCGCAGGTGGGCGTCGGCGCTCGCAATAAGGCCGATTGGTGGGAGGCTGTCGATGAGCCCCATCTTGGCTGGTCCGAGAAGAATCTTGAGCACCCGGTCTGGGACGCGCTTGCACTTCACTTAGCTCATTTGCGTCGAATCCCCGAGGGTGATCGGTATCGTAGTGAATACCCTCCAGAGCTATCGACAATCGTCGAGACCGCGGGCACTTCGGGTGAGCCTCGCGGCGTGATGCTTAGTGAGGCGAATCTGGCTTCGAACGCGATCGCGCTCAGCGAGGCGTCCGGCGGCGACGGGGATGAGTTGCGGCTTTCGTTTTTGCCGATGGAGCATCTTTACGCGCGGACTTGCGACCTTTACACGTGGGTCGTGCGGGGTTCGCGGCTCGTGCTGGCTGAGAGTCCGAAGACGGTGTTTCGTGACGCCAAGATTGTTAGGCCGACGGTGATCAATGGCGTGCCGTACTTCTTTCAGAAGGCGATCGATTTGGCGGACAAGGAGGGCTTGTCCCTTCGACAACTGCTCGGCGGTGAGATTAAGCGCTGCTACTGCGGCGGCGCTCCGCTGGCGCCGGCGGTTGAGCAGCGGTTCTTCGACGAGGGCGTGCCGCTCTTCACGGGTTACGGCCTCACCGAGGCGTCGCCCGTTGTGACGGTTAATACGCCGGCGGCTTACAAGCTCGGTACGGTGGGTCGTCCCTTGCCGGGTGTTGAGGTCCGCATTGCAAGCGATGGCGAAGTTCTTGTGCGTGGGCCGAATGTGATGCTCGGCTACTACAACGACCCCGAGGCGACCGCCGCGGCGTTGCGTGACGGCTGGCTCTACACGGGCGACCTCGGCGAACTCGACAGCGACGGCTTCCTCACAATCACCGGCCGTAAGAAAGAGTTGATCGTACTGGCGACCGGCAAGAACGTGGCGCCGTCACGCGTCGAGGCCCTGCTGTGCGCGTCGCCGTGGATCGAACAAGCGTGTGTCTTTGGCGATGGCGAGAAGGGCCTGCGGGCGCTCATCGTCCCCAACCCCCAGCGCCTCCGCGCCGAGATTAAACGCCGCCGCTTGTGGGTGTGGTCGAAACGCGGCGCGTTGCGGCATGCAGCGGTGCAGTCGCTCTACCGCGAAGTGATCGACGCGTGCCTCGCGGGCGCCGCGCGCGAAGAGCAGGTCCACTCGTTCACGCTCATCGGCCGCGGCTTCGAGCGCGAGCGCGGCGAGATGACGGCGAAGCTGAGTTTGCGGCGCGAGGTGATCGCGAAGAACTTTGCCCGCGAGTAAGCGCGAAGGGACGCTAATTGAGCGAAAATTGCTGGTGCGGTTCTATTGTGGGAGGGGTCTCCAGACCCCGATTACGCGCACCATGCCGACCACGGACAAGACACCGTAATCGGCGTCTGGAGACGCCTCCCACAGGTTGCTTCGCAACCTTACAGACGCTTAAGGGCCGCCACCACCGCCACGAGCTGCGCCTCGGCGTCGGCGAGCTTTGCCCGCTCCGCTTCGACGACTTCGGCCGGCGCGCCGTTGACGAACTTCTCGTTCGATAGCTTGCCCTTCACGCTGGCGACGTACTTCGTAAGGTTCGTCTGCTCTTTGGCGAGGCGGGCCTTCTCGGCTTCGACGTCGATGAACGCCGCCACGTCGACGTGCACGTCGATCGCGCCGAGCGGCTTGGTGACGACGATGTCGGGCGCCGCGGCGTCGGGGCCGATTGCCGTGGCCGTCGCGCGGGCCATCTGCGTGAAGTAGGGCTGCATCGGAGCGAGCAACTCGGCGGTCGCCTTATCGCAGCGGATCGTAAACTCGACGGTCTCCTTCGGCGGGATCTGCTGTCCCTGCCGAACCTCGCGCACGGCGCCGAGGACCGCTTGGAACTTGGCGAACTGCTCTTCGATGAGCGGGTCGATCGCTTTGGCGTCGCTTGAAGGCCAAGCCGCAACGCAAACCGATTCACCCGCCTCAGCCGCGGCCGGAAGGCCCCGGACCGGCGCGACCTCGTTCAGCAACTGCCAAACCTCTTCGGTGAGAAACGGCGTCATCGGATGCAGCAGCCGCAACAGCACGTCGAGCGCATGGGCGAGCACCGCTTGGGCGACACGTTTGTCGTCACCCTCTTCACTAAAGCGGGCCTTCGTCATCTCGATATAGAAACTACAGAACTCGTTCCAGGCGAACTCGTACAGCGTGCGGGCGGCGTCGGCGAAGCGGTACTCGTTGAGGGCTTGGGAGACCTCGGCGGTGACGGTGGAGAGTCGGCTGAGGAGCCAGCGGTCTTCGATGCGGAGGTTGTCCGTGAGGCTACCCGCGGCTAGCGCCGACGGCTCCTTTTTTGCGGTCGAAGGTGAGCCGTCGGCGCTAGCCGCGGGTGAATAACCTTCGAGGTTCGCCAGCGCAAACCGGCTCGCGTTCCAGAGTTTGTTGCAGAAATTGCGGCCTAACTCGAAACGCTCGCTGGTGACGGGGCCGCGCGCGAGCGCCAGGTCCTCGGGCTTCTCGGCCCACTGCGTGCGGAACGGCTTCTTGCACGAGGGGCATTCGACCGTCGGCTGGACGCGGTTCTTCTTCGTCTGCGGGACGTTCGTGTTGCAGTGTGGGCAGACGAACTCCACCGGCAGGCGGACGTCTTGCGTCTCGGTGGTGAGGTAGGCGATGCCGAACCGTAAGGCATCCGCGCCGAACTGCTCGATCACGTCGAGCGGATCGACGCCGTTCCCCTTCGACTTCGACATCGTCTCGCCGAAGCCGTCGAGGATCTTGGGGTGGATGTAGACCTCGGGGAAGGGGACGCCCGGCTGGTCGTCGCCGAGGGGCTTCAAGTACTCGCCCATCAGCACCATGCGGGCGACCCACAGCGTGATGATGTCGCGCGAGGTGACGAGCGTCGAAGTCGGATAGAACGCCTTTAGGAGGTCGGTCTGCTCCGGCCAGCCCATCGTGGAGAAGGGCCAGAGGGCGGAGCTGAACCAAGTGTCGAGGACTTCTTCGTCTTGGACAAAGCCTTGCGACTCTATTCTAGCTTCGCCTTCAGTGTCATTCGGTGCGATCGAAATGAGGGCATGAACTAGATCCTCCTTTGGATCAATTCGCCACTGCATAGACCTAGTCTCAGTTGACTCTTGTGAGGGGAAAGTTAGCGACTGCGACGCTATCTTTCTTCCTAGCAACTGCTCAAGTGAGGATGGGTCAGTAGGTGATGAGGCTGCGGTAGACCGTGCCCAAACCGGAATCCGGTGTCCCCACCACAACTGTCGGCCTACTGGCCAGTCGCGCTTCTCGCCAAGCCAATCGAGATAGCTCTTGCTGTAGCGTTCGGGGATGATACGGACCTCGCCGGACGATACGGCGTCCATTGCGGACTGGGCGAGCTCGTCCATCTTCACGAACCACTGGTCCGCGAGGTACGGCTCGATCGGCGTCTTGCTGCGGTCGCTATGAGCGAGGTCGATGAGTCGGTCTTCGACATCGGTCTCGGGGTCGTGGAAACCGGCGGCGGCGAGGTCCTCGATGACGGCCTTGCGAGCCTGCGGCATCGTCAGGCCGCGATACTTCGCCGGGACGCTCTCGTTGAGCGTCCCGTCGGGCTTCAAGATGTTGATCGCGCCGATCTCGGTGTGGCGCTGGTAGACCTCGTAGTCGTTCGGGTCGTGTGCGGGCGTGATCTTTACGCAGCCGGAGCCGAGTTCGGGCTTGGCCCATTCGTCGGCGATCAGCGGGATCTCACGATCACACAGCGGAAGCTTGAGCATCACGCCGCGCTTCGCCATGTCGCGCAGCTTTAGGAGCGTGGGGAGCACCGCTAAGCGGCGAGCCGCGAGGGCTTCGAGTTGCTTCTCGATCGGCGCCTTTTCCTTCGCAGGCGCGGCGGCGAGTTTCTCTTTGAGTTCGGCTTCGACCCGCTCGAGCTGCGCGGCGGGGTCGGGGTGAACCGCGACGGCCGTGTCGCCGAGCATCGTCTCGGGACGCGTCGTGGCGATCGTGACGTGCGTTGGTTCGCCAGCCTTCGGGTTGACTACCGGGTAATGGAACGACCAGAAATGCCCCTTGGTCTCCTCATGAAAGACCTCGTCGTCGGAGACGGCGGTCTGGAGGAACGTGTCCCAGTTCACGAGCCGCTTGCCGCGGTAGACCTTGCCGTCCGAGAAGAGCTTGAAGAACGTCTCACGCACCGCGCGGGCGCATTGGTCGTCGAGCGTGAATCGCTGCCGCTGCCAGTCGCACGACGCGCCGAGCTGCTTGAGTTGGCCGGTGATCCGCTTCTCGTACTGTTCCTTCCATTGCCAGATGCGATCGACGAGGCCTTCGCGTCCGAGGTCATGGCGGCTTTTGCCTTCCTCTTGCAGCAGCCGGCGCTCGACGACGGCCTGCGTCGCGATCCCCGCGTGGTCGGTGCCCGGCATCCAGAGGACTTCAAAGCCCTGCATCCGCTTGCGGCGGCAGAGGATGTCCTGGAGTGTGTTGTTGAGGGCGTGCCCGAGGTGCAGGGCGCCGGTGACGTTCGGCGGCGGGATGACGACCGAGTAGGGCTTCTTCTTGCCCGCCAAAACCGGCGCCGGGTCGGCGTGGAAATAGCCCTTGGACTCCCAGAAGGCGTACCACTTCTCTTGGGCGGCGTGGTGGTCGTAGGCGGCGGGGAGCGACTGGAGGTCGGTCTTGGCGGGCATCGTGACGCGAGCAGGGGGAATTAGACGGGATCGACAGGATCAACCAGGATCGCCGATTGGGGCCCAAACAACCAGCGGGGCCTTATTTTGTCGATGAACTCACAAGAGCCAAGCCGACAGCCCATATTTTAGGGAGTGGCTTGCTAGTGCGTCACGCCAGAAGCGAGTGAGTCGGGAGCCGAGCCCGGAATGTTCGGGAGAGCCGGGTGTCCTCAGTTCAATTGCCACCTCTGCTTCTGAGAGCCACCGTCTGACATTATTGGCGTCTGCGGCGCATAGAAGCCCAATCTCAAGAGCCGATCCTTCTCGAAACTGGAGGCGGATCCGAGGGGGGCGAAGGCTTGCTTCCCCGTCGTCGATTGAGACGTAGTCGACTTCCGACCAGACCCATTCCGACCTTCCCCAGAGGTATCGAAGCGGACCTCTGTTGAGCGAGTTTTTGAACTTCAATGCAATACGGTTGGAGTGAAATGTGGCAGCTTCACCGCACTCGTATTCGTAGCAGAGAACTAGACCAATACCTGCCAGCATGCAGGCGAACAACTGCTCCCACAAAGGGCGGTTCGCCCAGACTCTGTCAAAGGGAGTAATGGCCCAGAAGACCGAAGCGATTAGCAGCACAAGCGAGAAGCGAACCTTCATCCCTCGCCAGCGAAATAGATTGCAGGGATGCACGAGTGGCTCTCGGATGGCGAATCCCAAAGTGGACGCGCTCATCCTTCGTCTTTACAAAGTTTGTACTCGATCGAGTCGACGAGCGCTTCCCAGCTCGCCTGAATCACGTTCTCGTCCACGCCGACGGTGCCCCAGGTCTCGCCGTCGGACTCGTCGCGCGATTCGATTACGACGCGGACGCTCGCGGCCGTGGCGGCTTCGCTGTTGATGACGCGGACCTTGTAGTCCACCAGCGACATCTGGGCGAGCTTGGGGTAATGGGCCTTGAGCGCCTTACGTAACGCGGCGTCGAGGGCATTAATGGGGCCGTCCCCTTCGGCGACGCGGTGCTCGACCTCATCGTGCACGTGCAGCTTGACGGTCGCTTCGGTCGTGGCGCCGGCGCCCTGGTTTTCGCTGGTGACGTGGTACTTCTCGAGCGTGAAGTGCGGGACGAACGTGCCGGCGAGTTTTCGCACGAGCAGAGCGAACGACGCCTCGGCCGCTTCGTACTGGTAGCCGCGGTTCTCGCGGTTGACGATCTCTTCGAGGACGCGGTTCATCAGGTCAGCGTCTTCCGCGAGGCCGAGCTTCGTCGCGGTGGCGATGATGTTCGACCGGCCGGAGAGCTCACTCACGAGGATGCGGCGTTCGTTGCCGACGGTCTCAGGCGGGATGTGCTCGTAGCTGTGGGCGACGCGGTTGACGGCGTGGACGTGCATGCCCCCCTTGTGAGCGAATGCGCTGGGGCCGACGAACGGCTGGTTGATGCGCCGCAGGAGATTGCCGATCTCGTAGACGTAGCCGCTCAGCTCGCTGAGGCGGGCGATCTTTTTTGGGCTGAGGACTTCGTAGCCTTCCTTCTTAAGCGCCAAGTTAGCAGCGATGCTGATGAGGTCCGCGTTGCCGCAACGCTCGCCGAGGCCGTTGATGGTGCCCTGCACATGGACGGCGCCGGCGTCGACCGCGGCGAGCGAGTTGGCGACCGCCAATTCGCAGTCGTTGTGCGTGTGGATGCCCAGCGGCGTATCGACCGCGGCGGCGGCTTCCTTCGTGAACCGAGCGATCTCCTCGGGGAGCGTGCCGCCGTTGGTGTCGCACATGACGATGCGTAGTGCGCCCGCCTGCGCGGCGGCTTGGATCGTCTTCGCAGCGTAAGCAGGGTTGCTTTTCCAGCCGTCGAAGAAGTGCTCGCAGTCGTAAACGACCTCGCGGCCTTGCGAGACGAAGTAAGCGATCGTCTCGGCGATCATGTCGATATTTTCTTGCTCGCTGACGCGGAGCACCTCGGCCACGTGAAAGTCGCTGGTCTTGCCGACGATCGTGACGACAGGCGTCTCGCTATGAAGCAAGGCCTTCATGCCCGGATCATCAGCCGCCTTCACGCCGCGGCGGCGCGTCATGCCGAACGCGCAGGCCTTCGAGTTCTTCAGCGGTTCTTTCTTGAGCCGTTCGAAGAACTCGGCGTCCTTGGGATTGCTGAGCGGGAACCCCCCCTCAATGAAATCGAACCCCATCTCGTCGAGCCGACGGGCAATCAGCACCTTGTCGTCGAGCGAGAAGTTGACGCCCTCGCCTTGGGCGCCGTCGCGGAGGGTCGTGTCGTAGAGTTCGATCTTGGTCATACCGCGTACTTTCTGCCATCTAGCTGGGGGCGGGCCGCCGCACGGGCGCCGCAAGCCACGATTCTAACCCGAGCCGCTCCGCGACACACGGGCGCAGGATTTCCACGGGCTGCGTGGCGGCGGGCTCAGGCGGCCGAGCGTGTCGGTTCGGCCGCCTTGGCCGTGGCGTCTAAAGACTCCGCCTCGGGAGAAGAGGTTCGCGGAGTAGCTGCTCGGCGGAGTTGATCGGCCACCTCGACCAATCGCCCGCAGCGGATCAGCCCGCCCCAAGCGTCGCGAAACGCCTTGCAATAGAGGGTCGGCGACCTAGCGAACAGCCGGAGTCGCACCAGGGCCCAGCGGTAGTGGATTCGCGCCTTCGCCACAGCCCAGTCCGGGCCGAAGAGCCAGTTCGGCGTCGCGGCGAGCGTTCGACCCGCTTGGCGGAACGCCTCGGCCAGTCGGCCCCGGCTCAGAGCTTTCACCGAGGCGGCGAAGCCCGAGCCGATCGCCACGGCCGCCCCGCGCCGGCCGTACTTCGCTCGCTGTTCCCAGTTGCGGCAGGCGGGGAGTCGATCTAGCAGAGGGCTATGTGGGTTCTCCGCGCGGAAACGCACCTCCATCCGGCCGAATTCGAGGAGCGGCGCCCGCAACTCGGCGAATGAGCCTTCGTTCCCGTGCAACACCCGAGCCTCCTCGATCATCCGCGACGGCACGCCGGCTTGCGACATCGCCGCGCCGAAGAGCAGCGACGCGTAGTGACCGTACTGATCTTGAAATCCGCCAAGCGATTTCCACAAGCATCTTTTAACGAGCGTGCCACGGACCACCATCGTGTCCCACCCCTGCGCGAGGCGGCGGGGTAGTTCGTCGTCAAATAGGCGGTCGATCGTTTCCGGGAACCGCCCGGCGTAGAGTCCGCCACTGGCGAGCACGGCGGTCGGAGGGTCGCTCGTCTCGATCTCACGCAGCACCGCCGACAAGCAGTCCTCTTCCGCGACAACGTGCGACTCCGTGAACAGTAGCGCCGGAGCCCGCGCCGCCTCCGCCGCGGCGTTGTAGCTGCTGAAGAGATTGCCGGACTCCGATCGCAGCAGCCGATCTTGTTGCCGGAGCATCGAGCTGATTTCTTGCTCGAGCTCGGGCTCGCTGCCATCGGCAACGACGATGAGTTCGCAGCGTGCCAAGGAGGCTGAGTCCTGAGCGAGCCACGAGCTGATTGCAGCGATCGCCACGCCGCGGTGTTCATCGAGTGGCGCCACCACGCTTAGCAGTGGCGGGGTTGCATCAAGCGACATGCCTGTCCGCCTCCGATTGCGGGCGCCGCCGCAGTCGTTGCTGGAACCGGTCGAGTGCAATCACAACGGGGTCCCACCTCTTCGTCTTGCGGCCGTAGAGCGAAAGCTGACTCGGGTTGAGGAACTGCCGACCATAGCCACGTTGCCGCATTCGGCGATGGAGAACAACGTGCTCGCAGTCCTCGCCGCCGTAGGTGGCGGAAAGAAAGGCCTCGGTGCGGTAGAAGCCCATGCCGCCAAAGCAGGAGTAGACCGGTTGCAGCGGGTCGCCGAGGCGCCACGACAAGAGGTTGCCTTCCCGGCCGGAGACTTCGTCGTACGATCCCTCGCTGCGGTAAGCCCAGGTGTCGTAGTGCAGCGGCACGTACGGGCTGAGCCGCCGGCGCTGGATAATCACACCGTAGGAACCGACGAAGTCCCATCCTGGGGAGCCGAAGGTGTGCGCGACGCCGTCTTCGAGCCAGCCGCCTGCGAGGTCGAGGTCCAGGACGCAGACGTAATCGACGCCGGCCCAGTTGTCGCGGACATACCGCTGGCACTGCGTGCGGTAGCTTGCCATCGATGCCGCCCGCGTCAGGCAGCGCAGTGGGGGGTGAGTCGGGTCGCCGAGTTGCTCGCTCTGCACGTGGACCCGCTCGTTGGCGGCCGCCCAGACCCTCAGCATGTCCGGTGTCAGATCGGACGAGTCATTCTCGTAGACGAAAACACGGTAGTCGGCGAAGCCACCGCCAAGTCGTTCGATCCGCTCGATCGTCGCAGGGAGATGACCTGCAACATTACGCGCCAATCCAACAACCGCGCAGGTGCTGCACGCCATCTCTCGATGACCCAATTCGATGCGGCGTCGAAATTGCGAGATGCTGGATGGTGAGGGACGGAACCGACCACTGATTGACTCAAGGCGCTTTGCGTCGTCCCAGTCCATTGGCGGCGGCTTGGAGCAAGAACATCCCCTCGGCCCTCGCAATCCGGCCTAAATCAACACGAGGCCGAGGCGAAATCTGAGCGGCGACGTGTGAAAAAAAGAGAGAGACCCTTTAATTGGAATTCGGCAACGACCACGTCGAGGATTAGGCAAAATTTGCGGCCTTCGTTCGCTAGCAGTCGAAGGCGGTGATCCAATAGAAACGCGAAAGCCCGCGAGGCAATTGCCTCGCGGGCTTTCGTTGTTGCAGTGTCGGACGAAGACGTGACTCATCCCTGGTAAATCACAATCGCCCCGCCGTGAGCGCGGAACACCACAGTAGCGGTGAAACCGCAATCCCAGACGATGTCGACCTTGCCGCGGCCCAGCAGGCCGGGCCTGGCGTTGCAGACCCGCGGGGCGCCGGTGCAGCACGCCGGGACACACAGCGGCACTTCGTAATGGGCGCCGGTGCAGTCGGCCGGATTGTCGACGCAGACCGCGGTGTTGACGCCGGGGCCGTAGCAGCGGTAGGCCCGCTTGGCTGACAGGGTGGTGCGATAATCGACGACGTTGATCGGGCAGCAGACCGGCCCGGCGGGCGCCGGGGCATGCTCGGCAACCACGACGGAGGGGGCGGGCTCAGCCGAGGGTTGGGCAGCGGGCTCGGCAGGGGTCACGACGACCGACTGTTCGACGGGCGACTGTTCGACGGGCTCTTCAACCGGCGCCGCGGGCTCGGTGACCTCAGCCACTTCGGCGACGGGCTCTTCGGTCAAGGGCTCGTCAGCCAAGGGCACGGATTCGGTCGGAGCCTCTGGAACCGAAGTCTCCGGAGCGGCTTCTGCTGGCGCGGGTGGCGTCGGCTCGGCGGGGGTCTCAAGAGTCGGGGGGGCGTCGGCAGCGGCTTCGACCGCTTGCTGGGCGTCTGCGGCCGGCGCCTCGACGGCGGGCTCGTCGGGCGTCTGGGCGACAACGCCAAGCGTGGCCGTCGCGGCAAGGGCTAGAGCTAAGGCGAAGCGGGAAAACGGCAGCGTCATGGGAGGCCTCTTCGTAGGAGTGACACGGGTGAGGTGCTCCTACGATTATAGCGGATTCCGTGGCCATTTGCGCTCTAAACCTGGCCACGAAGCCGCTGAAAAGGCCGCTAACTTAGCCCTCTCTCGAGGCATAAGTCGGCCGTCGGCCGGGCCTTAGGCGCTGTCGGCGAGCCGATCGCTCTGAGGCTCCTCGTCCTCATCCTCCTCGTACTCCCATTCGTCGTCGCCTTCTTCCTCGTCGGCCTCGTCCTCCTCGCCTTCGGCCTCCTCACCCTCCTCGGCGTCTTCCTCCTCGTACTCGTATTCCCACTCGTCGTCACCTTCCTCCTCATCCGACCCATCCTCTTCGCCCTCGGCTTCTTCCTCGGGCTCTTCTTCATCGACCTCTTCGTACTCCCACTCGTCCTCTTCGTCGGAGGCCTCGTCGTCCTCGGATTCCTCGGCGTCCTCCTCGTGATCGTCGGCCGCTTCCTCTTCGACTTCTTCTTCTGCTTCGGCGTCTTCATCTTCCCACGGCGCGGCGTCGGCGGGGGCAGCGGCGCTGGGGGCGGCCTTGATCACCGGGGCGGCGGGCGCGTCGTCCGAGCCGCCGGCGGTCATCGCCTCCCACTCTTCCATCGAGATCACCACCTCGCGCGCCTGCGAACCGTTGTACTCGCCGACGATGCCGTCCTCGGCCATAAAGTCGATCAGCCGCGCCGCGCGGCCGTAGCCGATGCCCAGGCAGCGCTGCAGCAGCGACACGCTGCCGCGGCCTTCGCGCACCACCACATCAACCGCGGCTTCATAAAGGTCATCACGGTTCTTCAACGCCGGCGGCGTGCTGGCTTCGATCGCCTCCTGCTCTTCTTTCGTCTTGAGCTGCATCAGCTCGCTGGCGAACCGTTGGTCGTCGGCGCCGACACCGACGAAGTCGACCACGCCGGTGATCTCGTCGTCCGACACATAAGTGCCCTGACCGCGGAGCAGCATGCTCGTGCCTGGCGACAAGAAGAGCATGTCACCGTTGCCGAGCAGCTTGTCCGCGCCCATCTCGTCGAGCACGACGCGGCTGTCGGTGCGGCTGGCGACCTGGAACGCGATCCGCGCCGGCAGGTTCGACTTGATCAGGCCGGTGATGACATCGACGGTGGGCTTCTGCGTCGCCAGGATCAGGTGGATCCCGACCGCCCGGCTCTTCTGCGCGAGGCGGATGATGTGCGTTTCGACGTCCTTGCCGACCGTCATCATTAGGTCCGCGATCTCATCCGCAACGATGACAATGAACGGCAGTTGCTTCGGCACGAGCGACCATTCGGCGTCGTCCATCGGCTGGCCGTCGGCCATGGCGAGCCGTTCACGCAGCTCTTCTTCAGTGAGCTGGTTGTAGGTGGAGATGTGACGCACGCCGGCCCGCGCGAGCAGCGAGTAACGCTCCTCCATCTTGTCCACCGCCCAGCCGAGGATCGCCTCGGCCTTCTTCATGTCGGTGACCACCGGGTGCATCAGGTGCGGCAGCTTCCGGTAGCCGGAGAGCTCGACCATCTTCGGGTCGATCATCAGCATGCGGACCTCGTCGGGCCCGCGCGTCATGAGGATCGACGTGATGATCGAGTTCAGACAGACCGACTTACCGGTGCCCGTACGACCCGCGATCAACAGGTGAGGCAGCGCCGCCAAATCGACGACCATCGGATTGCCGGCGACGTCCTTGCCCAAGAAGATCGGGATCTTCATCCGCCGGGCTTGGCCGTCGGTCTCTTCGATCACCTCGCGCAGACGGACGACCTGCCGAGTGTCGTTGGGCGCCTCGATGCCGACGGTGTTCTTGCCGGGGATCGGCGCGACGATACGCACGCTCGGCGCGCGGAGCGCAATCGCCAGGTCGTCCGACAGGCCGGTGATCTTCGAGAGCCGTAGGCCCGGCTCGAGCTCAACCTCATACTGCGAGATAACGGGCCCGGTCTCGACCTCGACGACCTTGACGTTGAGGTTGAAGCTCTGGAACGTCTTTTCGAGGATTTTCGCTTTGCGGCGGACCTCCTTCTCGTGCTGGTCGTAAGAGATCTCTTCGGGCGGCAACAAGAGATCGATCGGCGGCAGTTCGTAATCGCTGGCGTACTCGGTGCGCAAGTCCGCCTTATCGAGCGACTCGAGAATCTCTTCCCGCTCACTCTTAGCCTTGGGTTTCCGAACCGCCACCTTCTCTTTCTCTGGCGGCGCCTCAACGTGAGCCGCGTCGTCCCCGACCGCGGCGGACTCACCAGAGGCAGCGTCTTCCTCGTCCGCTCCCGCTTTCCCCCGCAACGCCCCCGCAATCATCCCCCCCACCGCCGCCGCGGCGCCGGCCAGCTTCGTCGCGGGCGTCGAGATCGCAGGCCCTTCATCTTCGGCCTCGTCTTCCTCTTCGTCTTCGTACTCCCACTCATCTTCGTCGGATTCGGCCTCGTCGCCTTCCTCCACTTCGTCCTCAACTTCTTCGTCCCATTCCTCCTCGGCGTCGGCGCCGTCCGCTGCTTCTTCGCCAGCGACGCCATCAAGGTCCGTGCGAAGCCCCGCCAGACGCTTCACGCCCAGCTTCTCGGTGACGGCCTGCGTCAGCTTACCAGCGGCGACCAGCGCGGTCCCCGAGACGCTCGCGGTCTGCGCGGCGGCGCGGAAGACAACGTAGTCGGACGCCAAGATCAGCCCCGACACAAGCATCACCGCCGCGATCAGCAGCGAACCCGCCGTTGCGAAGTTCGCGCTGAGCCACGTCTGCACCATCGCCCCGACGTAGCCGCCGGCGCCAACCAGCGGCCCGGGCGACCAGCCTTGAAACACGATCGCCGACGCCGTCGAGACGCCGACCAGTGACAACGCCCAGCCGAGCGACCTCAAGACGGGCTGGTCGATCTCACGCTTGCCCACCAACAACCCTGCGACGACGCCGAGCGTGCCGGCCGCGTAGTAGGCGCCGAGGCCGAGCATCTCGATCAACGAGTGGGCGACCCACGCCCCCGCGGCGCCGCAGCCGTTGTGGACCTGCTCCACCGGCGGCCAGACGCGTCCCCCCGGCGGATCGGCCGGGTCGTAAGTCACGAGCGCGATCGCCACGAGCATCGCCACAGCGGCGAGCGTGAGGGCGACCACGTCGAACTTCGGACTACGGTCTTCGAACAACAGGGGAGTGGCTGGAGGCTAGAGGCTAGAGGCTAGACCTTTGGGGGCAGGGCATGAGCCGTGTCGACCCGACCACGGCGCGCACCACCTCCGCATCGCTTAACGATCGGCCCCCCTAGCTCACGCCCAAGAGGCAAATCGCCGGCGCCGCTAGCAACGTTGAAAAACGTGCCGGCGTCACAACCGGCGCCACACGGCTGACACTCCCAGCCGGCACTAGTAGCAAACTCCCGCTGCGGCGGGCCGCCGCGCCTGCTAGAACGCCTGCTCTGGTCTATTCCCCGAATGAGAACTCACCGTACGCATGCGATGCTGCACGTTAGCCGCCGTCGGCGTTGTGATCGTGGCGGCGATTGTCATCGGGGGCGCCCTCGCTCGGGCCGAAGTACCGTCGCCGGCGTTCCGGTCGTTCTTTCAAATCGGGGCCACGCCAGGTTATTGCTCTACCGACGAAGTGTCGGGCAACACGGCGTCGCTATCTTTATCGACTATCGAGGTCGGAGCCGCTTATAGCCTCTCCAATGATGTCTTTGCAGACAGCCAGAGCGACTGGGACATGGTCGCCGTAGGCAACGATACTCGCTTTGCCGACGACCTCAACGGAAACGGCAGCCCCGGAGTGGTGAGGCTCTATGACGACCCGGATGGCGATGGGCTGATTGCGTATCACGAAGCCAGCTTCATTCTCTACGACGTCGGGAATGTGTTTTTCAATCGCATCGAAGCGACGGAGACTTTTAAGGTTAGCGGCGGCGAGTTGATGAAGCAGCACGTGCTGTTCGGCGACGCCGGCGCCAATTCGCTCTTGACCGGTTGGCGCGGTGAAGCCCTCATGGACGGGGTCGCTGTCTCGGGTGGAGACGAAGTGGTTGGCAATTGGCGCTCGCCAGCCGAGGCCCACAGCACAGGCGTCCGCCGCGCGCTCGAAACCACCAAGTTCGCCGCGTACACAACCTTCGGCCTTCGCTACGCCAAACTCGAAAGCGATTTTTCGTTTGTTGGCACCGGAAGCATCCTGGGAACGACCTGGGTCGCCACGCAGGTTGATCACGACCTGATCGGACCGCAGGTCGGAATCGGCGCCGTCGCCGAGAGCGACATCTGGCGGTTCGAGTCGGTGCTGTTGACGACGCTCGGCTACCAGCGGATCGACTACCGGCAGCAGAGTGTCTTCGGCGAAGAAGTGATTCCCGGAGCGCTGAACCGACCTGCGACCGCTCGCACTACCGATACCTTCACCGCGTATGGCGAAGAGCATGTCGCGTGGCTCAACGAAATACGCTTAATGGCGAGCTGCCGACTGACGCCCTACTTGCGGATCGATGGCGGCTGGCGTGGCGCGCTCGCCACGCAGTTCCACAACGCCACCCTCGCGACCGCGTGGATCGCCCCCGACTTCGGCGTCTACCCCCGCGACGGCGAAACCCTGTTCTACGACTACTGGACGCTCGGACTGACGTACGAGTTTTAGAACGCGTTCGCATTTAGAGAGCCCCGGAGGGGCGGCAGCGCGTAGCCAGGGGCGCAAGCCCCTGGAAGTGCTCGATCGACGTAGAAGCCCCGGAGGGGCGACAGCAACTTGGACGCGACGCTGCTGTCGCCCCTCCGGGGCTTCCACAGAATGTCTCGACTTGCCCCAGGGGCTTGCGCCCCTGGCTACGCGCTGCCGTCCCTACGGGACTACTTACTACTTAAACACATGCGTCGGCTGCAAACGCCCGTTGCCGCGGGGCTTCATCAGAGCGATCAGCCGACCGCTGGCGTCGAACGCCGCCATTTCGTCCCCGCGGGGCGCCTTGGGGCGATCGAGAAAGCGCCCGTTGTGAAGCTCTTGGACCTCGGTGTAACTCACCTCGATCCGCGGCAAGTTGGAAACCGCCAGCGCGGCCGGTAAGAGCAGGGCGGTGACGGTTTCCTCGTCGAGGGCGTCCATGTGCAACGCATCCTCAACGCGGAACTCGCCGATCTCGGTCCGCTCTAGCGCCGACATCACCGCCGCGGTGCCGAGCGAGTTAGCGAGGTCGCGGCCGATTGCGCGGACGTACGTCCCGCTGCCGCAGTGGATGTCGAGCACCAACTCGGGATACTCATAACGCACGGCCGACAGCTCGTGAACACGAATGCGTCGCGGCTGCATGTCGGGCGCGGCGCCGGCGCGGGCGAGGTCGTAGGCCTTCTCACCGCCGATCTTGATCGCGGAGTAGGCCGGCGGGGTCTGTTCGATCTCGCCAACAAAGTTCGGCAGCGCCGCTTCGATCTCCGCGAGCGTCGGAATCGGAGCGTCGGGCAGCTCTTCACTCGGCAACTCGATGTCGTCGCTCGGGCTGCGGCGGCCGAGGAGGAACGTGCCACGGTAACGCTTCGGCTGCCGCTGGACTTGTTCAATCAGCCGCGTCGCGGGGCCAACGCACAGCACAAGAACGCCCGTCGCGATCGGATCGAGCGTCCCCGCGTGCCCCACCTTCGCGGCCTTCTCGCCGGTCGCCTTCGCGTGCTGCTTCAAGAGCCACTGCACGCGGTTGACCACGTCGCGCGACGTGACGCCGGCGGGCTTGTTGATGTTGAGCAGACCAAAAAGACTAGCCACTTAGAAGATTGGTTGTGAAATGACGAAGCAAGAATGACGAATGACGAACCTCTCGGATGGATCACGACGCAGCCGACAGGTTCGTCATTCGTGCTTCGTCATTCGTCATTTCGATGCTAAAGCACGACCGCCAACGCAAACCCATCATGCCCCTTCGCCCCAACCGTCTGCACGACCGTTGAAGTGACGCGTGGCTCGTGTTCGAGCATCTCGATCAAGCGGCGGCAGCCGAGGACGTCCTCGTCGCGGCTTTCGGAGTCGGCGAGCTTGCCGCGGCGGACGACGTTGTCCACGACGATCAGGCTGCCGGGCCGCGTTAGCTTGAGGGCCCACTGGAAGTACTCGGGGATCGACGGCTTGTCGGCGTCGATGAACACCAAGTCGAACGGCCCGGCGCCCTCGGCTTCCAACTGCGGCAGCGTATCGATCGCCATCCCGACGCGTAGGTCCACCGAGTCGATGACGCCGGCGTTCTGGAGGTTCGACTGGGCGACCGTGGCGTGGTGCGGGTCGGCTTCGAGCGTCACGACGCGGCCGCCGTCGGGCAACGCCCGGGCGAGCCAGATCGTGCTGTAGCCCCCCAGCGTGCCGACCTCGAGCACCTTGAGGGCGCCGACAGATTTCGCCAAGACATGTAGCATCTGCCCCTGCAGCGGCGAGACGGCGATCTCCGGCAGCCCCGCCGCGACGCTGGACGCTAGAGCGCTGCTGAGGGCGTTGTCGTGCCCGGCGAGACGGGGGGCGACATAGTCGTCAACGGCAGCCCAGGGTTCGTGAGACATGCGTCAGGGAGCGAAGAGGGGTCAGTGTACGAGCGGCTTTGAATAAAGGATAACGGAGGGACGACAGGGGCGGCAGCGTCCCGCAGAAACCTTGCAATGTTGATTGTGGGAGGGGGCTCCAGACCGCGATTACGGTATCCCTACCGAAGCGGCCCCTACCGAAACGGTATGGTGCGCGTCATCGGCGTCTGGAGACGCCTCCCACAGTTTGAAGACATGATTTTGCGAGACGATCTCAACCTCAGCCGATTGTGAGAAGCCGACTTGGCCGAAGCCGACAAATCTGACGAACCCGTTGCCGAAGAAACCCTCGCCGAGGTCGCCGCCCGTTGCGGGCTGGGCTTCTCGCGCGAGGCGATGTCGCGCCTCGACAACTATCGCCAGTTGCTGTGGGACTGGAACGAGAAACTCAACCTCACCCGCCACACGACGGTCGAGAAGTTCGTTACGCGCGACCTGTTCGACACGGCGCAGCTCTCGTTATTGATCCCTAACGGCGAGAAGGTGCTCGACATCGGTTCCGGCGGTGGTGTGCCCGGTATCCCGCTGGCGATCTTACGGCCCGATCTCAAAGTCTACCTCTGCGAGTCGGTCAACAAGAAGGCGAACGTCCTCTTCGACATGGTCGAAAAGCTGGGCCTCGACGTGACGGTTTACGCCGCGCGGGTCGAGGCCGTTGTCGAACGCAGCTCGCAGGCGCCGAAGTTTGACACGCTCATCGCGCGGGGCGTCGGCCCGCTGTGGAAGTTCATGTTCTGGTTGCGACCTCACCACGAGCAGTGGAAGCGGCTGGTGTTGCTCAAGGGCCCGAGTTGGCCCGATGAGCGCGGCGAAGCGCGGCACCGCGGGCTGATGAAGGGCTTCGACCTTCGCCGCATTGCCGAGTACGAGAACCCTCATAACGGCGCCGTTACAACCGTGCTGACCGTCACCCGGGCTGAGAAGCCCGCGTCTGGCAAGCCGGGCAAGCGGCGCTAGTTTTATTGAATGTAACAGTTGTGTATCCGCTGGCGCCCCGCAAGCAATCCTTTGCTGGCCAACCGGCGGATGCTCCGGTAGATTGGCGGTGTCGATGTTGTCGCGGCCGGTGTCGGCCGACCCCTACGACTCCGTCTCATCACGAAGGAGAACCCCATGGCCGACAAGCCTGAAACCCCCGAATCCAAGCCCGCCCAAGCCCAACCCGAAACCGCCGCGCGTCAGCGTGTCGAGGTCGAGGACAAGGACGCGGTCTGTCTTTACGCCAACTTCTGCCGCGTGACCGGCACCCCCGAGGAGTTGATCCTCGACTTCGGCCTCAACTCGCAGCCCTACGGCGTGCCGACCGAGCCCGTCCAGGTCAAGCAGCGGATCGTCACCAATTACTTCACCGCCAAGCGGATGCTCCAGGCCCTGCACCTCTCGGTGCAGAGGCACGAGCAGGCGTTTGGCGTGCTCGAGACCGACGTCCAAAAGCGCGTCGTCAAACAGCAGAACTGAAATCAGTAGTCAGGTATCAGGAGTCAGTAGTCAGGGCGTGCTACCGCACGGATGAGCTGACATCTCCTGACTACTGATTACTGACCCCTGACGACTGGTCGATCCGGTTGAAACGATTCTTCCGGCAGTCGGGCGGCCAGCGCGCCTCAGCGTGACCTACGTTTGTAGCGGCCCGGGAACCGTGGTTCCCGGGCCGCTTTTTTCGTTGGTTGGCTGGGGCAACTTGCTGTGCGATCGATCTACCTCGACTACAACGCGACCACCCCTCTGGCGCCCGTGACGCAAGAGGCGATGCTGCCGTACCTGGCGGACCGCTTCGCCGACCCGCTCGGTGAACACACGGCCGGCCGCGTGGTCGCGGAGGCGATCGAAGACGCTCGCGCGAAGCTGGCGATGGCGATCGGCGCCGCGCCAGACGAGATCGTCTGGACCTCCAGCGGCACCGAGGCGTCGAACCTCGCGCTCCGCGGCTTGGTCGAACCCGTCCTCCGTGCCGGCGAGACGCCGCACCTGATCGTCTCCGCCGTCGATCACGCCGCTGTCCAAGGCCCGGCGAGGTTCTTGTCACGGCTCGGCGCCGACTTAACCGTCGTTGAAGTGGACAAGTGCGGACACGTATCGCCCGACGCGATCACCGAAGCGCTGCGGCCCTCGACGCGGCTCGTGAGCGTCGTCCACGCCAACGAAGAGATCGGCGTCGTGCAGCCGATCGCCGAGATCGCGACGATCTGTCGGAGCGAAGGCGTCCTCTTCCACACCGACGCGGCGCAGTCGCTGGCGAAGCTGCCGCTCGATGTTCGCGAACTCGACATCGACCTGATGAGCCTCTCGGCCCACAAGGCCTACGGCCCCAAGGGCGTCGGCGCGCTGTACGTGCGACGCGGCGTCCCTGTCGAGCCGCAGCTCTGGGGCGCAAGCCACGAGTCGGGCCAACGCGCCGGCATGCCGAACGTCGCCGGCCTCGTCGGCTTCGGCGCGATCGCCGGCGTCGCCCAGCAATGCCTCGGCGATTCCACGCAGCGCTTGCGGACGCTCACCAATCGACTCGAACAACGATTGATCGCCGGCGCCGAAGACTCGCGTCTCTACGGACCCTCCATCGAACACCGGCTGGCGGGAACGCTCTGCGTCGCCCTGCCGCGTGTCGCGGCAACGGACCTACTCGCCGCCGTGCCCGAGCTCTGCGCCGCCTCGTGTGCGAGTGGCGACCCCAGCGTCGGCGTTTCCCTCAGCCCAACGCTCCGCGCCATCGGCGCCGAACCCGCCGAGGCCGCCGGGGCGATGCGCCTGTCGCTCGGTTGGTACACCGAAGAATCGGAGATCGAAACAGCCGCCGACGCGCTGCTAGCGGCGTGGGAACGCCTGCGGTCGTAGTTCGCCTCGCCCGGTGCTGGATCGAAGAACCGGACGCTAAGGCGTGCCGGCTGATGTTGACAGGCAATCTTCATCAGCCGCGGGGCCTCAGCCCCCGGTTCGGCCCTTCATCCGTGCCCCGCCGTGTAATCCGTGGTTCCTAACACTCAGCCGCCCGCTTCGATCATCCGACTCTTGGCCATCGCGTCTTCCGCCATTTGGATGAAGCTCGTGTCACCGGTTCCCGCGTAGGCGCGTTGGTAGGTGACGCTCAGCGCCGTGTAGCTGAAGGCGTCCTTCGGTTCGAGCTCGCAGACCCGTTGGGCGTGTTGGATCGCCTTGTCGTGGGCCCCGAGTTTCTGCTGCACGACCGCCATGGCCGAGTGGGCCAGGGCGTACGAGTCGTCTGCGGCGATCGCCTCGGTGAGCTTGGCGGCCGCGCCTTCGAGGTCGCCGGCGGCCTTCAGCTTGTCGGCTTCGTCGTACAGGGCGATGGGATCGGACATGGTAGCGGAGCGTTTCTGGAGGCGGGGGCGTGCTAGCAGGTGCGGCGAATCGGCGTTCTTCAAGACCGATCTGGACCGCGACAGGCCTTTGATTGTAGGAGAGACGCCGCGAGGAGGCAGGGGTCCTAGGGCGGCTCGGGAGAATCACCCGATCCGGCTCACACGGCGCCGCCACGCCGTCCGATACCAACGGCTGGCGACGCTGTGAGAAGGAGCTCACAGTCCCTCCGCCAAGGGCCATCGCGGCTCTGCAAGCTAGCACGCCAGCAAAAGCGGGTTTCCCCGTGTCGATACACCCAAGCGCGGTTGTTGATCCGACGGCTCAGATCGGCCGTGACGTCGAGATCGGTCCCTTCGCCATGGTCGAGGCCGGCGCCGAGATCGGCGACCGCTGCAAGCTCGGACCCCGCTCGACCGTGAAGTCGGGCGTTACCCTCGGGTGCGACAACGCGCTCTCGGAAGGGGCGGTCCTCGGCGGCCTTCCCCAGCTCGCCGCCCCAACCGGCCCTCCGGGTCGGCTCGTTGTTGGCGACCGCAACGTGTTCCGTGAGAACGTCACGGTCCACTTGGCAATGACTGAGCAGGGCGTCACCCGCATCGGCAACGACTGCCTGCTGATGGTCGCGTCGCACGTCGCCCACGACTGTGTGGTGGCCGACCGCGTCATCCTCACGAACAACGTGATGCTCGCCGGCCACGTCACCGTGGGCGAGCGGGCCTTCCTCGGCGGCGGCAGCGCCGTCCATCAGCACTGCCGCGTCGGCCGCATCGCGATGGTCGGCGGCATGGCCCGCATCGTCCAAGACGTGTTGCCGTTCGTCACCATCGATGGCGACACCGGCGCCGTGGTCGGACTCAACCGCGTCGGCCTCCGCCGCTCGGGCATGAGCCGCGAAGAGATGGCCGAGATCAAAGAGGCCTACCGGATCATCTACCGCAGCGGCGAGTCGTTCGCCGACCGCTTGATGATGCTCTCCGAAAGGTTCCAGGAGGGGCCCGCTGCCGAGCTCGAACCGTTTCTTCGCGACACGTCGCGTGGCTACGCTCGCGAGAGACGCTCTCCGCCGGGCGGCACGATCCGCGTAATCGACGACGCGATGGACGCTCCCGTCCTCGAGATGACCGAGCAAAAATCGAAGCGCCGCGCGGGCTGAAGCACCGCTTCGTGGCGAGCCCACCACGTTAGTGGTGGGTGGACATCACCGTTCGATTTGACGTCTTGGTCGTGCTTCACACCCACGACTAACATCGTGGGCTCGCCAACTAGCCGTCGAGTAGCGAACGCAACCGCTCTCGCTCCGCGACGCGCTGGGCTTCCGCCTTGCGGACCTCTTCGAGCTGCGCCGCTGCGACGTCTTCGCCACGCAACGTGGCTCCGATCTGCTGGTCGAGCTTTTCCGCGGTCTTCGGGTCGAAGCCGACCTGTGCGACCTGCACGCGGCCGTCGGCGTTGATCAGCAGGATCAGCGGGATCGGGCCGACGTGGAAAGCGTCGGCGACCTCTTGGTTCTCATCGAGTAGCGCCCGCGGCGTGAGTTCCCGTCGCTCAAGGAAAGTCGCCACGTCCTCGGCCGACTCGCCGACGTTGACCGCGTAGTAATCGAGGCCCTCGGCCGCGTACTTCTCGTGCAGCTTCTCGAGCGCCGGCATCGCCTGGACGCAGATCGGGCAGGTCGTCGCCCAGAACTCTAGCAGCGTCGCGCCTTCGCCGGCCGGCTTGCTGAAACTCACCGTCTCGCCAGTGGGCGTCGGCAGCTCGAACGGCGGCGCCGGCTTGCCGAGCAGCGCGTGGGGCGGCTCCTTCGGCGGCGCGTACAGCGAGTCGAGTAATTGGGAGTCCTGCGGCTCGACCACGGCGATCTCGTTCTTCGTGAGCCCGGCGTCGGTCTTCCATCCGGTGAATTCGAACGTGACCGAGAAGTCAAACGTCTCGTAGCGCGACGCCATCTGCTGCACGCCCGGCGTGTCGAGAAGACTCGGCTGGACACGGCGGACGAGCGGCTCGCCCTCGGCTTGGTACCAAACATCGACGGGGAACTCGTCGTTCACCGTGTAGCGTGCGTGGAGTAGTTTCTCGCCATCGACCTCTTCGACGCCGACGAACTCGCTCGCGGTGACGCCGCTGGCGACTTCGGCGATCGCGGCGGGGCTGAAGAACGCCAGGGCCAAGCCGCCGAGCCCGCTGCCGATGGTCGAGGCGCTGGGCGAACGGACAAACGCCGCCATGCCGTCGTCGCTCGCCGAAAGCATGTGACGCTTTCCGCTGAGGATCGCGGTGATCGTCACGCCGTCGTTGCCGACGACGTGATAACCGGTCGGCGTCGCGCCGCCGTCCTCCGCGACGTTCTTGAACTCGAACCGTCCCTCGGGCGCCGTGCGGTAGACGAAGTAGGCCGATTGCTCGTCGGCTTTCTCGTCACGGACCAGCTTCGTCTGCACCCGCAGATCGACCGAGGCTGACGGCGCGTCGGCGACCGCCTGGGCGGCGTCGGTGAGCAGCGCCATCGGGTCGGGATCAGCCGCCTGCGCCGGCGAGGCGGTAAGCCCGCAAGCGAGCGCCAGGGCGGCGAGAGTCAGGTGGCGGGTAAAGGGACGTTGCATATCTGCCTTAGCGGTGTGCGGTGGAGAGAGCCCCGGCCAGGGAGGCTCGCACAGGAGGCCGACGGAGCCTTCTATTTTACCAACGCCGCAGGCGACATAAAGTTCAGAAATAGCCACCCCCCGCGAGCGGTGGAGAGCCGCCAGCGTACGGCGCCTCACGCAAGAGCGCCGCCAATACAAACGGCCCGCTCCGCCGAGGCGGAACGGGCCGTTGCGCTCGAAATCAAAGTCGCGTCGATCAGGCCTTCGACAGGGCCGCCTGGGCCGCTGCGAGGCGGGCGATCGGCACCCGGAACGGGCTGCACGAAACGTAGTTCAGGCCGACGTTGTGGCAGAACTGGATCGACGCCGGATCGCCGCCGTGCTCGCCGCAGATGCCCAGCTTGATCTTCTTGTTGACCGACTGGCCCTTCTCGACGGCGGTCGCCACGAGCTGGCCGACGCCCGACACATCGATCGACTGGAACGGGTCCTTCGTGAGGATCTCCTGGCCGATGTAGTCCGGCAGGAACGTGTTCACGTCGTCGCGCGAGTAACCGAAAGTCATCTGCGTGAGGTCGTTGGTGCCGAAGCTGAAGAAGTCGGCGTGCTCGGCGATCTCATCGGCCGTCAGCGCGGCGCGGGGGATCTCGATCATCGTTCCGATGAGGATGTCGAGCTTGCCCTTGAACTTCTTCGCCTCGATCACGCTGGCGATCGTCTCTTCGGCGAGCTCGCGGAGGATCGATAGCTCCTTCACCGTGCCCACCAGCGGGATCATGATCTCCGCCTTGGCGTCGATCTTCTTGTTGACGCAGTTGATCGCCGCCTCGGTGATCGCCGTGACTTGCATCACGAGGATCTCCGGATACGTGATCGACAGACGGCAACCGCGGTGGCCGAGCATCGGGTTCGCTTCGTGCAACTGCGAGACCCGGGCGGCGATGTCCTTCACGGGAATGCCGGTCGCCTTCGACAACTCGCCCTGGCTCTTGGCGTCGTGCGGGACGAACTCGTGCAGCGGCGGGTCCAACAGGCGGACCGTGACCGGCAGGCCGGCCATCGCCTTGAAGATGCCTTCGAAGTCCTTCCGCTGGAACGGCAGCAGCTTTTTCAGGGCCGCTTCACGAGCCGACTTCGTCTCGGCGAGGATCATCTCGCGCATCGGCAGGATGCGCTCGCCCTCGAAGAACATGTGCTCCGTGCGGCACAGGCCGATGCCCTCGGCGCCAAACTCGCGGGCGCGCTTGGCGTCTTCGGGCGAGTCGGCGTTGGTGCGGACGCCCAGCTTGCGGTGCTTGTCCGCCCAGCCCATCACCGTGGCGAAGTCGCCCGACATCTTCGGCGAGACCGTCGGCATCTCACCGGCGAAGACCTCGCCCGTCGTTCCGTCGATCGAGAGGACGTCCTTCACGCCGTAGGTCTTGCCGCCGACGGTGATCTTCTTGCCCTTCTCGTCGATGTGGATCGCGCCGGCGCCGGCGACGCAGCACTTGCCCCAGCCGCGGGCGACTACCGCCGCGTGGCTGGTCATGCCGCCGGTGCTGGTGAGGATGCCGGCGGCGGAGTGCATGCCGTCGACGTCCTCGGGGCTCGTCTCCTTGCGGACGAGGATCACCTTCTCGCCCGAGTGAGCGCGCTCGACAGCTTCGTCGGCGGAGAAGGCGAGCTTGCCGAACGCGGCGCCCGGCGAAGCCGGCAGGCCGATCGTCAGAGCCGAGGCCTTCTTCTTCGCCGCCGGGTCGAACGAGGGCAGCAAGAGTTGCGTCAGGTCGCCGGCCGGGATCCGCATCACGGCGGTCTTCTCGTCGATCAGCTTCTCCTTGACCATGTCGCAGGCGATCTTCACGGCCGCCATGCCGGTGCGCTTGCCATTGCGCGTCTGCAGCATGTACAGCTTGCCGCGCTCGATCGTGAACTCGATGTCCTGCACGTCCTTGTAGTGCTTCTCGAGCTTGTCCTTGATCGCCATCAGTTCGGTGTGGACCTTCTTGCCGATCGTCTTGTCGGCGTCGCACTTCCACTTCGGCATCTCGGCCACGGGCTGCGGCGTGCGGATGCCGGCGACCACGTCTTCGCCCTGCGCGTTGACGAGGAACTCGCCGTAGAACTTGTTGTCGCCGTTTGACGGGTTGCGTGTGAACGCGACGCCGGTGCCGGAGTCGTCGCCCATGTTGCCGAACACCATCGACTGGACGTTCACCGCGGTGCCTGCGAGGCCCGTGATGCCCTCAATGCGGCGGTAGCTGATCGCCTTGTCGGCGTTCCAACTCTTGAAGACCGCCTCGATCGCCAGCGCGAGCTGCTCGATCGGGTCCTGCGGGAAGTCGTTCTTGGTGTACTTCTTGTAGACCTGCTTGTAGGCGTTCACCAGTTCGATGAGGCCCGCGGTCGGGACGTCGTTGTCGTCCTTCGCGCCGTACTTCGTCTTGATCTTGCTGAATGCCTCTTCGAAGTACTCGTGGTGGACTTCCATCACGACGTCGCCGTACATGTTGATCAGGCGGCGGTAGGCGTCGTAGGCGAAGCGCTCGTTGCCCGTCGCGTTGGCGAGGCCGGCGACCGACTCGTCGTTGAGGCCGAGGTTGAGGATCGTGTTCATCATGCCCGGCATCGACACGGCCGCACCGGAGCGGACCGAGACGAGCAGCGGGTCCTTCGAGTCGCCAAACTTCTTGCCCGACTCCTTCTCGAGCGTCTTCACCGCGGCGTGGACCTCGTCCATCATCCCCTTGGGGAACTTGCCGCCGGCCTTGTTGTAGGCGCCACAGCACTCGGTGGTGATCGTGAACCCGGCGGGCACCGGCAGGCCGATCGAGGTCATGTCAGCCAGGTTGGCGCCCTTGCCGCCGATGATCATCTTCATCGACGCGTCGCCGTCGGTGCGGGTCTTGCCGAAGTAGTAGACCATCTTGCCGGCCTTGCCGGCCGAGGTCTTCGTGGGCTGCTTCTTAGCCATGACGGCCTGTGTCCTGTCTGCTGTAGGGTGGGAGCCCGTATTGCGACGAGCCAGTTGCTGGGAGGCGGGCTCGCCGATCGAGCCGCTTGCTTTTTTGGGCCCGTTGGCAGGGGTGGTCCCGCGGCGTGGGCCGCGCGCACCCTAATCGGGCCCGATTATCTCGGGAAAATAAGCCGGGAGCCTAACCACGCCCCCCCGCCCCCGTCAACCGGGGCAGCGAGAGAGGTCCCGCGTAGCAACAGCGAACCACGGCGAGCCGGGAGCGTCAGCGACCGGAGGGAAGCGGGTACACGGCTCACAGAATCGAAGTGTGTGCCCCCGTCACTCGGGTCGCTGACGCTCCCGGCTTGCCATGCAGCCGGTGGCTCTGCGAGTCAAAACGGCAAACCGAGCGCGTCGCACAAGAAGCCGACGTACCCCTTCGTCTTCATAAACGCGTCGGCGACATGCTTCACGAGGCCCCCGGAAAACAGCTCGTCGTGATCGAGCGGCATGCCGGCGATGTGGTCTTTGCGCTTGAGGTCCTCGATATACGGGTGGTCGGCGTCGTAACCACGCGGCGGGCGTTTGAGCGAATCGCCTTCGAGCGACCATCGCGTGCGGAACGACTTGTTGTCTCGGACCCGCTTCCAGCGCGCAGGCTCTTCGACAATCCGCTCACGGATCGCCGCGAGCGCCGGCGCGTCGGGATGCCACACACCCGCGCCGAGGAAGCACTCGTCCAGCGCGATGTGCAGGTAGTAGCCCGGCGCGTGAACGTCCTTTCCCGCCTCGTGCCGGAACTGGACGCCGACGTTCGTCTTGTACGGCGTCTTGTCGCTGGCGAACCGCACGTCGCGGTGGATACGGATCAGTGACCCGCCCACCTTCTTCGGCGCCGCGACAAGGTGCGGCGACACCTTCCGCAGCGGCTTCTCCATCGCCGCGATGAACGCCAAAGCCGGCTCGCGCACCTCCGCTTCGTACCTGGCCTTGTTGGCGTCGAACCACTGCTTGTTGTTGTTCCGCGACAGCTCTTCGAGGAAGTGCAGCAGCCCGAGCGGGAAACCGGTGAAAGTGGGCATGGGTATCGGACGTTGACGTGGCGTGGCGGGAGGAGCGTTGTCATTTCTAGGCGACAACGCTTTCCGACCGCAACCATTCTCGCCGCCGTCACAGCACCCACGGCGCCCGCATCTTCGGTGTGAGCATTTCGTTCACTTCGTCCGAATCCGACTGTTCCGCCACCGGGTCCCAAGCGAACGGCTTCTCCGTCAGCATCGACAAATTGTTGAGGTGGCAGGCAACCGCTGTGTGGTGTCCCGCGCCGACCGGGGCCGAGACCTCGCCGCTGCCGCTGCGGATCGCGTCGAGCAGGCTCCGCCGATGCGTCGCGTACGGGTCGATTCCCGGCAGCGAGACGCCCTCCAACAGCGACGCCGGCTCCGCCGACAGCGCGCAGCCGTGCACCGCGACAAAGAGCTTTCCCTCGGTACCTTCGAGTGTCAGCCCACGGGGGCCGCTGTTGTCGCCGATCATCCGTAGGCCATTGGCGTACTCGTTTTCAAACCGGAACGTGATGAACGCGTCGTAGAAGTCGCCCTTGGGCGGCGTGCCGACGGCATTGACTCGCACGGGTCCGGTATCGTCGAGGCCGAGGATCATGTGCGCGAGGTCGATCACATGGGCGCCGCGGTCGGTGATCTCGCCGCCGCCGTACGCGCGGTGGAACCGCCAGAAGAAATGGCAACGCTTCTCGTTGTAAGGCATCACCGGCGTGTGCCCGAGCCAAAAGTCGTAGTCGAGCCCCGCCGGCGGATCGCGGTCGGGCGGCGGCGACGTAAAGTTCTCGACCTCTTGCAGGTGCGGGTCGGCGTTGGGCAGATGGATGCGCACCGTCTTCACCTCGCCAAGCTTACCCTCGGCGACGAGCCGCTTGGCGACAGCCGCGCCGGGGTTGGATCGCTCGTGCGACCCCGTCTGCAAGACAACGCCGGCGTCTTTCACCGCGTTCACCAACGCCCGGCCTTCGCCGATCGAGTTGGTGAGCGGCTTCTCGCAATAGACGTGTTTGCCGGCCTTCGCCGCGGCGATCCCCACCAGCGCGTGCCAGTGATCGGGTGTGGCGATGAAGACCGCGTCCACGTCGTCGCGGCCGACAACCTCACGGAAGTCGCCGCTCGTGAAAGCGTCCGGCGCTTTGGCGGCGGCGCCTTTCAAGTGATTGGCGTCTACGTCGCACAACGCAACAACACGCAAGTCGGGCTGTTGCAGCGCCCAACCGAGGTGACCGCTCCCCATGCCGCCGCAACCGACAAAGGCAAGGTTGAGACGATCATTCGCGGCGCCCGCCCAAGCGCTGCCGGTGCAAGCGACGCCGGCGAGCGCCGTGGCGTGCTTCAAGAATTCACGACGTGAAGTGTGCATAGGGCCGCCCTGTGAGAAGAAGAGAAGTGACATTAAAGCCCACGAGCGCACTTAGCCCTCCGTCATTGACGGGGGGCTAAATGACGGGATCAACTCTCAAGCGCTTCGAGCAAAGTCTGCCACTGCACCTTGTCGTTGTGCGAGTGTGTGAAGCCAACGCCGCGCTCGTAATCGACGATCGCCTTCGGGCGGAACGCGACGATGTACGTCCGCCGCCAGCGGTCGGAGCCGTTGCCGGGCGACCCGTGGAGGATCCGCTCGTTGTGCACGCTGATCGAACCCCGCTTCACCGGCAGCGAGACGACCTTGTCGTCGGCCTCAAGCTGCGCCGCGAGCGTGTGCCCGCCGTCCCGCTCGCCATTGGTCGATGGCTTGAAGACCGGGCGGTGCGGACGCAGCTCGGCCTCGAGGTGCGATCCGGGAACCACCTGCAAGCAACCATTGTCGTCGTCGGCGTCGTCGAGCGCCAGCGAGCAAGTCGCCGTGAGCGTGTTCATGTCGGGCGTCGCCGGCCAGTAACCGAGGTCCTGGTGCCAAGCGAACTGCGCGCCCCCTTTGCGAGGCCGCTTGGCGAGGAACTGGTCGTAGTCGAGCGTCGCGTCGTCGCCTAGCAACTGACGCGATACCGACGCCGCGCGGCGTTCGTAGAGGTTGTCGATGAGCGCCGACTCGTACACCCGCGGCAGCACCGCGTTCACCAACTCGAAGTCCTCGAACGCCCGCGTATACGGCCCGCTCATGTCGCAGAAGTCGCGGCCCATGCCGAGCACCTCGCCACGGATGAAGCGGTCGTAGATCGCCTCGAGCGGCGCCAACTCTTCCTCCGAGAGAAAGCCATCGAGCACGACGTAGCCGTCTTCATGGAACGCGCGGACCTGTTCGGGCGTGAGGAAGTACTCGTCGCCGCGAACGGGACTGGTCGTGTCGGCAGAGGTCCCCGTTGCCGTGTGCTGAGTTGCCGTGTGCTGAGCCGCCATGTGCTGAAGCCGTAAGGGAGGAGGGGGCCAAGAGTTGTTGGACCCCTTTGTAGGGCTTTCGCCCGGGAAAAGTCTCCACACATCGAAGCAGAAACTGGTACTATCGGATCAGCCCCTCTTCTCCGCCGGTTGAGCGCCCCGATGCCGATCTACCGCGAAGCGATCGAAACGCTCCCCGACCAGTCGCTCCGGCTGCTGCGTTGGAGTGCGTCGCTGGCGGACGTGCGCGTTTGCGTCAGCCCCCGGAGATCGGCGCCCTTGGACGGCAGCGGCGCCCGTTGGCACGCTCACCGGCAGGTTGAGTTGACCTACGTCCATTCCGGTTCGGGCGTGCGGTTCTGCGGCGATCACATCGGCGAGATCAATTCGCCCGAGCTCGTGCTGATCGGCGCCGACGTGCCGCACTACTGGAGCGGTCTCCGCCAGTCGAGCGGCGTCGCGTTGCAGTGGGACATCGGCCCGAGCGGCCCGCTAGGCTCGTTGCGCGAGACGGCGCGCCTCAACGCGCTGTGGGAAGCTTCGCGACGCGGCTTGCTCTTCCCAAGACGCGTCGCGATCTCTGTTGGCGGAGTCCTACGCGACATGCCGCGGCGTTCCAATCTCCGCCGCCTTGCCGATTTGCTCGGCGTCCTCGATCAGCTCGCCAGCGGTGAACGCCACGCCACACGGCTCAGCAGCAAACCGTTCGTCGTCGGCAGCCACGCCGCGCATGCGGAGACCGTGTCACGCACGATCGATCTTCTGGTCAATCATTTCCACGAGCCGTTGTCGCTCGACGACCTATCGCAAGCGGTCGGCGTGTCGCGGGCGACGCTCTGCCGGGCGTTCCGCCGCTACACGGGTCGCAGCGTCGTCGAGTTCCTCAACGAGGTGCGTATCGATCACGCTAAACGACGGCTTATCGAGTCGGACGAAGCCGTCGCCTCGATCGCGTTCGCCGTCGGCTTCACAAACCTCTCGAATTTCAATCGGCGGTTTCGAGAGAGTGTCGGCAAGAGCCCGCGCGCGTATCGCAGCGAGTGTTTCGTTGCGCCGGCGTGATTCGTCTTGGTCATCGAGCCGATGGCTGTGGGAGGGGTCTCCAGACCCCGATGACGCGCACCATGCCGTCTTCGCCTCGACGCCGTAATCGAGGTCTGGAGACCCCTCCCACAGGATCATGCTTTTTGCGAACGCATCGCCCGCTCATAAGCCTCCAGCCACTTCTCGAAGCACGGCTCCCAGCTGAACTTCTCCTCGACGTGCCGCCGCGCCGCTGCGCCCATCGCTTCGCGGTCTTTGATCACCTCTTCAATCGCTCTGGCGAATGCAGCGGCGTCGTCCACCGGCGCTAGACGCCCCAAATCCTTCGGCACACGCTCCACTAGCGCTCCGCCTTCCACGCCAACCACCGGCAAGCCGCACGCTTGTGCTTCGACAACGGAGAGGCCAAACGTCTCATGAGCGCCCGCTGTGACATAGACATCCGCCGACGCGGTTAGCGTGGCGAATCGTTCGGGGTCGGATTCATACGGCAGCACGACGACGCGATTGTCGTCGAGCACTTCGAGCTCTTCGCGCTGCGGGCCTTCGCCGATGAGCACTAGCTTCACTTTCAGGTTCGGGTCGAGCTGTTTGATCGCTTCAACCAAGTGCAGCGGTCGCTTTTCGACGTCGAGCCGACCGGCGAACATCAACAGCGTTTCCTCCGGGGCGACGCCAAGCTCGGCGCGTTTCTCCTCGCTGCGTTTGTGGGGATGGAATCGCGCAACATCAACGCCGAGCGGGACCACGTCCACGTAGCCGTTGACGCCGTACTCGAGCAAACGAGTCGCCTGCGCCGGTGACGCGGCGAGTCGCACGTCGCAGCGCTCGAAGACCGATCCGACGTACGCCTCGGCGCCCGATTCAGCGAGGTCGGCCAATCGGTCTTCGAGCCAATCCGTCAAGTCGTTCCAGTGCGGCATGTCACGGATCGGGCCGCCGACGTAGGCGTCGGCGATGTCGCTGTGGAAGTAGCCACCGACGACGACGTTCCGGCCGGCGTCGCGCTGCTGCTGGCGGTAACGGAACGCCGGCCAGGGCGAAACGTAGAAGCTGCCCAGCTCGACCGCGTCCGGCGCCGACTCGTCGAGCGCCTGCTTGATCTTGTCGGGCCGCCAGAAGACGCGGTACGGCTTGCAGCCGGGCAGGTAGGGGCTGGCGATGCGATGCGTCGTATTGCGTCCCTCGGCGATGACCTCATCGGTCTCGCCGGGGACGATCAGCACGTGCTCATGATTTGTGTGTCGATTGAGATACTCACGCTTGGCGTCGATGTACGTGCGGATGCCGCCGCTGGTCTCGGTGTACGAGAGCGTGATGTCGCAGAACTTCATAGCGTTGTCTCCTCACCGGCCGGGATGTCGATGTTCGCGGTTTCGCCAAAGCCGATCTCCAGCCGCTGCGTTAGACCAAGCGATCTTACCGTCGCTAGCACTCGGTCCCCCTCTCGTTCAACCGTGATATCGAGACCTTCTTGGGGCAGACGAACGTTCAACGCCACGCCCTCGGCCTCCTTCGGCAACAGCGGCCGCAGCACGCGGCGCCCCGCGACATGGTGGAAGCCGACGAGCGTCTCGATGACGATCGTATTGACGAGGCCCGTCCAGCCGACGAACTCGCCTACCGGCTTGCTTCCGAGCGTGAAGTGCTTCCAGCGATTACCCGCTTTGCGGCCGAGCTCTTCGATGTCGTAACGGTCGGGGTCGTAGAACTCGAAGAACCGCCGGCACTCGCCGAACGTGCGATAGACCCCATCACACAGCCGGTACGCCAGCGACGCGGTCTCTTCCAAGTAGCCGTGACGCGCTAACCCTTGCAACACCGCATACGCCGTGTTGATCCAAACCGGCCCGCGCCACATGTCCTTGGCAAAGAAGGGGTCGTTGCGTGCAACCGTCGGCAGCGGAACGGTGGTCCCGAACGCTTCGGGGTCCATCGCTTGGTCTCGCAACCGATCGGCGAAGGCGTCCGTCGGCGCGCCGGCCCACAGCGGCAACAGCGAGGCGATCGTCTTCGAGCGGACAAACTCCCCCGACGTTTCGTTACGGTCGTAGTACACCCCGTCCCCGGCGTGCCACAGACGATCGTTCATCCCGTCGCGGAGGCCTTGGGCGGCTTGACGATAGGTCGGCGCGTCCTCGCGGTCGAGCAAGTCGCTTAACTCCGCCAGTGCCTCGCACTGCAACACCATGTAGGTCGTGAAGTCGGGCGCCGCCAAATGCGTCGTGTCGGCGAAGCGGCTTTCATCGAGCGTCGAGAACCGCGGCGAGTTGTCGATGCCGGACTCATACGGATGAAGCCAAGCATAGAGACCGCCTTCTAGTCGCCGATTAGCTTTCAGCCATTCGTGATAGGCGGCGAGCGGTTCGTACATCGCGCCTAGCCAGCCGGGGTCGTCACGGATTTCTTGCGCCTGGGCTAAGCGATGCACAGCCCATGCCAAGAGTGGAGGCTGCGTGAACACCGACTCGCTGAAGTCCGCGACGACGTGTTGCAAGCGATCGCCGTCCCGCAGATCGACCACCGCTTGCAGTACGTCCCTGGCGACCATGCGGTCCCACGGCGCCCAGACCTGCGAGATGAACGCCGAGTCCCACAGGTAGACGCCCGCGAAGGAAGGCGCCGGGTGCGCGTAGCGGACGGGCGACAGCGTGTCGGGCGTCTGTAGGTTTAGCAGCAGCGTCGCATAAACGCCCGCAAAGCCTTCTTCCCAGACCGCGGCGCGATTGGCCTCGACTCCCGCGACGCCGAGACTCGGCGCGCTGTATCGCACGCCCTTCTTGTCGAGCAACGTCCGCGCCAGCTCGATCGGCACCGCGTCGAGCCGCCGGTCCACTAGCCGCGACCAGAGCAGCAGGTTGAACCCGTAGACCCCCACCCGTCGCAGCCGCGACGCAAACCGCGCCGCATGGTGCGTCTGAAGACGGAAGCTGCGGAGCGCGTGGCGGATCACAGGGCGGCGGCTCGCGGTGAGAGTGCGTGAGGGTCTCCCCATCATCGCTTGTCGCGTGCCATTGAAACACTCCCGGACTCTTACCAGTCGTTGCTGGTTGCTGTGCTGCCAGAGATGCCGCTAATCAGCCAGTCGCTAATCAGCCAGTCGCTAATCAGCCAGTCGCTAATCAGCCAGTCGCTAATCAGCCAGTCGCTAATCGGAGGGACGTCAATCTCAGCTTGCAGCTCGCTTGGTCGCTCCCTTACGGTCGCGGCTCGGATAAGGGTCCACCGACCACTAACGTGGCCGGCTCGCCGTTGTCTCTCTGCGTCTCCGTGTCTTTGCGAGAATCATCCAACTTCCGGCCAACCAAAAAACAAAAGCGGCCCGATCCAGATGGACCGGGCCGCCTTGGGTGTTGACCAGCCCTATTTTGTCTTCCGAGGTACGCCCTTACGGGAGGCGTGCCGCTCGTCAGATGTAGGCGACTCTGTCGTTACCTCGCGACGATCAGTTGCAGCCGCACTCGCCAGCCGGGGCGCCGCACTCAGTGCAAGCGGCCGGGGGGCAGTCGGTCACGATCCGGCAAGGAACCTGGATCGAGACGCAACGCGGGACACAAACCTTGACCGTGTAAGCCTCTTTGCGGGGGACGCACTTGTAGCACGTCACCGTCCGCTGGCAGCAAACCGGCACGCAGACCTTGTAGCACACGGTCTTGGTGCGGCACTCGGGAACCATCTTGCAGACCTGGTAGGTGCAGGTCTTGCACTCGGGAACCATCTTGCAGACCTTGTAGCAGCAGGTCTTGGTGCGGCACTCGGGAACCATCTTGCAGACCTGGTAGGTGCAGGTCTTGCACTCGGGAACCATCTTGCAGACCTTGTAGCAGCAGGTCTTGGTGCGGCACTCGGGAACCATCTTGCAGACCTGGTAGGTGCAGGTCTTGCACTCGGGAACCATCTTGCAGACCTTGTAGCAGCAGGTCTTGGTGCGGCACTCGGGAACCATCTTGCAGACCTGGTAGGTGCAGGTCTTGCACTCGGGAACCATCTTGCAGACCTTGTAGCAGCAGGTCTTGGTGCGGCACTCGGGAACCATCTTGCAGACCTGGTAGGTGCAGGTCTTGCATTCGGGAACCATCTTGCAGACCTTGTAGCAGCAGGTCTTGGTGCGGCACTCAGGAACCATCTTGCAAACCTTGTACTCACAAGTCTTGCACTCGGGGACCATCGTGCAGACCTTGTAGCAGCAGGTCTTCACAACGGGCTCGCAGACGTACTTCGTGCAGCACACTTCACGAGTCTCGCAACGCGGGACCCAAACCTTCTTGCAGCAGGTCGTCGGGGCCGTCGTGCACTCGATCTTGCAGCACGAACCCGGCTGGTAGCAGCAGCTGCACGTGCAGGGGTTGTAGACCCACTTGCCCGGGTTGCGGACCGTGCGGTGGTAGGTCTTGCCCGGGATCGTGTACGACTGGGTCTCCCAGCTGCCCGTGTTGACCGTCACCGTCTTGGTGTAGGGGACAGCCTTGCGGACATAGGTCGTGACGTCACGGGTCCGCGTCTCCCACACCGGCTTGTGGACGGTGTAGCTGCGGGTCTTCGTTTCCCATGTCGGGACCATCACCGTGTAGTTGATGTCCTTCGAGTGGGTTTCCCAAACCGGCTTGCAGACGGTGTAGGTGCGAGTCTTGGTCTCGTACACCGGCTTCATAACGGTGTAGTTGATCTCGCGCTGACGCGTTTCCCAAACCGGCTTGCAGACGGTGTAGGTGCGAGTCTTGGTCTCGTACACCGGCTTCATAACGGTGTAGTTGATCTCGCGCTGACGCGTTTCCCAAACCGGCTTGCAGACGGTGTAGGTACGGGTCTTGGTCTCGTACACCGGCTTCATGACGGTGTAGTTGACCTCTTTCTGACGGTTTTCCGTCACGTACTTCGTGTAGTTCACGACCTTCTCTTCCGCGACGCGGTCGTAGACCGTGCGGAAGCGGGTCTCGCACTTCTCCTCAATGATCCGCCGGGTTTCGGTCCGGTAGAGCATCTTCGAATCAGCGGCAACGCCGCCATCGATTTGGACGCCGCCAGCGGCGTCGCTTCCATAGTGGGCCGTGCAACCGCAGCCCGCGTTCGCTTGCGAACCCGCAAACGCCGCGAGGGCAGCCAGCAGCGGCAAGCCAAACAGACGTTTCATCGTGTTGGTCGCCTCCTCAGAAAGACAACAGGGGGTAGATGGGTAGACTGGTCAAGACAGATTGAATCCGTCCGTACTAAGGTCGGGATCGCTGCCTATTACCCCTTAGCTGTTCTGTGCAAATTCCTCAGTCGGCGTCTTCTCTGCATCTGACGCCTCCTTCCCATCCGAAGTCTTTGTGGGTTATCGACTTAGCTCACCAATCCGGAAAACTCAGCGTGACAGTCGTGGCCACCTATGCCGTCCGCGCCGATTGTGACGACGGACATCCGTAGACCGGTAACGGGGTGTCCGATCCCGGCTTCATTCACAGGCCGAAATTGCGTGGTTTCGCTGGGTCTCGTAGAGTGCAACCAGGACGGCGTCGCTGCCGTCGCCTGAGACGCGCCCGCTGCGGGCCTGCCAAACCGCCCGCCGTCGATGCCCAACGAAACCGAACACGACCCTCACGACGACCCCGCTAAGGCCCTCCCCGCGAAGGCCGACGAGGGCAAGCTGCCCCCCAAAGCGGTGGTCAGCCGTCTGAGTCTCTACCTGCGCGAGCTGCTCCGCATCGAGCACTCCGGCCAGCAGACCGTCAGCTCCAGCCAGTTGGGCAAGCTGCTGGGCTTCACCGACGCCCAGGTCCGCAAGGACCTGGCCTACTTTGGGCAGTTCGGACACCCCGGCGTGGGCTACCGCTGCGAAGAGCTGGTGGCCGCGATCCGCAAGATTCTCGGCACCGACCGCGAATGGGTCGTGGCGATCGTCGGCGTCGGCAACTTGGGCCGAGCCCTCTTGGGTTACAAGGGATTCCGTTCGCAGGGGTTTCGCGTCGCGGCGGCGTTCGACAGCGACTCGTCGAAGGTCGGCATGAGCTTCGGCGGCGTCGCCGTCGAGCCCACCACCGCCCTGGAAACGACGATCCGCGACCGCGGGGTCACCCTCGGTCTGATCGCCACGTCGCCCGAATCCGCCCAAGAGATCGCCGACCGGATGATCGCCGCCGGCGTGGTCGGGATCCTGAACTTTGCCCCCGTGACGCTGTCCTTACCCCCGGGCGTGAGCCTCGTGGGCGTCGACCTGGCGACCGAGCTCGAGCAGCTCAGCTTCGCCGTCGCCAACACCCAGGCCGCGGCGGCAAGAGAGGACTCTGCAGAGGACCCGTTAACGAGCGGGCCCGAGTGAGCTACACTTCCGATCTAGGCCGATAAGGCTTAGGTGGGCGCCGCCTCCCGCGGCTCCTGCGGAAACCCCGTAGTGTAATGGTAACACCAGGGATTTTGATTCCCTTATTCCAGGTTCGAGTCCTGGCGGGGTTGCTTACCAAAGCGGTTAGCTGTTGGCAGTTAGCGATTAGCCTGCGATTCGCTAACCGCCAACGACCAAAGGCTAACCGCTGAATGCTATCTTCCACCGAATCCCGCTTCGCCGTTGACGCCGTTTGCGAAGCGGCGCTGGTGGCTCGCCGTGTGCAGAGCGAGCTCGTGACCGAGGCCCTCACCAAGGGCGATAAGTCCCCGGTCACCGTTGGCGACTTCGCGGCTCAAGCGATCGTCGCCCGCCGCCTAGCCGAATCGGGCATGACGGTCCCGCTCGTCGGCGAAGAGTCGGCCGCCGACCTCCGCTGCGAGTCCGGCGCCGCGACGCTCGAGCAGGTGACGCACTTTGTCCGCACGATCTTCCCAACGGCGACGCCGGCCGAGGTCTGCGACTGGATCGATTGCGGAGCGCGAGAGCCCGGTGATGAATACTGGACGCTCGACCCGATCGACGGCACCAAGGGCTTCTTGCGTGGCGATCAGTACGCGGTCGCTCTGGCGCTGGTGCAAGGCGGCCGCGTCATGGTCGGCGCGCTCGGTTGTCCCGAACTCGAAAAGGCTTGCGAGCCGAATCGCGGCGGCGTCGGCACGGTGTTGTGCGCCGTGCGTGACGGCGGCGCCTATTGGCGTGACCTCGACGTTTCGGGCTGCTCGCCTTCGTGCGCCTGGCGCCGGCTGCAAGTGTCAGGCGTCACCGACCCCGCCGGCACACGGATGCTGCGCTCGGTCGAGAAGGGCCACACCAACCTCGGCGCGATCGACCACTTAGCGAATGCGATGGGCGTCACCGCCGAGCCGGTCGGCATGGACAGCCAAGCCAAGTACGCCGTCCTCGCCGCCGGTGGGGGCGAGATGCTCGTGCGGCTGCTCTCGGAGGACCGCCCCAACTACCGCGAAATGGTCTGGGACCAAGCGGCGGGCTCGATCGTCATCGAAGAAGCCGGCGGCCGCGTCACCGACCTCGACGGCAAACCGCTCGACTTCGCAAAGGGCCGTACCCTCGCCGCCAACCGTGGCGTCCTCGCCACGAATGGGCATCTGCACGATGCGGCGCTAGCGGCGCTGCGGGAGATTGGGGCCTAGGGGGTTGTTGGAGTGGTGAGCTTGCGCGTCGCGCAACTCTGGGCCCCATTCACAACATTCTCCCAACCTTTTTTTGACAACTCCCCGACGTTTCGCCACACTCACCCGCGGAACAGAATCGGGCTGGCGACCCCCGGCGTTTCTCTTCACGCATCAGCCGGGTAGCTAACGCCAGCCCCCAACCCCGCGGAGGCAGCGATGTCGCAGCGCGTGTGGCTTGCGAGCGTGTTGGCGGTGGCTTTGGGTGTGGTAGGGGTCCTCGTGGAGCGCTCTCGCTCCCAAGAAGAAGCCCCAGAACGAGCGGTCTCTCAGCCGCAGGCGGAAGCCAGCGGCGAATTCGGAGGCGGCTTCGGCCGTGCCAGTGGAGGCGGCGGTGAATTCGGGGGAAGGGGAGGCGATTTCGGCCGCGGTGGCGGAGGCGGATTCGCGGGCAGAGGAGGTGGATTCGGCGGTCGTGGTGAATTCGGCGCAAGTACGACCGCCGAAGCCCCTGAGGCGAAGCCTTTGCCTGCCCCAGCCGTCCCCCGGATCTGGGTCTCCGAAGACCCCGAAAGAACTGAGGAACTCTATGAGATCCTCAAGAGCCCGCTTCCCTCGGCGGGCCTCGAGTTTCCCGATGGCACAGCGCTCGAGGAAGTGATTGCGTACTTGTCGGACGAGTATCGTGTCCCGATTCTGCTCGACACGGTAGCTCTCGATGAACTCGGGATTGGCTCCGACGAACCCGTAGCGATCAGCGTAAGGAATATACAGTTGGGTCAGGCGATGCGGCGAATGCTCGAACCGCTGGAGTTGACCTATGTCGTTGATGACGGGGTTTTATTAGTAACTTCTGAAGAAGAAGCGTTGACCAAACTCCATGTGGCAATCTACGACGTTCGCGACCTGCTGCTAGAAGGAGATTTCGGTTCTCTCCAGGATCTCATCACCTCCACGATCGCTTCGGACACTTGGGTAGAGAATGGCGCAGGCGAAGCCGAAATCGTTGCCTATCCGCAACGCGGGGTACTGGTGATATCGCAGACGATGGCAGTGCATGAAGAGATCGCACGTTTACTGGCCGCGATGCGTCGGATGTCGTTTGATCCCGATGCGAGGCCACTTACTAAGAGGACGAACAACCACGTTCAAGCCGCTGCAATTCGAGACAGCATCGAAGCTGCGGGGAGAGAGTACGACGCACAGCTCTCGCCGGGCGGTGGAGGCGCGTTCTCGATTTTGGACTCGAGTTCAGTTACTGATGTTTCTGCAGCCGTCGAATGAAGCGTCTGGGAGGAGTCTTGATTGACGATGCCCACGCCGAAGCCTTCACGGCCCGGTACGTGCGACTCCTCGTCACCGCGGCGGACGGGCATTGGCTCGACGCCGCGGTGACTTCGCTATGCGGTTACGGCACGAGCGTGATCGGCTGCGATTGCGAGATCGCCGTCGAACGCCAGCTCCTTGAGAATGAAACGCCCGACGGCCGCCCCGGCGCCGCGGTGCTCGCCTTCGGCTTCAAAGCGGCGCCACTCGGCAAGGCGGTCGCGAAGCGCGTCGGCCAAACGATTCTTACTTGCCCCACGGCGGCCGTCTTCGATGGCCTGCCGGACGAAGCCGACCGCGCGGCGCTCGGCGACTACTTACGGTACTTCGGCGACGGTCACGAGCGCCGTGAGGAAGACACGTGGGTCGTTCCCATCATGGAAGGTGAAGTGAGTTTCCCGGCGACTATCGGCGTCGGTCGCGGCGTCGCCGGCGGCGTGCTGCTCTTCTGCGGAGACGACCGAATGAAAACGCTCTCCGCCGCACGGCAAGCAGCCGAAGCCGTCCGCGAATTGCCGGGCGTCATCACCCCGTTCCCCGGCGGTGTCTGTCGCAGCGGCAGCAAAGTCGGCTCGCGCTACAAGCCGCTCTTCGCCTCCACAAACGAAGCCTACTGCCCGACGCTCGTCGAGACGGTCGCGACCAAACTCCCGGAGGGCGCCACCTGCGTCTACGAGCTCGTCATCAACGGCACGAGCGAACAAGCCGTCCGCGACGCGATGCGTGCCGCCCTTCAAGCAACAGCCAACGCCGACCTCCTGGCGATCACGGCGCCGGAGTTCGGCGGTAAGCTTGGCAAGGTCCTCATCCCCTTCTGCGAGCTTCAGTAAAGGAAGAATCACGCAAAGTCGCGAAGGCGCAGAGGACTCGCAAGCAAGAGCCTTTGCGCCTTCGCGACTTTGCTTGAGTCCTGCCGGCTTAGGAGCTGAAAGGGGCCCCGTGGCCGATTGGGTGGCGATCCACTAGCATCCGAGGCTTCCCCGACGTTTGCCGCCCGCCTGTTTTGCCGATGGATTCGCCCCTAGGAGCCGCCGACCCCGCCGCCGAGCCGCGGCGGAGAGAGCTCCAGTCGCTCTTGCGGACCGAGATCCCGATCGCGGCTCAGATGGATGTGGCGGTGGACCAAATCGCCCCGCAGGGCCTCTGGTTGTCGATGCCGCTGGCCCCGAATCGCAATCCGCACCAGACGGCGTTCGCTGGCAGCCTGAACTCGCTGTGTACGCTGGCGGGTTGGGCGATGACGCACCTGCTCCTCGAGCAGCTGGGAATCGACGGCGCGACCGTGCTGCGGCGTAGCTCCATCAAGTACCACGAGCCGGTTGAATCGGACCGCGTCGTCGCTTGGTGCCTGCCGCCCCGCGACGCCGACTGGGAGCATTTTGTGGAGATGCTCCCGGAGAAAGGCCAAGCAAAGCTCGACCTCGTAGTCGAGATCGCCGGCTCGGTGTCAGAGCGCCCAGCCGTTCTTTTTGCTGGGAATTACGTCGTTCTCGGTAACGGAGAATCTTAAGGCCGCCATTTTGGCGGTCTCGCTGCGGCGCCCTGTCGCTTCCAAGGCCTCTCGGCGGTGCCAAAATGGCAACCCGCGGCTGCTGATTGCCGTTGGCGTATTGCTGTAAATTTTGAAACGGCAACGCTTTGCGACAATTCAAGGAGATTGGCGCCCGCTTTGCATTTCTACACAACGGCAGCGGTGAACGCCGCCGCCACCCGAGGCAAAACCCTCTCCGGCCGGAGATTTCGCCTGGCTGCCGCCCGCCTGGGACGGCGTCCTAGTACCTGTCACCCGTGACACCGTTTTGAGGAGGAATCCTGCCATGACCAAGAGCTCCCACACCAACCGTCTGAACCAACTGCTCCCCGCTTCGCTCGCCGAAGTGGACTCGGTTCTGAACCACCTGTTTACTGGCCCTGTGACGTCCGCAGTGACCCGCGCGGCGTGGACGGCGCCCGCCTCCCTCTGGGAAGCCAACGACCGCCTCCACGTCGCCCTCGACGTTCCTGGGATCAACCAGGACGCGATTGAGGTCACCGTCGAGAACGGCCAGCTGACCGTCACCGTTGAGCGCAACGCCGGCGAAGAGCCGCCGACCTACCTCTACAACGAACGCCGATTCGGCAAGGTGACGCGATCGCTCGACCTGCCCGACACGGTTGACCCCGAGTCGATCGAGGCCGAGCTGAAGAATGGCGTGCTGCACGTCTCGGTCGCCAAGCGCCCGGAGACCCAGCCGCGGAAGATCGAAGTCCGCGTCGGCTGATCGCGCCGCAACAACGGTAAATGAATCGACGAGCCGCGCCGGGCGTTGTCCGGCGCGGCTCGTGCTTTTTCGATGGCAACCCTCAGTAAAACCACAGAGCCACCGAGGGCGCTGAGGAAAGCACCGAGAAGATACCTCTGTGCTTACTCAGCGCCCTCGGTCTCAGCGCCCTCGGTGGCTCTGTGGTTAATCGAAGGATTAGCAATTAGTTTGGGTTGACGCTTGCTTTGTTAGCAAGCGATGAAGAATCGGTGAAATCTGCCGCTCTTAACTCGCCCTTCATCAGCCACAGGGGATAGCTCGGCATACTCCGCGGCTCGACCACCGACTAGGTCGCGCCAATGAGGCTCGCAATGGCGAGTCGCTCTCACCTTCGGAGTATGTCTAATGAAGATCACCTCACTGTTCACCTGCGCCCTGCTGGCGCTTGCCGCCCCCGCTACGGCGGCTTTCGATCTAAAGATCACCGAGATGTGGATGGGCAACGAGCCCGGTTCCAATCTGACCGAGGACTGGGTCGAGATCACCAACATGGGTGACACCGCCTGGGTCGAAGCCGTCGATGGCGGCCTCTGGTTCGATGATGGCTCGTTCGACGCGTCCGCTGCCGACCCCATGTCGGGCATCCCTTCGATCGCTCCCGGCGAGGCGGTCATCTACGTGAATGGCGACGCGGCCGCCATCGATGAGTTCCTCAGCGTCTGGGGCCTCGCCGCCGGCAGCTTGCAAATCGGCATCCACGACGGATCGGGCCTCGGCCAGGGCGGTGACGGCGTTGCGATCTTCCGTTCGGTAGCGCAGCCGACCATCGACGACATCGTCGACGCCCAAGAGTACGACGACGCGTCGCTCAACGGCGGTCAGTCGTGGGACGTCCTCGTCGGCGGCTTCAGCACCATTGGCAACTCGTCCGGCGCGTTCCAGAGCGCTCTTTCCAACGACGAGGGCCAGTTCGCGATCGCCTCGCCCCCGGGCACGTTGGTTCCCGAACCGACCGCCGCGGTGCTGGGCATGATCGCCCTAGGGGCCTTCGCCGGCGCCCGTCGCAGCTAGTCGGTGCATTGAACGAGACACAAGGCCGGCGGCGTCACGCAGACGCCGCCGGCCTTTCTCCTTTCCAAACGGCAGGGTCGCATCGACCCTTGCCGCTGTCCTTCAACAACGAGCGGTGCGCCGGTGCGCTGGTATGTTACTCTCCTGGCTCTTACTGCCTTTCAAGCGATAGGCCAACCGATCGCGGCTCAGGCAGCGACGTTCCGCTTCGAGTCCTCGGCGGATCCAGCGAATGGCCAAGCCGTCGCCGCCAAGTCCGTCGAGGGCCGGACGATGTCGATAGCGGCGTCGCCCGCCGGGGCGGTGCTCGACTTTCGTCTTGGCGGACTCGGCGTCAACTCGCGCGGGATCGACGGCGCCACCGACCCCGAGATCGACAAATTCAATCTCTTGGGCGGCGGACTCGCCGATGAGTCGGAGTCGATCCAGTTCTCCTTCGACGCCCCGGGCGTGATCACGACGCTCGACTTCGATGGCGTCAAAGACGAGAGCTTTGAGTTCTTTCAGCTCACAACGCCCCGCAGCGGAGTGTGGTCGATCTTCGATTCTCAGATCGGCCTGCGGTTGATCGACATCACGCTGATCGACGAGCCCAACCTCACGCTTCTCACCGAAGCGGGGTCGCCCGACGACGACCTGTTTGGTATCGCCATTCCCTTCGCCGCCGGTGAGGTCTTCACGCTCACCTACCGCGAATACGCCCCCGATCCGAGCAACTACCAACCTGGGTTTGTGCCGGAAGCGCCCAACGGCGCCCGCTTCCAAGGGCTCGAAGTGACTTTCGTCCCCGAGCCTAGCGCCGGCCTGCTGCTCGCTTCCGTGGGCGGATTCGTCGCCGCACTCAGTCGTCGGCGCCTTCGCCGAAACGCTTGACCATCGCCGCGTCGAGCGGCAGATCGATGACGTTCTCATCGCCGCTGCGGATCGTTTGGCGGGTGGGGAAGGTCACCCGTGCGGCGCCGAGGAGTTGCGTCTTGGCGGCGTCGGAGCCGGCGCCCAGGACGGTGACCCAGTGCTCGGCGACGACGGCGCCGTCTTCGCTGCCGTAGGTGCTCACGGCGTACGAGCCGTCGGGCTGGATGTCGGCGAAGCCGGTCTTGCCGGCCTTGACCGAGCCGCTCGACACGGGGGCGAACATCAACCGGCCGCCGGCGAGTGGCTTGCCGTCAACGGTGACGACGCCGCGCACGGGGGCGACCTCGTAGTCGGGTCCCCCGCCGCAGCCGCCCACGACAAGCAGCGTCGTCAGGCACAAGAATCGCTTACACAACAATAACTTAGAAGTCACCGAACACTTCTCCGTCGCGGCGATCGCCGAGTAACTGATAAACGCGTTGGTCGAGGTCCTCGGTCAGGAAATGGACCGAGCCATCGACGAACCCAAAGAACGCGCCGCCGGGGTGCCAACTATACGAGCAGTCGTCCGATCCCGAGCCGCCGGGGAGGATAGCGAGCACTTCCGCCGACAAGGGGAACTGCAGCGATGAGCCGAGCCGGCAATTGATCACGTCCCGCGTCTTGAAGAGCACCGAGCCGTCCTCGAAGAACGCGCCGGCCCACGTCGGGAAGCTCGCGACATCAACGAAGTAGGCCGATTCGCCGATCGAGATCGTCTTGCTTGTGCCGTCGGTGACGTCGGTCATCCGGATGCGACTGACGGACTTCTTCTCGACGTTGTCGTTCAATACGCCGTCGCCGTTGTAATCGGCTGTCGTGCAGATCGTTGAACTACGCATCTCCTCGTAGCGGAGGAAGATGCCGTTGTCGCAGTAGCCCCGTGAGCCCTTGTAGTGGATCGTGCCGCCGCCGAAGCGTGGGTCCTTGCCCGGCGTTCCGGGGCTAAAGTAGGAAGTCTCGGGCATCGTTTCCGGCAGCGAGACCGAGGGGCATAGGAAGCCCGAGACAACGGTCTCAGTTCCTGGCAACGTTTCGATCCCCGCGAGCGCCGCCTGCACGAAGATGCCGGGCTTCCAGGGGTCGCCGTCGTGCGTTGGGAGGCCGTTGTTGACGAGGCGGTCGTAGCTCGGTTGCTCTTCAACGTACGGCAGGAGCTTCGACGGCCAGGCGAGGCCGTCCTCGGGATCGATGTTCGGGTCGGCCGCGGTTTCGGCGCCGTACAGGCCGCGCGGGAATTGCTGGAGAGTGTCGTGCGAGTTCTGTAGCGCCAGGCCGATCTGCTTGATGTTGTTCATGCACTGCGCCCGCCGTGCCGCCTCGCGCGCCGCTTGCACCGCGGGGAGGAGCAACGCGACGAGGATCCCGATGATCGCAATGACAACGAGCAACTCGACGAGTGTGAAGCCGCGCTTGATTGCTTGAAGCGACTTAAGGGATCGATTCATCGGTTCAAGAGCTCTCTGTCGAGGCGGTGGTCGGTAGACACGTCGCGATTGGACAGCCGCGAAGCCGGTGAGGTTAGGCGTTCGCCGCTGCGGGGCCAACCACTTTCACCGTTCCTTCACGAACTATTAACCAAAGGCACGTTGAACCCTCACAAAGCGGCCTTACGCTCTGCGTCCTTTCACACCTGTTCGCCCTGCACCGGTTGCAACCTCGAGTCGTCATGCGCTTTTTGATCACCAAGTCTTTCGCTCCAATAGCACTCCTGCTTGCGGCTTGGGTGTCGCCGTCCAGCGCCGAGCTGTACATCAACGAGATCTTCTTCAACCCCGGCGGCGACGGCGTCGAGACCCGTGACGAGTTCATCGAACTCCGCGGCATGCCAGGCATGGACCTGTCGAATCACTTCCTGATCTTCATCGAGAACGAAGACAACGTCGCCAAGAACGGCCCCGCCGGTCAGATCGATAACATCTTTGACCTCGGCGCAGCGACGATCGGCAGCAACGGGTTCCTGACCTACCGCATGGGCGGCGATCAGATGGGTTCTGGATCGAGCCTCTACCCGGTGGCGTCGGGGACGACGGACCTCGTGAACACGGGGAGCGGTCCTGGTTACGGCTCGGGGCCCACAAGCACCATCGGCGCCGAAGACGACGGCAACGAGGGCGTCCTCGAGAATGGCGGCTTCACCGCGATGTTGATCCGCAACGACGGCGATCCGGTCGACAACCGCCCGGCGATCGCCTTCGACCTCGACGTCGATAACGACGGGCTCGACCATCCCAATGGTCGTGAGGGCTGGACGATCCTCGACTCGATCGGCATCCATGGCGAGCCGCGCGAAGCGGTCTTCGGCCGCACTTACGCGCCGATCAACTACGGCTACGAATCGATCGGCCAGACAGTGATCGTGCCAGGCGTCGGCGTTGCGACGGCGAACCCCGGACTCGAGCCCGGCGCCACGTACGTGCCGCTGGGTTATGAGGTCGAGTACATCGCCCGCTGGGGCAACTCGACGGGCCAGACCGCCGCGGACTGGCACATCTCGAACCTCACCGACAACCCCGGCGCGGGTTCGGCCGGCGCGCCCGTCGACTACCGACAGTCCTTCACCGGCAATCACGACGCGCTCGCCAGCGGCAGCCCCGACGTCGCCCCCTCGCAACCGACCGCCGAGCAAGGCCGACTCGAATCGAGCCAAAACGTTCCTTACGGCACGAAGCTGCTCACGACGATCGGCGCCCCCAACTACATCACCGGCGACTTCAATGGCGACGGCGTCGTCAACGCCGCCGACTACACCGTCTGGCGTGACACGAAGGGCCAGCTCGGTAGCGAGTCCAACCATCCCGCCGCCGACGCCAACCACGACTTCGTCGTTGACGAAGCCGACTACGCCCTCTGGGCGCAGAACTTCGGCGCGCCGAACGCCGTCGCCGCGCCGGCTTCTGGGGTCAGCGTCCCCGAACCCGCAGCGATCCTGATCGCAGCCCTGGCGGCGACGATCACCGTAGGTCGCAACAAGCGCTAGCTCAGACCGCGCCAGACCCGCGCCAGATCGCCCAGGATGCGTTCTAGGGACCGCTTTCGCTATGGGTGGACAAATGTATCGACTCGGCCCTCGGCGCCAAATTCAAGTTGTTGAGTAGCATCCGCCGCTCAGCGCGGCGATTGGCTCTCTCCATCCCGAGAGTCTCGGCTCGCCCGGCGCCTCACGCCACGGGCCACCACGCGCGCGACAGCCACAGCCCCGCCCCCGCGGCCGCCAGGCCGAGGACGAGGTTCAGAGCGACGTTCGCCAGCGCCAGCACCGGCTCGCCGGCGTCGAGGTGGCGGATGGTTTGGTAGCCGAAGGTTGAGAAGGTGGTCAGGCCGCCGAGCAATCCGACGGTAACTCCGGCATGCCAGAGGCTGGCGTGCCGGGTGGCGGGCGCCCACGCCTCGTGCATCAACAGGCCCAGCGCAAAGCAGCCGGCGACATTGACCAGCAGCGTCGCCAGCGGGAAGCGTTCGCCCCAGAGGACGACCAGCCAGACGCCCACCAAGTAGCGAGCCACCGACCCGAGGGCGCCACCGATAGCGACCGCGGCGATGCGGACCCAGGCGTCGTTCATGGCTCTTCGTCCTTCTTTTTCGAAGCGGCTTCAATTCCCGAACCGGCTGGGCTCTCCGCGCCACTGCTAGCACAATGGCCCCCGTGTGGGGGAAGCCATTTGTTTCGATCGGTCGGTTCGCACAGCGTAGTCCGATTGATCCGCCTAAGAGGCAAGGTTTCCCCCTGCGGTTTCCTTTCGCCGTCTCACCCCAGCAGTGCAAGCTACCGAAACTACCCATTGAACGCATCTTGCGCGAAGCGTCCACCAGGACATGCCGCGCATGCTGGATGAGGTAACGACGGAACGGCCGCTCCGGATCGGGGCGGCGGCAAGCTGCAGGAGGCAGCGACGATGCAGAATCGGCGAAACGAAACGGCGCCCGCGTGGCTTGTCGCATTGGCGGCAGCGGCCCTGGGAATGAGTTGGGCGGTCACCCGGCAATGGTCGGCGCCGACCGTGCGCGCCACCGACCAGCCCAATCGAACGACGGCGCCGCTGCGCTGGCCGCTCGCCGAGCTGCGCCCGCTCCCCGACGCCGTGCTCCCCGCCGAGTCGCTGGGCTACGCGCCGACGCTGTTGCCGTCGGGCGTCGCGATCCGGGTCGACGCGCCGGCGTTCGAGCCGGTCTTCCAATACGACCTGGCCTCCGCGGTGACGGCGAAGCCGCACGCCACCGAGCCGCTGTGCCTGCGTCTAGCAAGCGCCCCCGCGACCGACCTACCGGAAGCGCGGCCTGCGGTTGAAGCCGAGACGGGCTATCTCGATCGCCTGTTGGTGCTTGTCCCCAGCGCGCCGAAGTGGACCGCGGGACAGGGCGGCAAGTTCGTCATCACCGCCGGCGTGCGCGCCCACTGGTCGCTCGGCTCGATCGATACGCTCCAGCTCGCACGTTCGGCGGGCCATGCGATCGCGTCGCCGGGCGCGACGCTGCGGCCAGCGATCTACACAGCGCAGGCCAAGCTCTTCGGCGAGCCGCGGCTCAGCCCGTTGCGACCGACGGAGACAACGATCGCCGCCGTCGCGCCGCGCTTGGTTGGCCCCGTGCGTCCAGCAGCAGCGCGGCGCGCCATGGCTTCGCAGCCGACGCCGACGATCGCCGCATACCTCAACCGCGCTGAATTGAGCGGCGCGTTCCCCGTGCCGGTGGCGCTAGCCGACCAGCTCGACCGCGTCGCCGCCTCGCCCCAACAGGCGCCCTGGTCGTGGGCCGTCGCCTACCGTCTGCGGACGCTCGCCGGCTCCCGTGTCGACGACCGGTCCACGCACCACACGCTCCGCGCCTTGGCCGAAGCGACCGACGAGGCGTTCGTCCAAGCCGACGCGATGGGCGACTCCGCCGCGGCGACCGAGCTGCGTCGCGCCGGCTACGCGCTCAACCGTCGCCTCGATACCTGGCGGGCCGAGCAGGCGCTGACGATCGCCTCGATGGGCCGCCTCCAAGAGGACCGGCTCGCCGGCGCCCGCTGGGCGATGTCGTCGAACGGCCTTGGCTTGGCGCCCGGCGCCTTGCTCCAAGAGGCCGAGCGCAATCACGCCCAGCCCACCCGGCTCGCCGTCGCCCGCCGCGTCGAGGACTACGAGAGCCAGCCCACGACCCGCCTGGCGCAGCTGCTGGCGATGGACGCCTCGCGCCTCGTGACCGAGGCCGACCCGGAGAGCCGGGCTGTTGCTCAAGCGATCGAGTCGTCGTACCGCAATGCGAACGTCCGCGTCGCGATCGCCGCCGACTTCATCGAGCGGATGCTGCCGCAGCCCGAGGCGCTCACCGCGCCGATCCGCGACCGTATCGCGGGCAACCCCGTGTCGGGACGCTCGACGACACAGACCGACCTCGCCATCCGATTGATCGAGGACCCCAGCGCCTGGCGCATCGGCCTCGAAGCCCGTGGTACGGTGCAATCACAGACCTACTCGCGCGGCGGACCGGCGGTGGTCGGCGCCCGTGGCGAGACGTCGTTCGTCGCCAAGAAGCTGGTGGTGCTCACGCCCGCCGGCCTGCAAGCCGCCCCATCGATCGCCGAAGCCCAAACCGAGTCGCAGCGGCTCGTTAGCCTCTCGACCAACTACGACCGTGTGCCGCTCGTGGGCTCTTATGTCCGCAACGCCGCCCGGAAAGAATACCACCGCGTCAGCCCGCGGGCGCAGTCCGAAGCCAAGATCAAGATCGAGCGGCAGGTGTGCAGCACGCTGGACGAGCGCGTGACCCCTCAGCTGTTCGACGCGCAGCAGCGCTACACCGCCGAGGTGCTCGACCGCGTCGAGGCGTTGGGGCTCCAGATCGAGCCGATCGAGCTCCGCACGACTGACGAGCGGTTGATTACGCGGATCCGCTTGGCGAACAGCGGGCAACTAGCGGCGCACACGCCGCGGATGCGGGCCCCCTCGGACAGCGTGATTAGCGTGCAGGTGCACGAGTCGACGTTCAACAACGCGTTGGACGGCTTGGGTCTGGCCGGCGCGACGATGACGCCCGCAGAACTGCGTGAACGGATCGACGCGAAGCTCCGCCTGCCGAACCGCGACGAGCCGCCCGCCGAGGAAGCCACATTCCGCTTCGCCGCCGAGGACGCGGTGCGGTTCGAGCTCGCCGAGGGGCGTGCTCATCTGACGCTCGCCTTCGACGCTATCGTTGTCCGCGGACGCCGCCACGACGACTTCAAGGTCCACGTCTTCTACAAGCCAGTGGTGACCGGCCTCACCGCCGAGCTGGTGCAGGACGGCGCCCCAGCGATCGAGGGCCGCATGCGGAACGCGTCCCGCATGCACCTTCACGGCGTGATGGGCAAGGTCCTCGGCCAAAACCGCCGCATCCCGCTGGTGCGAGTGGACGACCAGACGCCCGAGCGCTTCAGCAAAGCGATGATCGGCATGGCGACCAACCAGCTGGTGATCGAAGACGGCTGGCTCGGCTTGGCGATCGGCCCCGAGCGACAGGCGCCACGCGTCGCGGTGCAGGTCGGAGGGTACGTCCGCTGAGAACAAGTGCATCAGCCGGATGGTTGTGGGAGGGGTCTCCAGACCCCGATTACGGTCTCCACTCCGCAACGGCATGGTGCGCGTTATCGGCGTCTGGAGACGCCTCCCACAGAAAGCGATACCGCCACAAGAAACGATGCAGCCACAGAACCGGGGGCTGAGGCCCCGCGGCTGATCACCGCAACGACTGCCAACGGAGGGCTATGCCACAACCGCCTCGAGCACGATACGCGTTGCGTACGACTCGCCGGGTTCGATCACGATGAGCCCCGATGAGGCCCCCCTCGACTGCATGTTGAGCGGGTCGGGTGTGCAGGTGTACGGCTCGAGGCAGATCGCTTCGCGGTGGCCGGGCGTGTAGATCACGCAGCACGTCATCGAATCGTCGAACGTCTGGCGAACCGTGCGGCCCGAGGTGGGGTCGATGAGCTCGGTCGTCTCGGCGCCCTTGCTGAAACGGTACGCGGTATCGAACTCGCGGCCTGCGAGCGGCGCGCCGATCGCCAGGGGATCGCCCGCGTCGAGCGGCTCGACGCCGCCGGTGGGAATCATGTCCACCGCTTCCCAGCGGCCATCGACCGGCGCGCGGACGACTGTCGCCTCGGGGTCGGCGCCCTCGGCGAGCGGCAAGCGGAAGTAGGCGTGAGTTCCGAACCCGAAGGGGATCGGTTCGTCGCCCGGGTTCGTAACGCGGAGGTCGAAGAGGAGCTGGCTGCCAGCGATCGAGTAGGTCGCCGTCATCACGTAGTCACCGGGCCACTGCACCGCCGCGTACGGCGCGTCGATGGTCGGTCGGAACTCGGCGGTCACCCGGTCGGCGGAGTGTTCGACAAGGCGCCACGGGTTGCGTGGCGCGAAGCCGTGGATCGCGTGCCCCTGGCCGCTCGTGTCGTCAAGCTGGTAGGTCTTGCCGTTCCACTCGACGACGCCCTTGGCGATCCGGCCCGGAAACGGCGCGAGCAGCGGGATGCCGCTCCGCGACGGCCGGCCCTCGCCGAGTTCAAAATCCGGCTCGGCCCATAGCAGCTCACGGCGCGACCCGTCGGCGTCACCCGCGAACGGCGTTTTCCAGCTGAAGCAATTGAACCCCAGCCCAACGGCGACTTCCGCGGCAGCCCCCGAGTCGGCGGCGTTGATCGAGACGATATTGGCGGACATCGCGGCGGCTCCCGAGGGGCAATGCGTAAGTTCGGTAGAGAGCCGGAAGCGTAACAGGATTATGCAAGGGCTAGCACGGTCCGATGGCGAAGAGGGAGTCCGCGTCCCATTCTGCATGGAGAGATTCTATTCCTTGCAGGGGGAGACGATCCGATGGAACGCGAACTCTGGCGGTTATTGTACCGTTTGGTGAAACAGTTGGACGTGGGATGGGGGAGTTGGAGGT
>NZ_CP036349.1:768362-960862 GCF_007753265.1 Botrimarina mediterranea
GGCACGCTGAGCCGACGCTTGCGTAAGCCCGCTTGCGTGCTGCTGCTGACGGCCGTGGAGCAGCGGCTGATCGGGCTGCTGAACCTGGGCCAGGGGATCGTCAAGAAGATCGATGGCAAGGCGCTCGCGGTGAGTCTGGTGAGCAAGGACCCCGACGCGGGCTACGGCCGTGGCGCCGGGGGCAAGCAGCTGGGCTACAAGCTGCATGTGATCTGGGGCGATGGGCCGATGCCGCTGGCCTGGGACCTCTCACCGATGAACGTCAGCGAGAAACGCGTGGCCCGCTGGTTGATCGAAGGGCTTGCCGGCGGCGGTTACCTGCTGGCGGACACCGAGTACGACGCCAACCCGCTCTACGACGCGGCCCAAGCCGAAGGGTTTCAGCTGGTGGCGAAGAAACGCAAGGGGAAAGGCTTGGGCCACCAACGACATTCGCCCAGTCGGCTGCGGAGCATCGAGCTGTTGGGGACGGCGTTCGGGGCGGCTCTCTACCGCCAGCGGACGGCGATCGAGACCTCCTTCGGGACGCTGGTCACCTTCGGCGGCGGGCTCGCCTCGCTCCCCGCCTGGGTCCGACGCTTCCACCGCGTCCGACACTGGGTCCAGGCCAAGCTCCTTATCGCCGGAACCCGCTCGCTCGCAAAGAACCCTCAGCTACTAGTTGCATAATCCTGGTAAGCGCCCGGGGTCGAAGCGGGTACCCGGGTTGCCGAGCGCATCCCTGCTTCACCTCGGCGATCGTGTTGAGGGCGCCGAAAAATCTCGCAGTGGGGACGTCCCCATTGCGCCCCCATTGGAAGCCGTGCGACGGCGGTCTACGCTAGAGGGCTGCGACCAATTCGCGGGCGATTAGCTCAGTCGGCTAGAGCGCCTCGTTTACACCGAGGATGTCGGGGGTTCGAGTCCCTCATCGCCCACTTGGGGCCATTGGCCCCGCGAGTCAGAGGCCAGGAGTCAGCAAGCCCGTAGCCTGAACGGGGAGGTTGGAGGCTTTGTGTTCCGCCACTTTCGACCTCCGAATTTTGCGTTGGCCTGTTATACGTTGCCGTTCTTAGCGGCATTGTTGGTTGGCCCGTGGCTTATCTACGCCACGGGTGACGCCCCGTGGTACCTCTTTGCCGCGATGTTGGTCGGAGTTTGCGCGCTCCTGATGTGGTTTGGGTTTCGCCCGGCCGGCTATGTGTTTGGCGCTGCGATGGGGCTGTTTGCGACGGTCGGGGTGATCGCGTTGCTTTTTGGAGAGGTGGAAATAAGGCTGATCGTCAAGACGCTGCTCTACGCGCATGCCGCCTACGAAGCTTTCGCATGGGCTAGACGAGCGAACGACACGGTCCAAGAACTGCCGTCGAACGATGGACCGGCTCCCTCGAGCGTCGTTGTCAATCCGTAAGCAGGAGGCCCTTGCGCTTGGCGGAACTCTTCCGACGCTCACGCCCTTCGACGCGTCGCAAGATTGACGGTTATGCCGAGGCCCAGCAGCACCAGCGATGCTGGCTCGGGCACGCCGAGCGGTCGGACGGTGGCGAAGGTTTCGCCCCAGCGGATTTCGTCGATCGCGCCGGGGACGTGCCCGCTTCCGGAGAAGGTGAAGTTAGTGAACGCGCCCTGATGGGTGATGAAGAGGTCCGACGTGGGGACGGCGATCTGGGCGTCGGGAGTCAGTGGCTCGACGTTGCCGGTGGGATCGAGGTAGACGGAGACCACGTCGGGAGCAATCGGGTTGAACTCGTATTTCATCACGACGAGGTGGACCCCGTCGTTCGACGCTGCGAGAGCATTGAGGTCCAAGCCCCCGCCGCCGACCGCCACGGTAGATGCGCCGCTGCCGGTGGTCACGGTGAGCGACAGGTCCTCGACGCCCGAGAAGTGGTTGACGAACAGATCAACTGCTTTGAAGGAGTCGCCGACACCGCCATTCCATAATTCGTGCCCACGCATGCCGAAGTCCGTAGGGGCGTCGGTCCCCTGGGTCCCGAAGTTGATGAGGAAGCTTTCGTAGACCGTCCGAGCGCCGCCACCGCCTAATCCGCCGGCGATCGCGCGGCCACTACGGCCAAACGTGCAGCAGTTGAACTGAACGGTCTCTTCTTGGACGCCACCGACGCCGAGAGGAAAGTCGGGATAGGCGAGCGACGGGATCGCCTTGACGGCTTGGGAATCTCCCCCGGATTGAATCCAGGGGCCGGTGTAGAAGGCCGTGGGTCCCACGGTCGGGTTTTGGCCGCCCAAGACATTTACGCCGCTGGCTTCGTCGCCGATTGCATATTGACCTTCGGAAGGGACCGCGACGTCTCCATACTTGAACGGGTCATAAGCCAGTAGCGTGGCGTGCGATGTGCCGCCGAGCGAGCCGATGCCTGCGATCACTAAGAGGGCGCCCATCAGCCGGGGAAGCTTGTTGTTTGTCGAGGTCGTCATCTGGAAGAACCCTCAATGCAAAGGTGTCACGGCGCCAAGCTCTCTTGGAGTTCGCCCATCGCGTCCTCCCCTCTCACGACGCGGGGTCGTGGGGCGGCCGACAACTATCGGCCCATCAAGACAACCGACGGGAACCCGACAGCCGGGGGGGAAGAATTCCGCGGAGGGACAAGGGCTCTTGGCGACCCAACCCCTAGGCCGTAACCGCGCTGGCGCTTGTTACGGCCTCCGAAGCTAAGGGTGATCGACGGTCAGCGCGTACCGGTCCACCATCGAACTGGCGCGACGGACGACGCCCCTTTCCCAGATTTCACCCGTTTCAACCCACTGAAAGTAGTGAACGATCTCGTGGGAGAGAGAGTTCAAGAACGCCGCCAGTGCGTTGTCGCGGCCTTCAGATTCCCGAAGTTGCGGGTAGTCGCCGGTGGCGATGCGAATGTAGGGCTCGACTGTCTGGTCCCAGGGTGCGAAGAAGCTGGCCGAACATCGGTGACCTTGCATGGTCGTGACGAAATCGCCGGGCGACAGATAGGCCGGAACCCGGATTGGGAACTCATAGTTCTGGCGGAGCCACCTCGCATAACGGATGTAGGCGCCGCGAACCTCTGGATGTCCCCGACGCCCGCGAATATGTAGCCCTGCACGAATGCTCATGACGATTCTCCATCAATTGGCAAACGACGCGGCGCCAATTGCCAAGACCTGACCTACGACATCTGCCCCGCGCAGCGAACCCTCGCATCTGCGCGATTTTGACGGCTTCTCGCCGGTTTGCGCGGTCTGTTCGTTGCCGGTTTTGTCCGCACTCTTTATAGGTGGAGTGTGTGGCAATCCGTCCGTCCGGACCGGGCGGGTCGCCTTTTCCCGCCATCTGAGAAGCCAGGCGAGCCTCGAATGCTGATTGCTGGATGCAAGTTCCCCGTCGTCGTCGCGGCGATCCTGGGTGTTTTCGCTCTCTCTTGCGCCCCGGTGCTTGCGCAGCGGTCGTACGGGATCGATGTCTCCGCTTGGCAGGGGACGATCACGCAGACCGAGTGGAACAACCTGCGGAACGTTAACGACCAGGAGTTCGTTTTCATCCGCTCGAGTCGTGGGGGGACCACGGGCTACTACAACCAGAGTGACTCGGACAACTCCGAGGGGCAGAACACCCTCTCGCAGCGATACGACGACCCGTTCTTTGTCCAGAACATCACCCGCGCCACGAACGCCGGGATGCTTGCCGGGGCGTATCACTTCTCGCGGCCCGATATCGTCGCCTCGACACAGAATTCGGGCGGCATCGCCAACAGCGGGACCGACGAGGCCAATCACTTCCTCGAGATGGCCGGCGCTTGGATGCGGCCTGGGTACCTGCTGCCGGTGTTCGACTTGGAAGCGGGGGACGGCATCCGCAGCGACGCACAGATCACCCAGTTCTCGATCGACTTCTCGAATCGGATCTACGAAGAGATGGGGGTCCGCCCCATCATGTACATCAACGGCAACTACTCGGCTTATGTCGTGCAGGCGCCCATCCAGGATTACTTCCCCGTGCTCTGGGTGGCGCGCTATACCGGCGGGACGAACCCCGACCCGAGCATTGTGGAGTCGATCCACCCGAAGGACACCTACAGCCCGTTCTACGGCCCGTGGGACGATCCCCCGGCGGCGACGCACCCGTGGTCGTTCTGGCAGTACGCCAGCACCGGCAGGTTGAGCGGGTACCGCAACGGTTCGGCGGGCATTGATGTGAACGTCGCCCAGGGCGGCACGGAGTTCTTGCGAGACCACTTGGTGCCCGCGTTGTGGGTGAGCGGGTCCGACGGCAACTGGAGCACGCTCGCCAATTGGAACAGCGGCCAACCGCCGGTCGCGCCGGTGCAGGGGCCCGGTCAAGTTTCCCGCGTTGGATCGCTGACGCTCCCTTCGGTGCGTTTGCCGGGCTCACTCGACACGGTGATTCTTGAACGCTCGGCGGAGAACGTTACCGTGACGCTCGACTCGGGCAACCACAACATCCGCAAGCTCGTCACGCGCGAGGCGCTCAACATCACCGGCGGAACGCTGACGGTGAATTACACGCCCGTCGCGGAATCAACGCCGTACTCGGTGTTGGTGTCGTCGGCCGTGTCGCTGACGGGCGGAGCGCTCTCGGCGCACACGGTACAGATCGAACCGACCAAGACCTTCACCCTCGGCGGCGGCGTGCTGACGTTCGATACAATCAACTTGGCGCCCGGCTTCTCAGGTCCCGGGTCGCTATCGCTGGCGGGCGACGTGATCCTGGCGCCGCGGAATGGCGTGACCGCGCAGGTGCAACGCGGCGCCGGGTCGGGTGCGACCGGCGGCGTGTCGCTGGGCGGCGGGACGCGGACCGTCACCGTTGGCAACGGCGCATCGGCCGTGGATGTCTCGATCAACGTGCCGATGACGGGGGGGACATTGAACAAGTCGGGCGCCGGCACGCTGCGGCTCACCGGAGGCAACACGCTTGACGGCGCCGTCGTGTCGCAGGGGACGTTGTTGATCAATCCCAGTGGCGTTGACGAGGGCGTCGGCGGCGACGTTCAGGTCCTAGCGGGGGCGACGTTGGCCGGGACCGGGCGTGTGGGGGGCGTTGTCACTACGAACGGCGTGGTTGCGCCTTCGTCGGTTGGTTTGCCGCTGATGATGCCGGCGATCGAGTTCGGTGATGGGTCGGAGTTGGCTTTGGACATCGCATCGAATGTCGCTTACGACCGCTTGTTGGTAACCGGCGACGCTCTCTCCATCGATGCGGAGGCAACCGTCAAGGTGACTTTCGGTCCGGGGTATACGCCGACGTTCGGCCAGACATACACCGCCATTACCGGCGCGGGTTCTGTTGAAGGTCTCTTCGGTGAAGTGGTCACCAATGGACCGGACATGGTTGCGCGCAGCGTTGCGGGCGGGGTGGTGCTCGAGGTTCTTTCTGGATTGGCGGGCGACTTCAACAACGACGGCGCCGTCGATGGAACGGATTACAACTTGTGGGCCAGCAACCTCGGCGGTCCCGCGTCGGCGCTGCTCAACGTGGGGGAAGCGGAGACGGTGGACGCGGCCCTGTACACCATCTGGCGTGACAACGAGGGCGCGACGCTCCCTGCTATTGCGAGCGCGGTTCCGGAACCGGCCGGCGTGCTGCTGGGGCTGAGCGGTTTGATGGCGCTAGCGAGACGGCGTCGCTGAAATTCTCGGCGAGCCCACGATGTGAATCGTGGGTGGGAAGCGGGTTCCGGGTTCCACCCACGATTCATATCGTGGGCTCGCCATTTTTCGGTGGTGGATCGACAGCGGAGCCCCCCGCCTTTGTTCAGGGGGCGGGATCGCGGATAATCTCGGAAAGGCATTCCGAAGTCCGCAAACCACCCTCTCCGCATTCCATGAAGATTCTCGTCACCGGCGGCGCCGGGTACATCGGTTCGCACGCGGTGCGCCGGCTGCTGGCCGCCGGGCACGATGTCTGGGTCATCGACAACCTCTACCTCGGCCACCGCGCCGCGGCGCCGGCGAGCGGGCTCCCTGCGGATCGTTTCGTCGAAGGCGACCTTGCCGACCGGCCGCTCGTTGAGAAGCTGCTGAAGGACAACGGCATCGAGTCGGTGATGCACTTCGCCGCGTACGCCTTCGTCAACGAGTCGGTCACCGATCCGGCGAAGTACTACCAGAACAACGTCGGCGGCACGCTCGCGCTGCTCGACGCGATGCGCGCGGTGGGCGTCAAGCAGATCGTCTTCTCCAGCACTTGCGCGACCTACGGCAACCCCGTGAAGGTGCCGATGCCGGAGGACCACCCGCAGGCGCCGATCAACCCGTACGGCTTTACGAAGTTGGTGATCGAGCACGCGCTGCACGACTACCACCACGCTTACGGGCTGAGCTATGCGGCGCTGCGGTACTTCAACGCGTCGGGCGCGGCGGAGGATGGTTCGATCGGTGAGGACCACCAGCCCGAGACGCACCTGATCCCGATCATCCTGCAAGTGGCGCTGGGGCAGCGCGAGCACGTGACGATCTTCGGCACAGACTACCCGACGCCCGACGGCTCGTGCATCCGCGACTACATCCACGTCGATGACCTCGCCGACGCGCACCTGGCGGCGATCGAGAAGCTGGCCGCGTCGAAGAGCGAGCCGCTGGAGGTCCGTTGCAACCTAGGGACGGGCGTTGGTTCGAGTGTCCGCGAAGTGATCGCCGCCTGCGAGAAGGCGACCGGCAAATCGATCCAAGCGGTTGAAGGCCCGCGCCGTGAAGGGGACCCGCCGGAGCTGGTCGCCGACCCCGCCGGCGCCGAGCGTCTGCTCGGCTGGCGGGCGAAACGGCGCGACATCAACGCGACTGTTGCGTCGGCGTGGAAGTGGCACAGCGCCAATCCCAACGGCTACAGCGACAAGTGATTCCTTCATTTGCTCGCGTATAACAAGACAAGGCGCGAACTAATAATGAGATCCTTCGCGTCGATTCGTGTCACTCGTGGGCTCTCCAACGCCCTGAGGTTCGGCGTTCTGTTGGTGACGCTCGTGCTGCTGACCAACACGTTCGTCGCGATTGGCTGGTTGCGGCCGGTTGTGGTGGTGGGCGATTCGATGGCGCCGACGTTCGAGCCCGGAGAGCGGGTGCTCGTGCGGCGTTGGCGGACGCCACAGCGGTGGGACGTGGTGGTCCTGCAATCGACGACCGGCGAGGACGCGCTGCTCGTGAAACGCGTCGTCGGCATGCCTGGCGAGACGGTCACGCTGTTGGCGGGCGGCGTGTGGGCCGACAGCCGGCGCGTGCTGCCCGAGAACCAACACGCCGCCGCTAGCGTCTACTATGGAGCGTTCGGCGCGCCCGAATGGCGGTTGGGCCGTGACGAGTGGTTCGTCGCTGGCGACAACCAGCTGGAGTCGATCGACAGCCGGAATTGGGCGGCGCCGGCGGGCGTGCCGACGCGGTTGATCGTGGGGGTCGTGGCCGATTTCACTTCGAAATGGCCACCGACTCCGGTAAAATGAGCGTTGCGGAAACACGTTCCGCCCGCATGGTTTTTGGGCTCTTGTCCGCAAGAGCTCGCGAGATCAGGTCACGAGATTGAATGGCTAGCAAGAACAAACGCACCGGCAGTGACAACCGCGTCCGCACGACGGCTGAATTGAAGGGGGCCGACCGGGGCGACGACGTCCCCAGCGCGGCTGCGCGGAGCCGGCGCGGCGGTCGCGAGACGGTCGACGCCCTGGTCGTGGCGTTCGTGCTGGCGTTCCTGATCCGCACGTTCCAGGCCGAGGCCTTTGTCATCCCCACCGGGTCGATGGCGCCGACGCTGATGGGGCGCCACAAGGACGTGTTCTGCGACCAATGCGGCACGCGCTTCAAGGTCAACAGCAGCGACGACGCGGCCGACCAGGGGCCGCTGATGCAGCGTCTGGTCCGTGAGGGGCGGATGTCGGCCCGGGAGGCTCAAGGCCGCATGCAGGGGCTGTTGTGCGTTGGCGGCGAGTGCCCGCAGTGCCGCCACTTGATGATGCTCAGCGACGACACGCCCGCCAAGCTCCGCCCCGAGTGGCAGCCCGAAGCCGAGCAGACGGCCAACTACAGCGGCGACCGCCTGGTGGTCAGCAAGTACGCCTACTCGTTTACCGATCCCGAGAGATGGGACGTTGCGGTCTTCAAGTACCCGGGCGACTCGCAGACGAACTACATCAAGCGCGTCACGGGCTTGCCCGGCGAGGTGGTCCGTATCTTCCAGGGCGACCTCTTCGTGCGACCGCTAGGTTCAGACGACAACTTTGCGATCGCCAAGAAGCCGGCGAAGACCGTGCTGGCGATGAAGCAGTTCGTGCACGACACGCACCACGAGGCGGTTAGCTTGATCGACGCGGGTTGGCCGCTCGCCTGGGCGGAGTCGGAGGGCTGGGTTGTTGAGAAAGAACCGGCCGTCACCGTGCACGACGCACAGGTTTACCAGCCGACGTACCGAGGCGACGCCCCCGCGGGTGAGACGCGTTGGCTTCGTTACCGCCACACGCCTCCGGGCGAGCCCGTTTGGAGGCGGGTGCTGGGGGACGAGGAGCCGATCGGCGTCGAACCCAAGCCGCAGCTCGTAACGGACTTTACCGCCTACAACACGCGGCTGAACCTCGAGCAGGCGGCCGATCTCGGGCAACTGAGCCTTGCTCCGCGGCCCTATCGCGCGGAAGACCTCGCGCGGTTGGGGGTGCATTGGGTCGGCGACCTCTTGCTTGAAGCGCATGTCGAAGTTGAATCTCCCGAAGGCGAAGTCTCGCTCGATTTGGTCGAAGCCGGCACGCACTACGGGGTGACGATCGATGTCGCGACGGGAGAGGCCTCGTTGTGGCGGCGGGCGTTTGAGTCGGACGAGCGCGAGGAACTCGCCAGCGTCTCGACCAGCGTTCGCGGCGCCGGCAATCACGCCGTGCGGCTGGCGAACTTCGACAACCAACTGATGCTGTGGGTGGACGGTTCGCTCGTCGGCGAGCCCGTCGACTACGAGGACGCCGCGAGCGACGCCGAGAGCCCGGCGGCGGTCCCTCGAACGAGCGACGCCGACGAGGGAGACCTCGCCCCGGCTGGCGTCGCCATTTCAGGGGGCAAGCTCAAAGTCGATCGCCTGCGGTTATGGCGCGATGGTTATTACATCGCGATGAGCCACACCGACCACAGTGACGGGCTTATCACGGATCTGACCACAACCGCTTTTGAGGGGCTGACCTCGCTGTCGCCGGGCGATGCTGTGCAAGCACTACCAATTGAGCCCTCTTTGTGGGAGGCTTTCGCCCGCCGCCATCACCGCGATTTCGACGTCAAAGAAGGCCAGCTCTTTGTGATGGGCGACAACAGCGGCTGGAGCCTCGATGCCCGCCTCTGGGCCGGTGGAAATAACCGTAACGGCGGTCATCCGGGCGGCCCCTACCTAGAACGCAAGCAACTCGTGGGCAAGGCGATCTGTGTCTACTGGCCCCACTCATGGTATAGCGTCCCTTTCACCCGCCAGATGGTGCCGGCCTGGCCCAACTTCGAGGACATGCGGTTGGTGAGATAGGGGAGGGGCTAGGAGTTAGGGGCTGAGAGAAAGGGCGGGGAGCCGGCCACGTTTGTGGTCGGTGGATTTACCAAGCGACTCAAGGACGAGCGCACCGATGTCACTGCTAGAAGCCCGTGGGCTCGTCAAATCGTACGGCCGCCGCCGCGTTGTGGACGGCGTCGAGTTCGAGGTCCATCCCGGCGAAATCGTCGGCCTTCTCGGCCCCAACGGCGCCGGCAAGACGACCTCGTTCCGCATGACCTGCGGCTTGGTCGAGCCCGATGGCGGCACGGTCAAGCTCGCCGACAAGGACGTCACCAACTGGCCGCTGCACAAGCGGAGCCGCGAGGGGGGCATGGGCTACCTGGCCCAGGAGTCGAGCGTCTTCCGCAAGCTCTCGGTCCAGGACAACCTGCTGGGCGTCATGGAGATGCTCGGCTTCGACCGCCGCACCCGCCGGCGCCGCTGCGACGAGTTGCTCGAACAGTTCGGCATCACCAAACTGAGGAAGAGCCGGGCGATGAGCCTCTCCGGCGGTGAGCGGCGGCGGCTCGAGATCGCCCGCTGCCTCGTCTCAAACCCCAAGATCATCCTCCTCGACGAACCGTTCACGGGCATCGATCCGGTGACGATCGACAGCATTCAAGAGATCGTCCGCGAGCTGCGTTCGTCGGGCATCTCGATCCTGATCACCGACCACCAGGTCCGCGAAACGCTGGAAATCACGGACCGCAGCTATGTAGTGAAGTCGGGCCGCGTCCTCTGCCACGGCACGCCCCGCGAAGTGCTGGCCCACCCCGAGGCCCGCAAGCACTACTTCGGCGAAGGGATGGGGACAACCCTCGGCGCGGCGTGAGTAAAGCAGTTGGAACCACAAAGGAACGAAGGAACAAAGAAGGGCGTTAGGTGGGTAGTCCGGTAGACCGCTAGGGTTAGTTGACAAGCCTTTTCCTATCGGACTGCCGGTCTAACGGACTATGACGCACTTTATTTTGCCGTAGCGTCTCGCGCAGAGACGCGGAGACGCCGCGGGTAGGCAGCGAAGACTCACGCCAAGCCGCCGAGGCGCAAAGACAAAGTCGTTGAGAAATGAGCGTAGCCGCAAACGATCGCACAGCAACGCGTTCTTTGCGGCTTAGCGCCTTTGCGTGAGTCTTGAAGGCACCCTACTCTGCGTCTCTGCGCGAGACTTCCCCACGTTGCTCCGTGGATCAGAGCGAGGCTAGAAACGCTACGGCCAAGTGAAGCACGCTCTAATCGCTCACTTCGTTCCTTCGTTCCTTTGTGGTCAACTGGCTAGCCCCGCCATCTCGCATCCCAACAGGCCGTTCCAGCGCCCGTGTTCGATCCGATCGACGCCGTCGGTGTTGTTTGGTTTCTGACGCTGTTCTTTGGCGTGCCGCTGCTGGGGTGGTTGGCGATGGTCGCCGATTACCGGGCCTATCTGCGGGGACTGCGGCGGGCGCTGGTGGTCGTGCGGCACTACGCCCTGGAGGCGCCGCTATGGGCGCTGCGAGACCGGCCGGCGTGCTTGCAGGAACTGGGGCTCGCCCCGGATTGCACCCGAGAGGAGGTGATGGCGGCGTACCGGCGGCGTGTGAAGCTCGTCCACCCCGATTACGGCGGCGATCGCCGGAAGTTCGAGCTGTTGCAGCAACGCTTGCACGAGGCGTTGCGGATGGTGGACGAACGGGATTCGTGACGCGGCATGGGGGGAAATTGCCAACGCGAAGTCCTTCGTCCATTCGCTATTGCCCCTTCCGCTCTAATCGGGCTACAAACGACGAATCCCGCTGCGCCGGCCCGGCTGGCCGCGGGGACTCGGTGGCGTATGCGTGGGGCCCAAGGAGGGCGCTCCGGCGACGTGATCGACGGCCCGGAAGGAACCGCATGGCTGGCTCATTGACCCTGGGGGAACTCGCCGCAATGGTTGGCGGCGAGGTGTATGGCGACCCCGCGACGCTCGTCCGAAACGCCTGGCCGCCGCAAGACTGCGACGCCCACTCGATCACCCTCGTCGATTCGGTCGAGAACCTGCCCAAACTCGAAGGCTGCGCCGCTGCTGCGTTCGTGGCGCCGCTGGGAGTCACTGAGCCCGGCCGCCCCGCGATCCGCGTCGCCAACGTTCACGCGGCGTTCGTGGCGATCGTCACCCACTTCCGCCCACGTCGCGAGCGCAGCGTCACAGGCGTTCATCCCACCGCGGTGATTGCCCCGTCGGCGGTGATCGGCCGCGACGTTTCGATCGGCGCGGGTGCGGTTGTAGGTGAAGAAGCCGTCATTGGCGACGGCGCCATGATCGGCGCCAATACGGTTGTCGGCGACGACTGCCGCGTTGGCGCGGGCACGATGCTCGCCCCACGCGTGACGCTCTACGAGGGCGCCGTCGTTGGCGAACGCTGCCGGCTGCACAGCGGCGTGGTGCTCGGCGCCGACGGTTTTGGCTATCGCCTCGTCGATGGACGTCACGCGCCGGTGCCGCAACTCGGTTCGGTCGAAGTCGGCGACGACGTTGAGATCGGCGCGAACACGACGATCGACCGCGGCGTTTATGGCCCAACGAAGATCGGCGACGGCACGAAGATCGATAACCTCGTGCAGATCGGGCACAACTGTCGCATCGGCCGCCACAACCTGCTCGCCTCGCAGGTCGGCATCGCCGGCAGCACCTCGACGGGCGACTACGTCGTCATGGCGGGCCAGGTCGGAGTTCGCGACCACATCCACATCGGCAAGGGCGCGATCATCGCCGCGATGGCGGGCGTCACGAACGATGTCCCCGAAGGCGAAGTAATGCTCGGCGCCCCCGCAACGCCGGTGCGCGAGCAGAAGCTCAAGATCGCCGCGATCGCAAAGCTGCCGCAACTGCGGAAAGAGTTCCGCGAACTGTGCCGCGAAGTCAGCGACCTGCAGAGCCGTCTTGCGGAGCGACCCAACAACAGCACGCTCGACCGCGCCGCTTAGGTTAGACCACCCATTTGTAGGAGGCGTCTCCAGACGCCGATGACGGTGTCCATTCCGAAATGGCATGGCGCGCGTCATCGGGGTCTGGAGACCCCTCCTACAGATCCCTCCCATTGCCGATGAACCATCGAGTTGACGATCGACCGGCGGTGGGCGTTCTGGCGGCGTGGGGGCGGTTGCCGATTGTTGTCGCCGAGTCGATGCGCGACGCCGGTTACCGTGTGGTGTGCCTGGGCGTGCGGCATCATGCCGTGAAGGCCGACTACGACGGGATCGCCGACGCGTTCCACTGGATTGGACCCAGCCAGCTCGGTACGGCGATTCGATTGTACCGCCGTTACGGCGTCGAACGCGCGACGATGGCGGGCAAGTTCCACAAGGTGACGCTCTATCAGCCGGGCGCATTGATACGCTACTTGCCCGATTGGACCGGGGCGAAGGCTTTCTACTCACACTTCGTCGGCCACAGCGCCGACCGCAAGGACGACACGTTACTCGGCCGCATCGTCGAGGTATTCGCCACGGGAGGCGTCACGATGGAACCCGCCACGGATTTCGCCCCGGGACTGCTGGTTGAAGAGGGCCTCGTCGCCGGCCGGCCGCTCAGCGCCGCGCTGCAGGCCGACGTGGCGTTCGGGTGGGACCTAGCCCGGGAGATGGGCCGCCTCGATGTGGGGCAGAGCGTCTGCGTGAAGGGCCGTGCGGCCATCGCGATCGAGGCGATCGAGGGGACCGATCTCTGCATCCGCCGGGCCGGCGAGTTGTGCCGCGGCGGCGGCTTCACCGTGGTGAAGGTCGCTAAGCCCAACCAGGACATGCGGTTCGACGTGCCGACGGTGGGGGTTCAGACGCTTCAGAGCATGAAAGAGGCCGGCGCCAGGGTCCTGGCGATCGAGGCGGGCCTGACGATCCTCCTCGACCCAGCGGAGTTCCGGGCTTACGCCGACCGCCACCGTCTGACCGTGGTGGCCCAGCGTCGCGGAGCCGCGGCGGCCGCTGCGTGAATTTGCGCAGCGATCGACGTAATGCGCACACTCCATCCGGCCCAGGCAATAAAATCGCCCCCTCCGGAGCGAATTTGCCCGCACGCTCCGCACTGCTAGCACAGGCCGCGTAACCCCTTATGGGGACGCAACTAAACAACATTTCCTAGGCGGATTTGTTGTGGAATTCGCCTGCCGCAACTAGGATGCGAGCTAGGAGCAGAGCGGATTGAGTCGTGGACGGTCTACGACGACTCCTTCAGCCCGAGCCGTCGAGGCAACGGTCGGGCGGCCAATTGAATCTCATCGGAGTGCTCGTGACCCTTTAAAGCGCTTTTCCTACCGACGGCAAGGATCGCAGCAACGGGCTGTGGCTGAGGTGGAAAGCGAACGCCGGACGAATCACCCCCGCGCGGGGCGACGTTTGGTGCACGACAACACTCCCCGATAGCGGACAGGGCGTTCGCTGTAATCGGCCGTTGGACTTACTGGCAGGGCATGAACGTCCTGCCTGCGAAGGCCGCCGGCGACGGGGCAGAGAAACAGGCATGCCGACCACGGCGTCCAACTTTTCGAAACACTCTCTCGACGACCTGACGTCACGTCCGGCTGCGGACGCTGATGCTTGGGTGCTCGGCGACAGCCCCCGTGTGCGGCAGATTGCCCGCCACGCTGAGAAGGCCGCCGAGGTGCAGTGCACCGTCCTGGTGACCGGCGAGACCGGCTCTGGCAAAGAGCTCTGGGCCAAGGCACTCCACAAGCTCAGCCCCCGCGCCGACCGCGCGTTTGTCCCCGTTAACTGTGCGGCCCTGACCGCGACGCTGGCCGAGAGCCAGCTCTTCGGCCACGAGAAGGGCGCGTTCACCGGCGCCGCCGGACGAAGCCTGGGTGTCTTCCGCGCCGCCGAGGGGGGCGTCGTCTTTCTCGACGAAGTCGGCGAGATGCCCCTCGAGTTGCAGCCCAAGCTACTCCGGGTGCTGCAAGAAGGCGAGGTCACGCCCGTCGGCTCGTCCACGCCGGAGAAGGTCAACGTCCAGGTGATCGCCGCGACCAATCGTGACCTCGAGGTCGAGGTCGCCGAGGGCCGCTTCCGCGAAGACCTTTACTACCGGCTCAACATGGTTGAGCTGCACGTCCCTGCTTTGCGGGAACGCGTCGAAGACATTCCCTGTTTTGTGGAGTTCTTCGCCGAGCGCTACGCCGCTAAGTACAACCGACCGCGTTGGAATCCCACGGCCGAGCGGCTGCAAGAGTTCTGTGAGTTCGCTTGGCCCGGCAACCTGCGGCAGCTGTCGCACGTGATCGAGCAGGGCTATGTCCTCGATTGCGAGCCGTCGCTCCCATGCACTCGCAAAGCGAGCGCCACCGGTTCGCGGCTGCCGAGCATGAACCTCGACGAGCTTCGCGCCATGGCCCTCCGCCAAGCTCTCAACGCCACCGGCGGTCACAAAGGCCGGGCAGCAAAGCTCCTGGGCGTCCACGCCAATACGATGACCCGGCTGCTGGCGCAGCTCGACGAAGAGAAGTAAGCACGGCGCTGCTCCTCAATTCACACCAAGCCCTCACCGATATGGTGAGGGCTTTTCTATTTAGGCGAGCCGGGATAGTCAGGAACCGGACTGAACAGGGCACCCGCCTCAAAACCGGGGGCTAAGGCCCCGCGGCTGATGTAGGTCGACAGAATTAGCCGGCACGCCTTAGCGTCCGGTTCCTTGGCTTACATCGACCGTCATGTTACTCCGGTCGCTGACGCTCCCGGCTCGCCTATTCCAATGAAATGGCGAGCGTCACCGTCTTGGTGATGATTCCTCATCTCAGTGAATCCGCAAGAAACGCGGGCAATTCCAGGTAATTCTTCGCGCACTCCTTGATGGCTTCACCACTTCAGTGAAGCCCCTTTCGTAGCGCCATGGGTGTGGTTCTACCGACGTCTAACGCTAAGTCGTTGGCCCTTCATCGCTTACGAATCCGCCCTTCGGCCATCCGCTCGATTGGCACGAGTCTCGCTTTAGTGGCATGCGGCGACGCACACGGATCGCCACCCGCGAACCGCTCGTTCGAGCGGCCGGGCGTCACGGACACGCACGTCAAAAGTGCCAACAAGGAGTTAGCTCAATGAGCACCGACCACAGCTACGAGCACGACGATCAGGAGTACGGCAGCAACTCGTTCCCCCGTGAGCGTCGCGTCGTTCCCGGCGCCACGACGGAACGGACCAAGCCTGTCCAGGGCCGCCGCCGCGGGAAAGCCCCGCAGTCGGTCAACGGCATCCACAAGCGGCGTCGCCGCAAGATGTCTTGGTGAGAGCGAACGCCCGTCGAGGGCGTTTGCATCTCTGCTTCACGTTGTGCGCGAGCAAGACGCGCCGATGGCCGCCTGAATGCGGCTCCGATCGGCGCTGATAGCGTCGTGCCCTATCGAACTACCCCGGACCAGACGGCCGGCGCCGCTCGGCGCGCCGCCGTCTCGGTCTGTCGGGCCGCTTGGTTTCTGACCGCGGGGGTTGTCGGTGGTGAATGGTTTTTGCGTGATCAACTTTTATGGGTCGGTCTGTTGCGCTCTTTGCTGGGCGCCACGTGACGGCTCCTCCATGAGTTCCGGCGCAGCGGGGGAAGGGCGCCGCCATACCGAAGGCATCCAATCTCTATGGCGACTTTCTCCGCCACTTCGACAAAATCGAACCCGAATCCGGGCCCGCCCGGCTCGCCAAAGCTCACGACCTTGAGCGTTGCCGCGCCGGCGTTGCCGCGCCCAGCGCGGAAGGCCGCGCCGGCTTGGGCTTGTTTGCTGTTGTCCGACGAAACCAAGCGGCGTCGCTTGCTCGAACAGGCCGCCGTCGCCGCCGGGTGGGAACCGATCCCTTGCAGCTCGGTCGGCGATGCGATCCAACAGCATAACCGCTGGCGGACGCAGCTGGCGGTCGTCGATCTCGCGACCATGAACGCCGTCAGCAAGTCGGCTTACCTGCATTTCGCGTCGCGGGTCGCGTCGCGCGAGCGTTTGCTGCTCGTCTGTGACGAGCCCACCGACGGCCAAGGAGAAATTGCGGCCCGTCAGGTTGGCGCCTGGATGTACCTGCCGTCGCCCGAGTTCGGAGACGGCCTCACCGAGCTTCTGTCCGACGCCCGCGCTATCGCCGAGAAGATCTCCGGCCCGCGCCGCATCGCTCAGCGAGAGTCGGCTGCCCCTTTGCCCGTAGAAACGGGTTCCGGTGAAACCCCGTAGGGAAGCGTGTCTCGATGTACGCCAACGACCTCGACCCAAGCGACGAACCCCTCGACGTCGTGCGGCAACGCACGCCGATCCGCAAAGCGAATGGCCCCGGCCGCGACCGCAAGCAAAAGGCTCGCCGCACGTCGCAACGCAAGCAAGGTGGCGCCACCGTGGGTGGCATCCACCGTCGCGGATCCAAACGCCGCTCGAATTAGCCAGTTCGCCTACGCGCAGAGGATTGCCTCGGGGCCTTTGCACTGGTTCGAGCTAGGAAGGTAAGAACCACGCCGGACTCAACATGCACGGCGAGAATGACGGAGCGAACGATGAAGTCAGTCCAATTGGCAGCGCCAAGTTGGACCCAACGATAGACCGTTGCGCCCCTCTTGGAACAATGCTTCGGTCTCTACTGCCCCGCCGAGGCGTTGATCGCAGCAGCCTTCTTAACGCCGCGCGTCACCGTCGTCACGCCGACAGCGAGGCCCTCCGGACCTTCGACGCCAACTCGCAGCGTGCGAGTTCCCGATCGCCATTTGTCGGGGCCGCTCGCGTGAATGTAGAAGGGTTCATTCGCCTGGACTGTCTGCACGGAGAGTAGTTCCGTCTCGCCCCCTCGTGACGTCTTGTTCAAGAGCTCAATCTTCATGCGACCTGCGATCGGCGCCAGGCCGATCCCCAGGATTGATCCGTCGGGCGTACTATCGCAGGAGGCCGATACGCCTATCGGGATGGTTCGATCCAGCGACAGTAGTGGGTCGCCTAACAGGTGATACGCCAAAGCGTGCTCTTGCCGTTCGGCTCCAAGTGTCTTGATGTCCGCGCCTAAGAGCCCCGCCAGTTGATCGAGACCTTGCAGCTCGGTGGGCATTGAGTCTTCGACGCTGCGTGACTTGGCGCCGGCGAACAGTCGGCCTAGGGCCGGATGGTCTTCGCCCCGCAGCCCCATCAGCAGCGCGGCGCCCAGCCGCGTGTTTCCGTAGGGCATGGTGACGCGCGTCGCCCCAACGACCGCTAGCGGCCCGGCTTCCGCGGCGAGCAATCGTTCCGCCACACAGCGTCCCGGCGCCGCGAAGTCGCTCGTGTAGCAGGCGAGCAGCACCGCGACATCGGCGCCGCCACAAACGGTGTCGAGCGACTGTTCGGCGACTCCGGCCAGTTCATGACGGTGACCGTGACCCATCCAAACCCAGACGCCACCACGCGTCGGCTGCGCCGTTTCCAAACTGGCGGCAAGCGGTTTGTCTTGAAGCGCTTGCTCGATCCCGTAACGCGTCAGCGACATCGTCGCCTCGAGCGGAGCTAGCCGATTGAACAAACCCGCCGCGGCCTGTTCGATCGCCGCATCGATCATCGGCGAAAAGCCGCCGACCCCTGCCGCCAGTTGCAGACGCAAGTCGCCCCACGTTGCCGGCGACGTTTCGCGCTTCATGACGCGGTTGAGATACTCGCGCAACGCTTCGGGTTCATTGAATGGCAACCGCGCGACCACATCGGCGCCAACTAGCTGACCGAGCGGTTCGTCGCTTGCGATACTGGCTTCGGGCCCGTAACGGCGGATCACCGTCGTCGGCGCCGCCACGGGAGGAACGCCCGACCGCTGCCCGTCGCCCACCAGCAAGAGCACAGCGCATTCGCCCGGCTTGGTCTGTGAATTCAGGTCGCCCATGCGGGCAGGGAAATCGCTCGGCGCCGCAACCTTCACCCGATGTCCCTGCCGGCCCCGGAGCGTGATCCAGTCCGCCAGCGCGGGCCGCAACGCGGGCTCGGCAACGACGACCACCAAGTCAGCCCGCGTCGTCCAGCTCGCCAAGGCGGCGACAACGCCGAGGGCCGACGCCAGCAATCTCAATAGGACCCGCGCGGTGGTGCTCATGCCCAGAATCATAGGCGCCATAACCGGACCTGTCGGCGCCAATCGAGGCCGGCGCATAGGGTTGTGTGCGGGGGCCGGCGCTTGCCAGCAGAGGCCCCGGCGAGCTAGGCTAGGAAACGCCTCAGCGGGCGTAGCTCAGTGGTAGAGCGCTAGCTTCCCAAGCTGGATGTCGTGAGTTCGATCCTCATCGCCCGCTCTCTCAAAAGCCCTTCAAAACAAGGGGTTTTTGAATGCGGACCCCGGGGTCCGCAACCGGAAAATCGCGGTTCTTGCAGTCAAAAGTGCAGTGAATCCCCAGTGACCTATGGTTCTCTGGAGGATTTGCGATGGGCAGGAAACGACGTGGGCCTTGGCAACGGTCCCAAGACGGTGCGTGGTACACCACGATAGGCCGCAAGTCAGTCAAGGTTGGTGAAGCCGGCCAACCCTACGCCGAAGTAGAGAAGGCTTACTTCGCCTTGCTCGCTAAGGGCGAGAAGCCAGCCACCGTTACCGTGGCTTGGATCGTTGGGGCGTTCCTAGACGACACAGAGCGAACCAAGGCCCCAGGTACGCTCAAGTGGTATCGAGAGCACCTGGACAAGTGCGTTGCCTACTTCGGCGACAGGCTCAAGCCTGAGAACCTAGCCGGGGGCATGGTCGATAGGTGGATTGCCCACGACTACGGACACCTTGCCCAGAACACGCAGCACGGGGCCGCCAGAGCCATCGTAAGGGCGATGAACTGGGCGGTAGGCGAGAGGCATATCGAGCGGTCCCCATTGATTGGCTACACCAAGCCGAGCCCAACCGCACGGGAAGCTTACACCAGCCCAGAGGAATACAAGCTGGCCTTGGCGTCGGCCAATGGCGGGTTCAAAGACGTTCTTACGTTTCTATGGGAGACGGGTTGCCGTCCGCAGGAGCTACGGGCCATAGAGGCAGCGTGGCTGGATGGTCCGGCTGTTGTCTTTCCGGTGCTCTTAAGCAAGGGCAAGAAGCGGCGGCGGGTAATCATCTTGAACGACGTAGCCCGGGAAATCGCAGAGCGACTTGCTAAGGCGAACCCAGAGGGGCCGATATTCAGGAACAACCAAGGCCGGCCCTGGACTAAGGACGCTCTGAATTGTGCGTTCGTTAGGTTACGGAATCGAACCGGAATCGAAACGCTCTGTGCCTATACGCTACGGCATGGCTTTGCGACAGAGGCTCTTAAGAGCGGTATTGATACTACTACGGTGGGCGTCTTGATGGGCCACGCCAATCCCGGAATGGTCGCCACCGTTTATCAGCACTTGGCCCAGGATAGGGGCTACCTGCTTAGCCAGCTTGGAAATCGGCAAGCTGTTGCTGGGTAATCGTAATCCGGGCCCCAGTGCGGCTGTGGGCTAGCCGTTGCTCGCTACAGAGCCGATAGACGGTCTCTTTCGATACGCCAAGAATCCCGGCGACTTCAACCACGCTCATTGCGGGTTGGAGTTCGTCCGGGGCCTGGGGCAGTGCGGCAAGGCAGTCAATCAGCAGGCTGGCCAATTCTTGGGGCGTAGTGACGCCGTAGGCACGGTCTAAGTGATTACCAAGGCCCAGGAGTCCAAGCCGCTTAGCGGCCTCTGTGGCTACCCCCTTGGGGTCCGTCAGTTCTGACGGACGGTCCAGGGGCTCGGCTTCTTTGAGCCTATCCGTAAGCCAGCGGCGGTAGAGGGCGGCATTCACCCTGGAAGCTTAGCTCACTAGAGCCCGCCGGGTGGTAATCAGGTCGTTTCCACTAGATAGCAGTGACAACTCTCTGACACTCCCCGAGAATGATGGTTGACGGGCTGGGGAAGTCCGGTAGGTTCGGTCTCGGAGACAGAGAAATGCGGCTTCTACTCTTGCTGTTAATGGCGGCCCCCTGTGCGGCGGAAGAGATTCCGTTGTCTGAGGTTATCAGCACCAGCCGCCAGACGGGATTACAGCCTGTCGCTGAGGCACTCTCACAAATTGACGGGGCAACTGATCTGGAGCCATTCCGCCGCTACCGGAATGGGGCCTCAAACCTGTTTTTCGTCGAGGCGAAGAAGTTAGATGAGGCCTTGCTTGCAAGCAGAGACCTGATTCTAGGTTCGCGGGGCGCAGGCGTTCCTGTTAGGCACCGGAAAGCAAGCGGTGAGTTTTGGATAGTCGCCTATCTTGGTGCCGGCCCAAGCAACCCTTGCTGGTGGGTTATAGACGCCTGCGTAATTGAGAATCAAACACTACGCATCTCGTATCACTCTGCTGCTCCCAGTGCTGGGACTAAAGACCTACACCAGTATTGGTATTGGGCATCTCTCGGGAAGTTACAACCGGGGGCGTATATCCTTGAGCTATACGACACGAAGGAAGAATGCGAAACACTTACACGCCGGGTAATTGTCCATTGAAGGGAGTTAGATCATGCTACGGAACCATTGGGTCTTTGTCTCGATAGCACTCGTAGTTGCATCGGTTACTGACAATTCCCACGCGAGCACTAAATCAATAGGGCCGGATGGCATCAATGCAAACGGATTGATGACCGCCAATGGAATGCCGCTAGATGGCAATGGGATTGCAGTCGGTCAAGTTGAGCCCGGTAGGCCTGGAAAGGCTACGGCGGACGGCGGCCCTGATGATGCAATGAACTCTAGCCCCGATGTTGTACCTGCTGAGGTATACGTTGGCTCAACCAGTGGTGCGTCAATCGCAAACAGCCTGACAGACGACCACGCGGAACAAGTCGCTAGCGTCATTATCGGAACGGACACGACCGATCCTGATGGTGCTGGAAGCCGTACTGCCCCAACCGGGGCCGCGACTATGGCCGACTTGTATTCGTCTGCGTTTCCGCTTACCGCTTCCCCCTACGATGCTGACGCCGTGCAATCGCTTAACTTTCTTGCGACGTACGGCGGGGTTAAGGTGCGGGTCATAAATCTCAGCTTTGGCACCCCAACTAACTCCGATCCTTTCGACGGAAACAGGCTTATCACTCAGTATATCGACTGGTCAGCACAGACAAGCATTCACGACACGCTTTACATTGTAGCCGGCAATGAGGGTGCCGGAGGCATCCCGTTCCCAACCGACAATTTCAACGGCATAACGGTTGCGTCTTCAACAATCAATGCTGGGGTCTACCGCGAAGTTTCGGGGTTCAATAACTACAGTGAAGACGCTGTCAATGAACGCACGTCGATCAGCATAATTGCCCCCAGGAGAGGCTGTAGACGTTACGGGGCTTAGCGCCACGTCGTCAGAGAATGGAACAAGTTATGCTGCTCCGCACGCTACAGCGGCAGCAGCCATGTTGCACCAGTACGCCGATGAACGAATCACGGCGAATGTCCCTCATTGGGACGTTGGGGCGAGACGCCACCAAACAATGAAAGCAGTCTTGCTGAATTCGGCAGACAAGCTCATTGACGATGGAACGGTGGTCGTTAACGGCAATGCCGTACAAGCAGGATACTTGCTGGGGATGGACCGAACAGTTGTCATGCAAGATGGTACTTCCACATGGTTGGATTCTATCGCGTACGATGATAGCGTGTTCGGTGCAGGAGGTTTCTATCCACTGGACGAACAAATGGGCGCTGGCCATCTAAACGTAGGCAGAGCGGTCGAGCAGTTCAGCGGTGGGGAGTGGGAAGCCAACGCGGGGAGAGTCCCTGTAGTTGGTTGGGACTTCGGTACGGCGTCGTCTACTGGGCCGACGAACAAGTATCTTTTGAATCAAGTTCTACCGGAAAACAGCTTCATATCCATTACCGTGGCTTGGGACCGCTTGGTAGAGCTTGACGTTGACGGCGGTACAACGGGTGAGTACGACCCTGGTGATACGTTCGCTACATATGCCGACGGAGCACCCGGGCCCTACGACGACTCCATACTGAACGATCTAAACGTATACCTACTTCCCAAAGGAAGCTTTAATGTAAATCAGGCAGAAGCATTCTCTTTAGGTGCGGAAGGCAACCTAGAGCATATATTCTTTCAGATACCGGCTACTGGCGAGTACGAGATCTGGGTAGTACAGGGCGACGACGACGTTGGCGCGACTCAAGACTACGCGATTGCTTGGTGGGCCTACGGTACTGGACCGTTGCTCACAGCAGATTTCAGTGGCGATGGGGTCATCGACGAAGACGACTACAACCTCTGGGCATCCTCCTACGGGTCATCCGTTACGCCGTTCACCGGTGCTGACGCTAACGGCGACGGGCTTGTGAACGCAGCCGACTACACCGTCTGGCGAGACGCCTACAGTGCAGCTTCGGCAACCGCAGCCGTCCCTGAGCCGACCACAGTAGCGATGGCTCTTGCGGGGCTGTTGGCTCTAGGGAGTCGGCGGCGGGTGGCGTGAGGGGCCAAAGAAAAGAGCCGCCCGAAGGCGGCTCGATTCTTTCAGTCCCCAATAATCAAGCCCGGCACCGGCGGTATTGGTACCGGAAACTGAATGCTCGCTATCTTTAGCGGGCTAATCCATTCGACGCCATTAGGTCTTGCGAACTCGCCACGGTGCTCCAGAGTGGCAGCGTCGAAAACTCGCGACGCCTCTAAGGGGTCGTCATAGACCCCAAGCTGCTTGGTCTGCCCCTGAATCCGTATGCTAGCTCTGTACTTTCTCTGCCGTGGAATCCAGTAGACACCTTTTATCCCCAGAGGGTTACTAACATTGGGCCCACGGTTTCTGTTGTTCTCTACCGGTGTACACAACCTGAGATTGCTTCGCCGGTTATTCAGCCTGTTTCCATCTATATGATCGACTTGCAATCCCTCCGGGGCTTGCATTATCAGGCGGTGCATTAGGACGGCTCGCCACTTGCCATCGGCTCGGCGTTCGTTGCGGGCGGCATAGCCTTTGGCACCGAAACACCAATTGCCTCTGGCAACCAGAAGCTCATAATCCTCTGAGTCAACAATAACCTTACGGCCCTGGGTAAGTTGGATTTCTCTGGCCATTAGAAATCCCCTCCCAGGTAAGGGGCGATTTCTTCTTCCAGAAGGTAGGCAATGTCAGACCACATATAGCCACGATTCTGGGCGTCGTTGGTCATGTTGGTTAGAGGTTGATTCTCTTCAATCTCCCAGCCATACAGCAGGGCCTCTTTGAAGGCCATCAGGTTATCAATGCAGAAGGCTTCAAGCGGCTCCCCGTCGCAAATGTAGGTACATCCCTGGGACACCTTGTGGTTGTATACGCGAACCAAGTATCCAGCCCAGAACGTAGCCCAGCCCTCTGGGGTACTGCCTCTGTCCGTTTGCAGGTAGTCGTCGATTAACTGTCCAGGCGTGGGTAACGGTCGCAGCCTAGCGAGAGTGAGTGTTTGTTCCATAGATGAGGTTCCAAAGAAGAGAGGGCGGCGTAGCACCGAATGGCTGCCGCGTCAACCCAAGTATAGCACATATTTTGCAAAAGTCAATGATTTACAGTTGTATATACCGGATATACGCACTGTAACGATTGCAGGGACCCTGTGTGTAAAGGGCTCGGAACCCCTCCCAGCCAAACACAGCACGTTGTCTCTGTGAAGGGCTCTGTGGCGTCCAGGCATCCCATGTCTCATCATCGGTGCTTTCAACCCCACCCTCCGTTTAGCATCGACCCGCACAACCGCCACAGTCGATACAACCGGAAAACCAGTGTTTCAAAATATCAACACAGCCAGGGCAACCCGCTAAACAATTACCTTGCAGTAAATTTTTTCGTAGATTCGAGATTTTCAGGACCATTCCGCACGCAGTTCACAACCACCAACCACGTTACAATTACACCCCAACTACACACGGGTCACACACCGCGAACCACCAAACAGCCAACACCCCAAGAAACACACGACGCGGCACCCCACAGCATTACGGGAGTACACGACTCAGGCCCCGAATCCCACACTTCGCCAGAGGCTCTAGGAGCCTATTTCAGGGGCCCTCACCCCAGGCCATCCCCCAGGCCACCAAGGCCCGCAAACCGCCCTTACGGGGCATCCTAGAGGCTCTCAGGGATATGTAGTGGCCTCTGTCCTGGGGCTATGGCCAACAGCCGCCCAGGGCCACAGATACACACCAGCCACCCCGGACCAAAGAACCCAGGAACCTACACAGGTTCGCAGGTTCAAGGGTTTGGGGTGGTCCGTATCCAAGCCACATTGGCTCAAGAGCCCCGTAGGATCGACCCAGGGGGTCGGCTTTGGGTTTCCACGGGAGTTACAGCCCCAGGGCTCTAATGGCCTCTACAGCCCAGCCACGGGCCTCTGGTGGCCCTGTACGCCCTACAACCAACGCCACTGGGTTCCTGAGGGGCTGTGCGGCTGGGTTTGCCAGAACCCCCGTAATGTCACCAGAAACGGCCTAATGCCGCTCGAAATGCCGTAATCCCGACTGGATCAACCCACCCGCCACTTTGGACCCCTCCCCGGGGTTCACTGCGGGATTTACTGCACAGGTGGCAGGGAATGCTTGTAATCCCCGTGGTTTTGGGTCTGCGTTATCCAGCTTATTAGGCCAGCGGTTTCGGGGCAGGGGCAATTCAGAGGTGGGGTTTTAATGGCTGTGCGGGTTTTGGCGGTTGTAACAGGGTTCTCGGCTCGGGCGGGGCCAGTCGTGCCGGTGTTTCAAACCCTAACTAACGAGCCAGATTCGGGGAGTAGCCGCGAAAAGTGGCAGAGCTTGCCAGCCTATGCCAGCCTTTTGCCACCCCGCAAATTGAAAAAACACCTATAAATATAGTGGTTTCTGTGTTTGCCTGCCAGAAGTGACACTTTTCGGTCGCCTATATACCCCTTACACACCCACCCCTCTCCCTACGTATACACCAACTGCAATACCCTAATTAATAGAGAATAAGTGTCACAAGTGTCACTCAATGAGTTTTAGCCTATAAAAAATAGGGTTTTTTGAGTTTTCAGGGTTGGCAAAAGGCTGGCAAGAGGTGTCACTTTCTGCCACTTTTGGACCCAGCCGGCCCGCCTAGCAGAGGCCGCCGCGACAACCGGCAATTTTGTTACCACCAGCCGCCGTTATATTAAGTAGGGAAACACTTACGGCCCGCAATTTCGTCACCACTGCCCGCCGTTATATATGTAGGGGAACCTCACAACCCCTCTAATCCCTACCACCGACCGCCCTACCTCACTATTCCCGGTTTGTCAAGCCCAAAACGCTTGACTTTCTGGATATTTGTGGTATGATATTAGCAGGGCCCGAAAAGCCCTCCCCCACCTCAAGGCCCCGTTCGCGGGCCACCCTCTTCGGCTCTGCGTCCCCGCCCCGTTTGCCTTGGAGGTTCTAAACCTCATCCCAGGCGGACGGAGCAGTTCTAATGATTTCGGACGCATTACTGGCGGTTGCCCACCAAGCGGCAGCCAAGCAAGCCCAACACTACGGCCTAAGGGCTCAGGAGCGTGAAGACCTTGTACAGGTCGCACTGCATTCTATTTGTCGCATTGAGGATAAGCGGGGCCCTCAGACACCGGGCTACCACCGCAACGCCGCTAACAACGCAATACATGATTATATCGCCACCTTACCGCTGGTGCGGGTTCCCCGCAAAACGGCTAGCGGCATGATTAAACGTGGGGAAACGCCACCCAAGTTCAAGTTCTTTCGTCCCCAAGCGGGTGAAGATGGCTTTGACCCGTTCGTGTCCCGCCCCTTGGGCCACGCCTGGAACGAAATCCTCGACTTGTATGAGTATCTGTACGGACTCACCAACAACGACGACGAAAGAACCATCCTGGAAGCCACTTGGGACGATGGCCGCTGTATCTATGAAGGCCCAATCGACCGCGAGTTAATCGTATTCCAAACTGGTTTTCCCCTTGGGATCGTCAACGCCACGCTGGATAACCTACAACGTCGCTACCACAAAGAAACGGGTAAGAACCCGTGGTGTGACTTCGATACGTTCTGCCGTGTGCGGCAAGTCCCCAGGGCTCTGCGGTCGCGAATTGCGAGCCTTGCCCCTGAGGTCAAAAACTGGGGTCGGTTCCTGAAAGCACCTCGCACTTGGGACAACGTCCCGCAAGAGCAAGTACCACTTTACTTTCTGGCGTTGGTTCGTTCCGACCACGCAGCCGCATTGGACTTGCTGGTAGAGATCACCCCGCGTCTTGTGCGAGCCCACCGGCCTTTCGGCTACGCCAAAACGGCTATCGCCAACCTGCACAAATGCGTTGCCTAACGAGGGCGACGCGACACTTTTCCTTTATCTAATCGAGAAACAAAATGATCCGAACAAACACAGACCGCCAACGATTCTTGCTGCAAGCAGCCGCCGACGAATACCGAGACCTTGGGCTCTCGCCGATCCCATTGGACGGGAAGGTTCCGAACGTCGTGGGCTGGCCAATCACCGATTACACAGACGCCGAGCTGGGCCAGCACCTACAAAGGGCAAATGATCCTGGAATCGGGGTCAAAATGGGACCCATCATCGACGTTGAATGGGACACCGAATCCCAGAGAGAGAAGGCTATCGAACTGTTTGGCGGAGAGTTGCCAAAGACACCCTGCTTCAAGAGTCGCAAAGGCTCTCACTACCTGTTCAAAGGCGACTCACGACTAATCGGCAGCACGTCAAGCATCCCGTGCGACGACGGTACCAATCTACTGATCCGTATTGGTCCAGGGGCCCAGAGTGCTTTTCCGCCTAGTAGGGACAAGGAATGGATTCTACCGCCAGTTGGCTGTGACCCAGAGAGCAGCGGTTTTGAGTTCGCACCGATCCCGGAACCGCTAATGGCTGCCTTGTTGGCTAAGCAATCGCTACCAGCAACCACACGCACCACCAACGCTCGCCCCGTTGCCGGGGAAGGTGTAGACCCGCAGATCGTCAACGCCCTCAAGTTCGTTTCAGCAGAGACGATGGATATTTGGTCCAAAGTCGGCTTGATCCTGAAAGGTTTGGGCGAGCACTACTGGCCAGTCTTTGAGGCTTGGTCTCTTTCCCATCCGAAGGGCAAAGAAGCCAACCTTGAGTACGCCTGGGATCACTTCGCACCGAACGGCAGTCTCGCGGTAGGAACTATTTTCCACCACGCGAAGGAAGGCGGCTTTGCACCCAAGCTGACCAACAGCGGCGACGATGGCCCGCTCGGTATGCGTGAGATTCTGTCGAATCTCAAGGCCACTGGCGTCCAGGTCCAACAGTGCGACGGTGTTCTATTTGTTCACGATCCGCAGCGGGGGGTTTGCTGGCTGAAAAACACAGCCGCGTTGTTCGGCTACCTTGCCGGTCAGACCACGACTGTCTGGTCCCGTGGGGGAGTCACTAAGGATGAGTTCTTTGCGGAATTATGCCGGGTCGCCCCGGCATACGATGCTATCTCAGACTTCCCACACTACCCAACGATTCCCGGGGTGTTCTACACCTGTTCTACAGAGGTTCCGGCATACACAGGGGCTCTGGACAAGTACGTAGACTTCTTTTGTCCAGCATTCCGAGAAGATAGGGAGTTGTTGAAGTCGATTCCGCTGACCCTCTGTTTCGGTCAGCAGACCGACCGCACAAATTACGCCATTACTTGCGAGCGTCACCACGCCCAGGGTGACGGCAAGAACGCGGCGGTTCGTTACCCTACCGACTTGGTCGGTGGTTGTATCGCTGTGACCAATAAGGACGCCAGCGGGTTGATAACACGGATGCTCAGCCCCGACGCAGCCGGCAAGCGAGCCGTGCTAATCGGTAATGCAACCGGGGTGACAGAGAATCCAGACTTCGCTGAGTTGATGACTAGCCGAGTCATCAGTGGTAGACGGTTGTATCACGGCGACGGTTCGATTCCAAATCTCTTCACTTGGTTTTTGACAGGCAACAACATCCGGCTAGACCGCGACTTAGCCCAGCGTGTCGCAATCATCTACTTGGCTCAGCCGAAGTATGACCCCACCTGGGAAACGAGAATAACCGCCTTCATGGAAGAGAACAGAGACGCAATCATCGGCGATTGCCTGGCGTTGTTGGCCGGCCCGAAGAAAGAGTTGCTTTCCTACAGCCGCCGGGCCGTCTGGGATGCAAACGTCTTGGCTTGTCTGGATAACCCTGACGACTTGCTGGCGATTATCAACGAACGTGCGAACCGCCACAGCGTGGAGCACCAAGAGTCTGACGACTTGGAGCAAGCAATCTGCGAGCATTTGGAGGCCGCCGGGTTCGACCCGTTAGGATCGTACTTCATTCCGAACCCGACCTTCCGAAAGCTGTTCAATCAGATTCACGGAGCCAACCACAGTCAAAAGATAGTCACGCAGACCGTTAATACCCTTACTGGGCTGGGTAACTCGCGGCTGGCGGTGGACCGATTCAACAACGCCCGCGGTGTGCTGTTTGCGGGACGTGGCGAAAAGGTTCGTCTTGAAGAAACAGACTTGCAATTTCAAAGGAGCATCTAATGCCCAACTTTCGATGACCAACTGAGCAATGACCATTGGGAACAAAGAACCGGTACCACGCCGGTTCTTTGTTTTCCATCGCTCATCACTGACGGAGCCCGCGAGTTCCTAGAACTTCTTTGGGCCGGCAAGCTCGACTTCTATCGTCGATTCGACGATTGGGGTTTGTTCGTTTGGCTTCTGCGTTCGGGCTACCCCAGAGACCTTGCATTGGAACTGGTGTGGACTCGCAATCCGATTGAAGCATCGTGGGACGATCCAGAGGTTCGGGACACGATGCTTGAGAGAGCCAAAGCGGCTGGCTTGCCGGCAAGTTATTTGGCTGTCTACTTCCAGGTTCGCGGAGGCACTACCGCAAAAGAGCGGTGGTCACGGTATCAACGCAGCCCGGAATCATTAGAGAAAAAGAGAGCTAGAGACCGTGAGCGTATGCGACGCTTGCGGGACAAGAACAAATGAGACCCCGTTTTATTCCGACGGGATGCAGATAGGACGTGGGCCGGTCACGGATGACCATTTAACACAAGCCCGGACCATAGTTGTCCGTGGCGGTTCGCCAACGCGATGCGGTCTGTAGCACGAGCGGTGTAGCTCGATTGCTGTTCCCACCTGATTCGTAGGTGAGCCGGCCGGCCCTTCGGGGTCGGCACCTTCTTACCGCTGTAGCTGCGGTATCCACCCCACCGCCGGTGCTTCTCCAACGGTGGTGGGGCTTCTTAATCCGGGTGTTGCTTCGGCAACGCTTCGCCGCACAGCAGCCACGTTGGACTTGAGAATCCCACGGCGTGGCTGTTGTGCGGCTCTTTAACAACAAGGAAACAACATGCAACGAGATTTCAATATTTTCGGCCTCAATGGCAACTATGAGTTCGCAGGCAAGCCTTTTCCCTCAAGGGAGGCAGCCGAAGCCGCACAAGATGCGTTTCTTGAAGAAACTACAGCCAAGCTTGGCAGAGCACCCAGCCGCATTGAACGCCAGAGCGGGCAGGTAAAGGCCACCCGAGATTCTCGCCCTGTAGAGCAACAGCACTTGGACAGCTACTGGAAGCCGAAGGCCAAGGCAAAGCTTCCGCCCACTCGGGAGGAAATCGCTCTGCAAATTGCTATCGAGAAACGCGACGCCGAGCGGCTTCGGAAGATGGATCAATTTGACCGGGACGTTTACTTGGCAGAGCAAGCGATTCTGGCGAAGCAAGACAAGCAGTTGGCGAAGGAAGCCACGGCCCGTCACTTGGAGAAGGTAGCCCCTCAGTTGACGAAGCTTGAAGCCCTCTACGATTCGGAAAGATGGTCCTCCAACGCCGATGCAGGCTATCGGCAGTTGCTTGAAATGGCACACGCTCAACTGTCACTTGTTGATGGCTGCCCACTTGAATCGAAAAGGCTCTTGGCCCGTATCGACGAAGTACGGGAGGCTCGGCAGGTTCAAAGTCTCTTTGAGACCCGGCAGCAATTGGAACAACTGGCAGCTAAGGAAGCCGCTTTGAGTAGCGGGCGAGTTTCTTTAGCGGCTGGGTTTGAGGTTAGCGAGACAGACGAACAGCGTGAGGCGTTGGGCGATCAAATCTTTGATGAAGGGGAAGCGGAATGACCCCGCGACAACATAAGAATCAAATCAAATCACACATACCTAAGGGAAAGAAATCATGGCCAGTCAAACCTGGAAGGAAATCCAAGGCCGAACAATCGAACAACAAATCCACGACCTGGACGAAGCGGTAGCCGAAGCCTACGGCTGGGTCTTCCACCATCGCGACCATGAGGCCGCCCCGTTGATGCGTAAGTTCGCTCTTGAATGGGATATCGAGCTACAGAACCTCAAAGCAGAGGTGGGCCGTTTTGACTATTGAACTGATTCGTAGCCTTGACGAACTGATTGACAGATTCAAGCGGGCCAAGGTCTCGAAAGAGGCCCAGCCCGTTTTGATTTTTACCATGACAAACTTTTAGACTTGTCCGAAGCCTTGGAAAGAGACTTGCGGCGGGTGGGGGTGATTCGATGAATGAGAAGACGACAATCTGGCAACGTATTGGCGGCAATAGTCGCCTACTGTTTGGTTCTTTGTACCGCCGGGTTATGGAGGTGGTGCAATGCAAGATTTCGTAAGTAGGAAGATTGCAGGCGTTGGTTGGATCGCTCTTGATTCAAGCCGCATTATTGCTTGTGGCACAGAAGAATCTGAAATCTGCGATGCTCTCGAATCATATCTGGGCTACCCAGTGGCTCGGTTGGAGGAATCAAGTGTCGAAGCATTCGAGAGCACTTTATGTTTGGCGGTTGCAAACACTTTGACCCAGGATCGGGGGTTGTTTGAGTCACTGACTCAGCAGGTGGCCAGCGGTCAGACCGACGCTATCGCATTGGCTGACGTGGTGGGGTTGCTCACTAATGAAGTGCGTTCTCTCAGTGAGAAGAACGCCCAGCTTGAGAAGCAACAACGCTACGCGAGACGCCGAGCGGAAGTAGAAGAGTACCTAAGGGCGATGAACACTGCTCCCCAAGATATGACACTAATGACGAACCTAATACTGCAACAAGAGGGCTTTTAGGTATGAGAGAGATTCCTTTGACACAGGGCAAGTTTGCTCTTGTGGACGATGAAGATTACGACCGTTTGGTTTCTCGTGGCAGTTGGTTCTTTCAAGCCGAAGGCTACGCCGTACGCAATGAACGCCGCCCCGGTGGCGGCCAGCAAATGGTGAAGATGCATCGCCTGATTATGAACGCCCCGGACGGTTTCGACGTTGACCACATCAATAACGATAAACTTGACAACCGCCGAGTAAACTTGCGTCTCTGCTCTCGGGCCCAAAACTGTAGGAACCGAGGCCCACAAGCCAACAACCCCAGCGGCCTTAAGGGGGTTTTCTTCGACCGCCAGCACCGCCGGTGGACAGCACAGATTCGATTCGACCAACGCAGATACTTCCTTGGTCGGTTCACCAACCCCTTCGACGCTGCCGCAGCGTATGACCGTGCCGCCAAACAACACTTTGGCGAGTTTGCGTGGTTAAACGGCTCAACTTTCGTCTGCCCGGTGCGTTTAGCCAGTCTGGCATTCCCCACAATCATTCAACCACCGCAGACGCAAAGACTCGCAGCGGTTGCCGAACCTATTCCCCTGGAGGAAATCCTATGTTGCCCCGTGTAGTTTCAGACCCGATTTATGCCCTACCAAAGAACGGCAGAGACGGAGCCCCCGGGCCACCGGGGCGAGACGGGGCGAAGGGCGAGCAAGGCCCACCTGGGGCCAATGGCACCGATGGCCAGTCAATCAAACCTGTAGGGCACTGGCACGCCAGAGAAACCTTTTACCCCGGTGAAGTCGTTACCTATAACGGCAGTTCATACGTTGCCAAGAAAGAGACACAGGGTGAACGCCCTGGGGTTATGACAAGCAATATCTGGCAGCTACTCGCAGCCAAGGGCGACACCGGAGACAGAGGCGAACGCGGGCTTGAAGGCTTGCGGGGCGTACAGGGTCCAAAAGGTAGGGGGGTAGTAACCGATAACGCGGGAGGCTTGTCGCCAATTAAGTTCGGCACCCTCCCTCAGCCGGGCGGCCCGTGCTATGTCGATGCCCAGGGTATTGCCCATCCCGCTAGTGCCACTACGGAAGAGACTTCGATTGTGGTGGGCTTTAGAGAGGGCGATAAGCTAAGAGTCTCTGGAATCATCACTCAGAAAGACTGGGCGGCGGTAGCCGGTACACCGGCCTTGGACGCTGGCTCAACTTACTACCTGGGCAATGTCCCCGGCACTATCAGCCTGGAATCTGGCAGCCCCTACAGCGTGGTAGTCGGTTCGGCTATTAGCCCTTGGGCCTTGGTGGTGAATACCCAAAGACTCGTACAGCTACGAATCGAAGAATAAGCCCCCGGCGGTGTAGCTGGGGCAAAGCTGCCCCTCGGTCAATGCGGGGTAGTGGCGGTGGTGGGAGTCAGTCCCCGCGTGACCGCCAATCTTTTCAATCATCTAATCTAAGGAACCAAATGAACCCATTCACAAAAATCCTAGGCGGCTACGTCGCCATTCCCAGCGATCCTGCCCAGATGATGCTTTACAGCATGTTGGGCATTCTCTCCGATTACTGGGAGGAAGATAACTCGATTATCACGCCAACAGAGAACCAATATCGTGATGCCGCAAACTACTTGACCGCCAAGTTCGGCGAACGTCATCCGGTGGTGAGTTACTTCAAGACTCTGTTTGCCGGGAGGCTGAGCCGATGAGCATTGAACGAATCGAAGCCCCACGCCACGTTTGCGGGTATTTGCAAATCACTGATCTAAGCACAGCCCAGCCCCTGCCTGGGAACGTGATCGACCTACAGGCAGAAGACGGAACCATCCGCTTTAGGCTCGATGGCGTAGCCCCCACGGCAACCGTTGGAATGCTGATTCCCGAAGGGGAGACCCGTAGGATTCTTGTGGGCGAGAACACGCTACAGATTATTTCGGGGGACGGGGCCACGGCTTCGGTCCACCGCTACCGCTAACCCTGGGTGGGTTGATTAGGCAGACAGATAGGCACAAAGCCCCGCTTCCCCGGTTTAAGAGCCACGGGGAGACGGGGCTTTTTTCGTTATCTGGCAGGGTTGGCCAGCGGTCTTTTGTGTGCAGTCAATCCGCAGTAAACCCCTGACAAATCCTTTCTATTGCGTGCCTACTGGAGGCAGATTACCCTGGAATCATCGGTGTTTTTCGCGGGATTTGTTGCACTGCTGACAATGATACGGTGATTTCCCAAGCTGGATGTCGTGAGTTCGATCCTCATCGCCCGCTCTTGTTGGAAGTCCTTGCTGAATCGCGACTTGCGATACCTGCCGACGGTCGGCAGTGCGGCGTTTTCTCGGGAGCCAAAACGGTACGTACCGTTTTGCGCCCTTCGCAGGAGACCCGCACGATGCCCACCCTCTCTAAGTCGCTCCCTAAGTACCGCAAGCACCGGGCCTCGGGGCAAGCCGTCGTGACGATCGCCGGAGTCGATCACTATCTCGGCCCCCATCGCTCGGTGACGAGCCGCCGGGAGTACGACCGCCTCGTCGCCGAGTGGCTCGCCCGCGGCCGACAGCCGGCCCCCAGCGCCGAGACCGGGCCGAAGGTCGTCGAGGTCCTCGCCGCTTACTGGCGGTTCGCCAAGAGCTACTATCCGACCCCGGGCGGCAAGTTGGGCGGAGAGCTGTGGAGCATCCGGGGCGCCCTGCGGTTTGTCCGCGAGCTGTACGCCGACCGGCCGGCCGAGGAGTTCGGGCCGCTGGCGCTGAAGGTCGTCCGCGAGCGGATGGTCGATGCCGGGTTCGCCCGCTCGACCGTCAATCAGAACGTCGGCCGCATCCGCCGCGCCTTCCGATGGGCCGCCTCGGAACAACTGATCCCGGCGACCGTTTCCCAAGCCCTCGCCACGGTGGACGGACTCCGCACGGGTAAGACGGCGGCCCGCGACCCCGAGCCGATCCGGCCCGTCGAGGACGCGGCCGTCGAGGCGACCCTCCCCAATGTCTCGCCGGTCGTCGCGGCGATGATCCGTTTGCAGCGGCTCACCGGCATGCGACCGGGCGAGGTCTGCCTCGTGCGGCCGTGCGACGTGGACCGTACGGGCGACGTTTGGCACTACCGGCCCGCGACACACAAGACACAGCACCGCGGCCGCGAGCGGGTCGTCTTTCTCGGTCCGCAGGCGCAGGAGATTCTCCGGCCGTTCCTGTTACGTGAGGCGACCGCCTATTGCTTCTCGCCGGCCGAGTCGGAGTCGCGACGCCGCGCGGACCTCCACGCCGAGCGCAAAACGCCGCTCTCGAGCGGCAACCGGCCGGGCACCAACCGCCGCCGCAAACCGGCCCGGTCCGTCGGCGACAAGTACACCACGACCAGCTACGCCCGCGCCATCGCCCGCGGCTGCGAGCTGACGTGGCCGGCCCCGGAAGGGACCGAGGGTGCGGCGCTCCGCGCCTGGAACTCGGAGTACCGCTGGACGCCGAACCAACTGCGGCACACAGCGGCGACGGCGATCCGTCGGGAGTTTGGACTAGAGGCGGCACAGATTGCCCTCGGCCACGCCGGGGCGGACGTGACGCAGGTTTACGCTGAGCGCGATTTGGCGAAGGGCGCCGAGGTGGCACGGAGAATTGGATGACGGATGCGAACAAGGCTGGGGCCCGAAAGCTGTCAGCAAAGCAAATCGTGCTTTTGCAGAACGCCTGCGAAGCGGCGATCAAGCTGGTGCGATCTGGGGAGGCCTTCTATTCGAGCGCAGCGGATTGGTACGGCCACGAGGTCGAGGGCTACAACCCTCGCTTGTACAGTCGTGGAGAGTCAATACTTACGGACTGGTATGTGGAGTGCGTATTCGAGGAGATGAAAGCAGCATGGAACGCATTTGTCCACGTTAGAAGCTTTTACCAATCGGAGCATGGCGCCATAAGGACACTTCGGCTCGCAACTCCGATGCCTGTTGGGATCGACTTCGGCTTACACGTCGAATACAGCCAAAGTTGTTTTGAGTCGGCATACCGCTTCGGGATTACGGCTTGTCAGTTCATGCCCGACTGTGGATCTACCAACGGTGGCTTTTGGGATGAATACCAGGGACCTAGATTGCCATTCACAATTGAAGGGGTGCGCCAGCGGTGCGCGGAAATGCTTCGAGGATATGTCGAGTTCTATGGGATTCCGCACAACCTCAGAAGCCTAATGGACAAACGCGTGCCACCATGGTTGGAGATTGCAAAGGAAGCTCAGCGCGCTACGGGTCAACTGCTCCCTTCAATGATGCGTGTGTATGGTCCTTTGGAGGTAGATCGCGAGCGGCTAGGCCGGCTCAGTCCCTCGACTCAAACAGCGATCAAGAGTTTTCGCGAAGGGCTCTCCGTTGAGGCTGTCTGTGAGCGCCTTCGTATTTCGGCGGACAATGCGCGGACGATTAAGTCGCGATACAGTGATCTGATCGGCGAAACGTGACACCGCGCATTTGTCACGCTGTCACAGGGAGTGGCAGGGCACGTATTTTTTCCGCTATGTCCGAGATTTCGGACGCACGTTTACCAAGTGTCACGTCGCACCGCTTCAATTACTCGTAGTAATGAACGCCCACGGGCGAACCTATCTGCGAGGGACCGATGCGAAGCGAAACGATTGAGACACCGTCAGAGGACGACGAGCACCTCACCCTAGCCCAAGCGGCCGCAACCCTGCCCGGGCGGCCCCATCTTTCGACGCTCCACCGCTGGCGCTTGCGTGGCGTTCGTGGGGTGCGTCTGCGGACGTGCCTCGTCGGCGGTCGCCGGTTCACCACGCGCCGCTGGCTCCGCGAGTTCTGCGCGGCTTCTACGGCTGCGGGCGACGAGCTGATCGCGCCGACGACCAAGCCGTCGGCCGAACGCGAGCGGGCGATCCGCGCCGCCAAGGCCGAACTCGACGCGGCTGGTATCTAGGCGCGCCCCCGGTCCCCCAACACTCGTTGCCGAGTAAGGGGCGCGTCGCGGTCGCCGGTAGGGGCTAGTCACCTCCCGCCGCCGGGTTCAACTCCCGGGCGCTCCAGCCTCGGCCTTTCCATTCCAAGGGAAACGCCCGACCGTCGGGAAGACGGCCGGGCGCTTGCGCCGGTAGAGGCTAGTCACGGATGAGTATAAGCGATGGCGCCGCTTGGCGCGAGGTTAGTAAGCAAGAAATCTGCCCCGTCTGCGAGCGGCCCGACTGGTGCGCCGTTACCGGCCCCGAGGGCAATCCGGACGCCGCCTACTGCATGCGGGAATCTTCGGACCTCCCGAAAGGGGACGGCTGGATTCACCGCCTGAAGGATCACGGCCTCGAAGCGACGCCGCGTCGCAAGTTGCCTACCTCTAAAGTGCAGAGCACGGCGAAGGCGCCACTAAAGGCCAAGCCGAGCGACAACGGCGACGAGCCGAAGGACGCGGCCGTCTACCCGACAGCCGAGGCCTCGGTCGCCAGCTACGCCCAACAACTCGGCAAGCCCGATCGCCAGTGGCCCTACCGCGACGCCGACGGTGAGACGGTCCTCGTCGTGGCGCGGTGGGACGCGACGGGCGAGCGTAAGAAGACGATTCGCCCCGTGAGCCGCACGGCGGGCGGCTGGATCAAGGCGCAGGCGCCCGCGGGCCGTCCGCTCTATCGCTTGCCAGAGTTACTCGCCAGCGAGGGAACGGTCTACGTCACCGAAGGCGAGCCCGCGGCCGACGCGTTGGTCGCGCTCGGCCTCACGGCGACGACCTCCTCGACGGGTTCAACCGCGGCCGTTAAGTCGGACTGGTCCCCGCTCGCCGGTCGCGACGTGGTAATCGTCCCCGACAATGACGAGCCCGGCGCGAAGTACCGCGACGCTGTCCTCGCGCTGCTCGGCCGTCTGTCGAATCGGCCGATGGCGCGCGTCGTCGAGTTGCCGGGGCTGCCCGCCAAGGGAGACGCCGTCGATTGGCTCGCGGCTGGTCACACGGCCGACGAGCTGGCGCGGGTCGTCGAGGCGACCGAGCCCGCCGAGCTGCCCACGCCCGAGCGGCCCCTCGTCTATCGGCCGTTCCCGACCCACACGCTCCCGCCGACGATGGCCCGCTTTGTCACCGAGGCGGCCCGCGCCGTCGGCTGCGACGAGGCGATCGTCGCCATGCCGGCGCTTGCGGTCGCCGCCGGAGCGATCGGCGCCACGCGGACGCTGCGGCTCAAGCGGACGTGGTACGAGCCGGCCGTTCTGTGGTGCGTCGTGGTGAGCCCCTCGGGCGCGATGAAATCGCAAGGCCGCAAACTGGTCCTCGCGCCGATCCTCCGTCGCCAGAAGAAAGAGCTAGCCGCCCACCGGGAGGCGCTGCGGGCCTTCGGTCCGCTACAAGCGATCTACGAAAAGGACCTCGCCGCGTGGAAGAAATCCAAATCGAGCGAGCCGCCGCCCGAGGCCCCCGAGGCGCCCCAGCTCCGCGAGCTGCTCTTGAGCGACACAACGGTCGAGGCGGTCGCCAAGGCCCTCTACGCGAACCCTAGAGGCGTTCTGCTGGACCGTGACGAACTCGCCGCGTGGTTCGGCTCTTTCGATGCCTACAAGAGCGGCAAAGGGAGCGACGCCCAAAACTGGATGAATACCCACGGCGCCGGTTACGTGAAAGTCAACCGATCGTCGGCGGCCGGCGCGCCGCTGTTTGTGGAGCGCGCTTGTGTGAGTGTCTGCGGAACAATCCAGCCGTCGATTTTCACGCGGGCGCTGTCGGGTGAGCACCGCGAGTCGGGCTTTGCGGCGCGGCTGCTCGTCGCCAACCCGCCGCGGCGGGCGAAGCGCTGGACCGACGACGAGGTGAGCGAGACGACCGAGGCCGCGTTCACGTCGGGCTTGCTCGCGCTGCTCGACTTAGAGTTCGGCGCCGACGATAGCGAGGAGGGGGAGGGCGACCCGATCCCGCGCGTCCTACGCTTGTCGCCGGTCGCGCAGCGGCGTTTTGTGGCGTTCGTCAACCACCACGGCGCCGCGGGATTAGAACGCGACGGCGACGAGGCGGCCGCGTGGAGCAAGCTCGAAGGCTACGCCGCGCGGCTGGCGCTCGTGTTCGCGCTCTTCGAGGACCCCGACGCCGTCGAGGTGAGCGACGACCAGCTCGCCCGGGCGATCACGCTCGTCGAGTGGTTCGCCCACGAGGCGGCCCGCTTCTACCGCGGCGCCCGCGAGACGGACGACGAGCGGCGTCTCCGCGAGCTGGCGGACTGGATCGACACCAAGCACGGCGGCGCCATATCGCCCCGCAAGCTGGCGCAGGGCCGCCGCGACCTCAAGACCGTCGAGAAGGCCGAGGCGGCGATCGCCGAGCTAATCGGCGCCGGTTACGGCGAGTGGCGGATCAAGCGGACCGCCACCAAGTCGGGGCGCGAGTTCGTCCTCGCGAGTTTTGCCGCGTCGGCGCCGTCTACGTCTACGGATTCGACCAAATCCCCAGCGCCACGCGAAAGCGTAGACGTAGACGCGCCCCTGGTGGCGGAAATCGAGCCGGCGCCGCCATTCGAGCCAGCAGGCGAACCGCCCCCACTACCCGCCGAGGGGGTGGGTGATGCCGACGATTGGGAGGCCGCCTAATGGACGGCGCCGACCCGATCCCCGGAACGGCCTACCCGCCGGCCACACCCGCGGCGATGGCCGACCTCGTGCAACTCCTCGCCGAGCGCGGCGTCGCCCTACGCGTTTCGCCGGGGGGCGAGCTGCTGATCCGCGACCGTGACAAACGGCTGTCACCGGCCGACCGCGCCGCGGTTCACCACTACCGCCACGACCTCGCCGACTGGCTCGCGGCTCCGGGCGCTGCGGCCCCCGAATGCGGCGCTTTTCAACACCCTAAAAGGGACGAATCGGACGAAACTGCGCGCCCTAGGAGCGAAGGATCGCCCGCCGGCCCCCGGTGCGACCGTTGCGGCGGCGTGGAGTTCGTCGAGGTCCCGACCCACGGCGGCGCTTCGGTCCGCCGCGACTGCGGCCGCTGCGGGCGGACGTGGGGGTTTCCGGTCTGGCGCGGCGCGGTCGAGTAGCCCCTCGCTACTCCGGCCACTTCCCGCGCCGCTGGTACGACCGCGGCACGTCACGCGTCATGCGGTCGAGCTGGTAGGCGAGCTGGCCCATCCGCTCGGCGTCGAGGATCGTCCGTGGGAGGATAAAGAACTTGCTCGGCGTCTTGGGGTTGAAGACAAAGACGCCCGTCGAGGCGCCCTTTCTCTCGACGAACCAGCCCGGCAAGGCGAGCATCGGCTCGACGCGCACCGTGAACCCAGTGGCGCTGGTCAACTCGCGCGAGAGCCAGCCGGCCTCTTTCTTCAGACGGCCGCTCGGGAGGGGCGCCACGCGGTCGGGAAAAACCATCTTCTCTTGGTCGTAGTCAACCGTCATCCGCGCTTCCTTGAAGCGCTCCGCGAGCCGGCCGAGAGTCTTGGTGTTCACGGAGAAGACGCCGCTCGGGCTGACGACGACGTGGTCGATATTGCTACCGTCGTCCATTTGCACGTCATGGAAGACGTAGCAGCCCTCTCGCATGAGGGTATTCAACTCCTCGCCGACAAAGCGCTCCCCCTCCAGCCCGACGATCAAGTTGCGACGTTTGGTCAACTGCCCCCAAAGCCTTCGCGCGACAAAGACGTACGCGACCGCAGCGACAATCAGCAGCGCGCCGACCTGAGTCCTCCAGTCGGCGGCGCCGCCCGATTGCCGCCATAGGAGCATGGTGGCCACCAACGCCGCCGGAGTCGCTAGCAGCATCGCGACCATAGCGTCGAGGTCGGTATCCAGTTCGCCGAGGCTTTGCGTGAGCGAGTAGCCCGGCGGTCGGCGCAAGTCGCTTGTCAAAGGCGAGTGGCGGCGCGTCCCGACACTCCGTCGCCAGACACACACGACAAGCGCCGCGGGCGCCGCACCGGCGAATAGGACGGCAAGCAGCACGACCACCGGCGCCAGAATTGCCCACACAAAGTCCATACCGAGAGCCCGCCTAAGGGAGTGAGACCGCCATCGACAGCCCGACCTCGGGCCACTCCGATCGTAACCAGCCCGCTTGGCCCCGGGCCCCGCAACCCGCCGACACTGCCCCCTCTGTGACAGCCTTCTGTCACCCCATCCGGTGATACCCTCACAATCCCGCCGCCCCGCTGTGCGACCCGTGCGGGGAGGTTACGCTAGCCGCTCGCCACGCCCCCTTTTCGAGCCGATAGCTACCGCATGGAAGCCGCCGAGTTTGTCCAGCGTTGGAGTACGTCCGGGGGATCGGAGCGGGCGAACTACGCGCTGTTCCTTACCGAGCTGTGCGACCTCCTCGGCGTCGCGCATCCCGAGCCCTCGCTCCCCGAGAACGCCCGCAACGCCTACGTCTTCGACCGGGCCGTGACGTTCACCAACGGCGACGGCACGACCAGCACCGGGTTCGCCGACCTCTACAAGCGCGGGCACTTTGTTTGCGAGACCAAGCAAGGCGTCGAGAAGGAAGACGAGGCCGAGCTGTTCAGCGAGAAGGCCCAAACGGCTACCAAGAAACGCCGCGCCGGCCACGGCAAGCGCGGGACCAAGGCCTACGACACCACGATGCTCCGCGCCCTCGGGCAGGCGACGCAGTACGCCCGGGCCCTCGACCCGGCCGAGGAGGGGCGGCCGCCGTTTATCCTCGTCGTTGACGTGGGCTACCGCATCGAACTCTATAGTGAGTTCTCCCGCACGGGCGGCGCCTACGTCCCCTTCCCCGACGCGCGGTCGCACCGTATCCAGCTCGCCGACCTCGCCGACCCGAAGCGCGGCCCCGAACTCCTCGACACGCTGCGCCACGTCTGGACCGATCCCGACGCCCTCGACCCGTCGCGCCGCAGCGCCAAGGTCACGCGCGACATCGCGGCCTCGCTCGCTAAGCTGGCCCGCGCCCTCGAAGCGGACGGCCACCCGGCCGAGGACGTGGCGCATTTCTTGATGCGCTGTCTGTTCACCATGTTCGCCGAGGACGTGGGGCTGTTGCGTGAGAACGCTTTCCTCGACCTCCTCAAATCGATCGACGACCCGGCGCACTTCGCGCCCGTCATGGAGTCGCTGTGGCGGACGATGGACACGGGCGGGTTCTCGACCGACCTCCGCCAAACGCTGAAGCGTTTCAACGGCGGCTTGTTCGCCGACAATAAGGCAATCCCGCTCTCGCGCGACCAGCTCGACTTGATGATTGAGGCCGCGTCGCAGAAGTGGAACGACGTGGAGCCCGCCATCTTCGGGACGCTGCTAGAGCGGGCCCTCGACCCGGTCGAGCGGCACAAGCTGGGCGCCCACTACACGCCGAGAGCGTACGTCGAGCGGCTCGTCGTGCCGACCGTGGTCGAGCCCCTGCGCGAAGAGTGGGACGCGGCCCGCGTCGCCGCCATCACGCTTGCCGAGGAGGGGAACGCCAAGGGCGCGGCCGCCGAGCTGACGGCGTTCCACGATCGGCTGTGCGACGTGCGCGTCCTCGACCCCGCGTGCGGTTCGGGCAACTTCCTTTACGTCGTGCTAGAGCATCTGAAGCGCATCGAGGGCGAAGTCTTTGACGCTTACGACCAACTCGTCGGCGACCGGCAAATCGCGTTTGACCTCTCGCACACGGTGAACCCCGAGCAACTCCTCGGGATCGAACTCAATCCCCGCGCCGCGGCAATCGCCGAGCTGGTCCTCTGGATCGGCTACCTCCAGTGGCACTACCGGACGCGCGGCAAGGTCGATCCGCCGGAACCGGTGATTCGTGACTTGCACAATATCGAGAACCGCGACGCGGTCCTCGACTACGACGCCCGCGAGGAGGTCCTCGACGCCGATGGCGAGCCGGTGACGATATGGGACGGCCGCACGACCAAGCCGCACCCGGTGACGGGGCTAGAGGTCCCCGACGAGACGGCCCGCGTGCCGATGTACCGCTACGTCAACCCGCGCAAGGCGGAGTGGCCGAAGGCGGATTTCGTGGTGGGGAACCCGCCGTTTATCGGTGGCTGGATGATGCGTCAGTCGATTGGCGACGGATATGTCGAAGCGCTCTGGAAGGTCCACGACCTTCCAGAGAAGGCGGATTTTGTCATGTACTGGTGGGATAAAGCCGCACGATTAACGAGGGCGGGAGAGGTTAGGCAGTTCGGTCTAATTACCACAAATAGCATTCGCCAAATCTTCCAGCGGAGGGTTTTGGAAACGCATATTCAGGCGAAGGAATCGCCACTCACACTTCGATTTGCAGTGGCGGATCATCCCTGGGTGGACACGGCTACCGCTGCGGCAGTTAGGATCGCGATGACAGTTGGCGCGACTACCAGCGGACCGGCGCTAATCGGCGAGCCAATCGAGCCTATTGGTAATGAGGAAGCGGGCCTCGCTACCCGGGAAGTGGCTTGTATCAACCATCAACTAAGCGCAGGCATCGACCTCGATAGCGCTAGACCATTGCGCGCAAACGACGGTGTTTGTGTTCCAGGCGTCCAGCTCTACGGAAGCGGCTTTGTTGTCGATTCCGATACAGCGAACAAAATACGCCCGCAAACTAGGTCCGAGCATCGTGTCGTACGCAGCTACTTGAATGGCCGCGACTTTATGCAGAATCCGAGAGGCATGTACGTCATCGACTTTTTTGAGATGACTGCGGAAGAAGCGAAGGCAGCGAATCCCGCCGCCTTCCAACGCGTAATCGACTACGTCAAACCCGAGCGAGATCAGAATCGAAGGGCGTCCATCCGCGACAAGTGGTGGCGATTTGGATGGGAACGTCCAGTGCTGCGACAAGCGAGCGCGGGGCTTTCCAGGATCATTGCAACTCCGGAGACAGCAAAGCACCGGGTATTTGCATTCATCGACGAGGAGACGCTTCCCGACAACATGCTGACCAACATTGCGTCAGACGATGCATTTATTCTGGGAGTTCTTTCGTCTCGCGTTCACGTTGTATGGACGCTGGCATCGGGCGGAACGCTGGAGGATCGTCCACGCTACACAAAGTCCGTTTGCTTTGAACCCTTTCCTATTCCCGTTTGTGAGGGGGACCAGAAGCAACGCATCCGCGACCTTGGCGAACAACTCGACGCGCACCGCAAGGCGCGGCAGGCCGAGCATCCGGAGCTGACGATGACCGGCATGTACAACGTGCTGGAAAAACTCCGCAGCGGCGAAACGCTCACCGCCAAAGAGAAGACGATCCACGAGCAAGGCCTCGTCAGCGTGCTGCGGCAGATTCACGATGACCTCGACACGGCGGTCGCCGAGGCCTACGGCTGGCCCGTGGACCTTACCGACGAGCAAATCCTCGAACGCCTCGTCGCGCTCAACTACGAGCGGGCCGAGGAGGAGAGCCGCGGCCTCGTCCGCTGGCTCCGCCCCGACTACCAGAACCCCACCGGCAAACAGCAACGCGGCGTCGAGCTGGTCGATGACGACGAGGCCGAGGACACGCCGAAGAAAGGCGCGAAGGGTAAGAAGGCCGCCAAGGGCGCCGCCGGAAAGAAGGGGGCGAAGGCGCCCAAACTGGCAAAGCGGCCGTGGCCCAAGACGCTCGCCGAGCAAGCCGCCGCCGTCGGCGCCGTCCTCTCCGCCTCGGGCGAGCCCGCCGACGAGAAGACAATCGCCAGCGCGTTCACCCGCGCCGACAAAGCCCGCCTCGCCGAGCTACTGGCAACCCTCGCCGCGATCGGCAAGGCGCGGCAGTTGGAGGACGGGCGCTACGTCGCGGCGTGAGGCTTCTTCAGCAACCCGCAGCCCCGCGCAGGGTTGGCTCTTTGACAACTTGAAGCAGACCTCGGCTGTCCCAACGAGCCGATCGAGGACCGGCTTTGAATCTAGTCAACGGCTTGCGCGTGGTGCCGTTTGTATGAAGCGGCGGCGCGGCTAATTCTCGTGGAGTTGCCGGGGGACATAGTCGTCTATTCGCAACATCCACTACGTGGCATGCCTAGATTCGATCTGAAAGTGTTGGTCATAACCGTCGAGAATCAGCCTCAAGTGGTTTTCGGTAATGCATCCAAGTCCGATCAAAGGCAGTGGAATATCTCGACCGGGCTTAGCGATGCCTATTTTCACTGCTAGCGCATTGGGAAGCGGTGGCTTCGGCTTAATTGCTAGTCCCCGTTTGAGTTTCAGCTTGATCGGCGAGATAGTCCCGTGCTTATTCGGAGCACCATTTGCAAGCTCTTGGCGGTAAAGGAAGGCTTGCCCTTGGAGACAATAGAACTTCTCTCCGTTTACGCGACACTCGCCGCCGTCTGATGCGTAACCTGGATCGTCGCGGTGTGACCACTTATCGAAGTGGATTTCCGACATGACAAGATCAGCATTGAATCCCGTGTCGAGAATGGCCGGGAAAATCGCGCAGTCCCTTCGCGGAACTTTCTGGCTGTATCCACCGTCGATACTCAACCAGACGATTGCTTGGTTCTCTTTCAATTTGTGACTCTGCCCGCCCGGCAACGCGAGCGTTGTACCCTTTTTCAGGTACCGAGATTGGACGATCCTCTCCATCTACGCACAGAGTCCAAGCTGACAGCCGACATTTGCCAGTAGGCCTTAAAGCGGCGGGGCGACTTCCCTGCAGATTGCAGTGAGTTGATCAGGCGGCGGCGCCCGTTTCGCCACCATCGGCAGGCTCGATGAAGGTGACGAACAGCCTTCTAGCGTTCACAGCCTTTGGGTCTACCTCGTTCCGCAAAGTCGCGTCGTCCTCCCCAGCGCCGACGAATTCTGAGCCCAAATAGGCTACCCAACGGCCGGCATGATTGCTTTGCAACCAATCGTGCTGCCGCTCAACCGCCTTGCGGGCTGCGACGATGTCAGCAGGCACATGTCGCCGAGGGTGAGGAGCCAGGCCGGCAGAGTATAGAATGCGCCAGACGAGAGACTGAAATCCCGTGCAGCGGCTAGTGTGCGTAGAAGTCGGCATGTCCTCGCCCTTCGCAATTACTTTAGCGGGCGTAGCGGTGCCAATTCGTGCCATGTTGGACGACGTCACTGCCACACGGTCTGCGTCATGCAGCCGAGTTGCCTTTACTGGCTTTGCGGCAGGTGAATCAACAGCAATTGCTTGTGGCATTCAGTGAGCTCCGTCTCTTCTAGACGAAAATCCGATCGAGGCCGAATTAGCCCCCCTCTTGGATGGTAAGTATCTGCGAACCCCCGTCAACGCCGTGCCAGGGGAAATACCGCAAAAAGCCTATGGAGCTAAAACGATGCCAATTGTGCATTTTTTCAGCTGCGGACCGAGCAGGCGCCGCTAGCCTCCCGTCAGCCACTCCCTCCAAACGGCTGCCAACCACCACCCCGCCTGACTAGCCCGAAGCTAAGGCATCCGCCCGGCCGCTTCAAGGTACTCCGGCGACAGCCTGATTTCCGGCACGGTCTCTGTCTTCCTTTCGGCGACGGCCAGGATCGGTGCCAGTACCTCGAACGTGAAAACCGTCTTCACCGACGCGGGCCGACTTCCATCCAGCCTGGCCAGCCTTCGGCTGTTCACGGCCAGATTGGAGCCAATCGCCTAGAATGCCGCTATGCCCACCAATGCCAATCCTCCAACGGCCTTGAGCGTCAAGCAACGCCGTTTCCTCGCCGCCTACCGCGAGACGGCGACGATCACCGCCGCGGCCCGCGACTCGGGCGTCGATCACAAGTCGCACTACCGCTGGCGCCGCGAATGCCCGGCCTACGCCGAGGCGTTTGAGCGGACGCAGCACATAGCGGCCGATGTGCTAGAGGACGAAGCCCGCCGCCGCGCCGTCGAGGGCGTCCGCACAATCCGCTACGGCCGCGACGGCGAGCCGCTAATCGATCCCGCGACCGGCGAGCCGTACGTCGAGGTGCGTTACTCCGACCGGCTGCTGATGGCGCTCCTACGGGCAAACGCCCCCGAGAAGTTTGGCGGCCGCGTCATGACGATCCAGCAGGCCACCCGCTCGCCGCAGGTGATGCTATACCAGCTTCCCGAGAACTACGACGCCGCCGGCGACGATAGCCGTTGTACGACGGCGAGATAACGGGGGGCGTCCAATTTCTGACGCAGTCCAGGCGCAGACCGTAACGGCTACCCCGCATATTTTCGTGAGGGTTTTAGGGGAGGGGGGTATTCAAGCTGGGCAAGATGCCGGCCCCGACCGAACCAGCCCCTTCACGCAAAAAACGCCAGCAAAAGCATGTTTTGCCCGGGGGGGGCGTATGGTTGGCGTTCTGTAGCAAACCGACGCAAATGCTTTAGAAGACGGCGGCTACGTCGCGGTGTGAGGGGGGCAAGTGGTCAGTACTGCGGCGACATGCACCTAGGTGCCTAGGCGAAAAAATTGTCGGAAATTTTATGGCGACGCGATAGACACGGGGGGGCACGCAGCAGGTAGTATACGAGCCGAAAACTATCGGGAAGGGTTCCCGACTGGTCCATCTGGAAGTATCCGAATTCCACCTGGAGGCTGCGTCGATGAAGCGATGCCAAATATTTCTTTCGTTGGCGACTCTGCTGAGCTGCACTCTGGCAACCAGCACGCAGGCAGCCATCGAGGTCTACGCTGAAAACGCCGCGCCGGGCGACTCGTTCTCGAATGCCGGCGGCACAAACACCGGTCACGATTTCGACGGCTCCGGCTCCGGCTGGCTCTACAACAACGTCCGGGTCAACGGTGTCGTTGGGATCAACACCACCTACGCGAAAGACGGCAACGGTTCGGTCTACTTCTCGACACCGCCGGTCGCTTCGCCGGGCACGACGAATGGCAAAGCGGATATCGAGTTCTATTCGGCTCCCGTAGCCAATGTTGCGGGTAACTTTGGCCCGGCGGCTAACCCGTCCTCTATTCTCGGATCGCTCGCCACCCTGACCTCGTTGAGTTACGAGTGGTATCGCGACGCTACTTCCACCAACAGCGCCGCTCAGCATCCGTCGCTGAGATTGCTGGTGTCCAATGGCGCGTCCACCGGCTATTTGGTATACGAAGGCGCCTACAACGGTCAGCCGACCGCTGCAACCGACACCTGGGTCGGCGCTGATATCGTGGGTAGCAACTTCAATTTGTGGTCGACTGGGTCGCTCCCGAGTAATGCTCCGGGCAAGGGGCTTTATACGACGACGTTGTCAGACTGGCAGAGCTTCCTCACGGACTTCAGCGTGATCGGAGTAAGTTCCGGAGTCGGCTCCGGTTGGGGTCAGTTCGTTGGAGCCGTCGATAACATCACCTTCGGCTTCAGCGGTTCGGAAACGACCTACAACTTCGAGGTCCGTGATGACGGCGTCGTCCCCGAACCGGGCACCTTGGCCGTTTGGTCGGCCTTGGGCCTCTGTGGCTCGGTCGTCGCTTGGCCCACCCGCCGCCGCGTGAACGGCTGATCGCGTCGCTTTACGGCGCACGGGCAAGCCCCGTCGATCAACAGACAGGCAGTCGGCCTTGGCCGACTGCCTGTTTTTATTGGCATAGTCTACCCGCTGCGGGCGGGGTGGTGCGCTCCACGTTCTGTGGCCCACGATCACCATAAGGAAAGTGCTACTCCGCGCACTTTCGCAGCGGTTTAGGGTAAGGGGTATCCCGTTCTAGCGACCCGCCGGCCCCGACCGAACCAGCCCCTTCACGCAAAAAACGCCAGCAAAAGCATGTTTTTGCCCTCGGGGGGCGTCGCAATCTGGCGCGGGCGAGCGCCAGACCGAAGCGGGCGCCTCAAGCGTTTTTTGGCGAATTAAGGGGGTTTTGCCCTCGCCGTCTGTGCCTGCGACGTGGCGTTCCGTAGCAAACCGAAGCAAACGCTATTGAATGTACGCAAGTTCACTAGTAGGGTTGTCGGCATGCCGTACCCGCCTGCTAGCACCGAACCGCGACTGAGCCCCGACGACCCGCGCCTCCAGCGGCTCCGCGGCCTGATCGGTGACAAGCCTTCGCACCCGGCCGACGACGGATCGCGACAACTGCCCACCCCCTTCGACGACCTCCTCGGGGGCGTCACCCCGCGCCGGCTGGTGGACTTGTTGGCGGGCGGACTTGGCTGCGGGGCGTCGCTGGTGGGGCTGTGGCTCGCCTCTAGGGCCTGTCGGCTGCGTGGCGAGCTGGTCGTCGTCGATGGGCCGGGGGCGTTCTACCCGCCCGCCGCGATCGCGTGGGGGGTCAAGGCGCGGCGGCTGTTGTGGGTTCGGCCCACGTCGGCAAAGGACGCCCTCGCCGCGACAGAGATAGCGCTGCGGTCCCCAGCGGTTGGCGCCGTGTGGGCGTCGCTGGACCGGATCGACGGCCGGGCGTTCCGCCGGCTGCTACTCGCCGCCGAGGCCGGCGCCGCTTTCGGCGTGCTGGTTCGCCCGGCGCGGCACGAGCCCGACCCGAGTTGGGCCGACGTGCAACTCCGCATTGATCCGATCCCCGCGCCCGGCGATCCCGACGCGCCGCTCGGCGTGCGGGTGACGCGCCGCCGCAATCGGCACGGCCCCGCGCGGGGCGAGGCGACGCTCACCCTGGATTGGCGAACCGGCGACATTAACGACGTGACCAGCCGCGATGCGGACCACCTCCCGAACGCTCTGTCTGTGGCTCCCCGACTGGCCCGTCCAGCGTAGCCGCCGTGAACGGCCCGAACTGGTCGGCAAGCCGCTCGCGCTATGCGTCGGCGACGCCCGCACCGAACGCGTCGCCGCATGCTCGGTCGAAGCGCGGCGACTCGGTATCGCCGTCGGCATGAAGACGCCCGACGCGCAAGGGTTAGCAGGGCCGGGGCGGCTGTTGCTGCTACCTCACCGCGCCGGCGCGGATCGCCGAGCGCTTGAACGGCTAGCGGTGGAGTGCGAACGGTTTAGTCCGGTCGTCTCGCTAGAGGACGCCGAGGAGCCCGAGGGGCTGCTATTCGACGTGACCGGCCTCGCGCCGCTGTGGGGCGACGACGGCGAGAAGCGACTCGCCGAGGCGGTCGCGCAGTGGGCCGGCGCCGATCGGCTCGAGGCCGTTGTCGCCGTGGCGCCGACGGTGGGGCTCGCGCTGGCTGCGGCGCGGTTTGTATCGCGTGACGCGGGACCGCCGATCGTCGAGCAGCGACAAGCCCGGGCGTTTGCCGAGCGGCTCCCCGTTGAAGCCCTGCGCGTCGAGGCGGCGATCATCGAAGGGCTGCAACGCCTCGGCATCGAATCGATCGGCCAACTGCTCGACCTACCGCGGGCGAGTTTGCCGTCGCGGTTCGGCGCCGAACTGGCGCGACGCCTCGACCAGTTGCTCGGCGACGCGCCCGAGCCGGTCGAGTCGTTCCGTGGCGAGCCGCCCCTCGTCGCCGTATGGGACTTCGAATCGGCGGTCGCTTGCGCCGCGACCTTACAGCACGTCCGCCACGAGCTGTTGTGCCGCGTCGCCGAGCAAATGAAACGCCGCCGCTGCGGCGCCCTGCGCGTGCTGATCGACCATCGGCTCGACGCGGCCGACGCGGCGCCGGTGCGGGTCGTGCTGCGGCTCTTCCGGCCGACGGCGTCCGCGCGGGAACTCGAAGAGCTAGCGACCTTGCACCTCGACAGCGTGCGATTTCCTTGCGCGGTGCGAGCGGTGCGCGTGCTAGTGGGGGCGACGGCGCCGATCGATAGCCGGCAACGGACGCTCTTCGACAGCGACCAGCGCGAAGACCCGCACGCCCTCGCGCTGTTGATTAACCGGCTGGCAAGCCGCGTCGGCGGGGACCACGTGCTACGGATCGCCAAGCGGTCGAGCATCGACCCCCGCCGCGCCTATGCCACGACGCCCGCGACCGACGCCCCAGCCGAAGCGTTTGCGCTAACGACGCGACAAGCCGCGAAGGCCCGGCGGTTGCCAGTAACGATGCCGAGCGACGCCCCGCCCGTCGGGGTCGAGACCAATCAGCACGGCGAGCCGGTGGCGATGCAATGGCGAGGCCGTTGCGCTGTCGTGCGTTACTGGGGTCCCGAACGGATCGAGACGGGCTGGTGGCGCGGCCGCAGTGTGCGGCGCGATGCGTGGTGGGTTGAACTCGACAACGGCGCGCGGCTGTGGCTGCATTGCGACCTCCGCCGCCGACAGTGGCGCGTGGCGGGGGAGTTCTGAGCCATGCCCGACAAGCCGCCGCTCGCCAAGCGTGAGCCGATCCCGACGCCGCCGACCGTCACGACAAGCAGCGGCCCACCATACGCCGAGCTGCGTTGCCGCACGAACTTCTCGTTCCTCCGCGGGGCGTCGCACGCCGACGAGCTGGTCGGACGAGCGGCCGAACTCGGTTACGCAGCCCTCGCCGTCACCGATCGCAACAGCCTCGCCGGCGTCGTGCGGGCGTACGTCGCGGCGAAGGAAGCCGGCTTGCCGCTGATTATCGGCGCCGAGCTGACGCTCACCGATGCGCCGACGGTCGTTGTCTGGGCGACGGACCGGGCGTCGTATGGTCGGCTCTGCCGACTGCTGACAACGGGACTCCGCCGCGCCGAGAAAGGGTCGTGCGAGTTGCGGCTCGACGACTTGGCGGAGCATGCCGCGGGGCTGATGGTCGGCGTCGCCTTAGAGGAGCCCGAGGCGGACCTTAACAAGTTGGGCGCCATTCGCGACCTATTCGGCGACCGGGGCTATCTACTGGCGGACGCTCACCGCGGGGGCGACGACCGGGCGCGGCTTGCCGCGTACGCGACGTTATCGCAGCACAGCGGCCTGCCTTTAGTCGCGTCGGGGGACGTTCACTATCACGCGCCCGAGCGACGCCTCTTGCACGACGTGCTCACCGCGATCCGCCTCGGCGAGACCATCGAAGCGGCCGACGGGGCCGAGCTATTGCCCAACGGCGAGCGCTGCTTGCGATCGCGTGAAGACCTTGCCCGACTCTACCGCGACTGGCCCGACGCGCTGGATCGTACCGTCGAGGTCGCCGAGCGTTGCCGCTTCTCACTCGACGAGCTGCGTTTCGAGTATCCCGAAGAACTCGCGCCCGCCGGCAAGACCGAGCTGGCGTGGCTTACCGAGCTGACGCAACAGGGCGCCGAGGGCCGTTATCCCCAGGGCGTCCCCGAGAAGGTTCGCCAGCAAATCGACCACGAGCTGCGGCTGATCGCCAAGCTGCGTTACGAAGCCTACTTCCTGACGGTGTGGGACCTGGTGCGATTCGCCCGCTCGCGCGGCATCCTCTGCCAAGGGCGCGGCTCGGCCGCCAACTCGGCCGTCTGCTACTGCCTCGGCGTTACGTCGGTCGATCCGTCGCAGAGCGACCTCTTGTTCGAGCGGTTCATCTCCGAAGAACGCGGCGAGCCGCCAGACATCGACATCGACTTCGAGCACGAACGCCGCGAGGAGGTTTTGCAGTACCTCTACCAGCAGTACGGCCGCAACCGCGCCGGCCTCGCCGCCACGGTGATTACCTACCGCCTACGCTCGGCGATCCGCGACGCGGGGAAGGCGCTTGGGCTGTCGCTCGACCGCGTCGATGCGCTCGCCAAGCAAGTGGATGGCTGGAAGAACGACCCCAAGCTGCCCGAGCGATTCCGCGAGGCAGGGCTCGACCCGCGGTCGCCGGTCGGTCGCCGGCTGCTGGTCGTTGTGGATCAGCTGATGGGCTTCCCGCGGCACTTGTCGCAGCACGTCGGCGGGATGGTGATGACGCGCGGGCCGCTGTGCGAGATGGTCCCGATCGAAAACGCGGCAATGGCCGACCGTACCGTCGTGCAATGGGATAAGGACGACCTCGAAGCGCTGGGGATTCTCAAGGTCGATTGCCTCGCGCTGGGGATGCTCACCGCCATCCGCAAATGCTTCGACCTCCTCGCCGAGCACACGGGCAAACGTTGGGAGCTGGCGACGCTGCCGGCCGAGGACCGGGACGTTTACGATATGATTTGCCGCGCCGACACGCTCGGCGTGTTTCAGATTGAGAGCCGCGCCCAAATGTCGATGCTGCCGCGGCTGCGGCCGCAATGCTTTTACGACCTGGTTATCGAGGTCGCGATCGTCCGCCCGGGTCCGATCCAGGGCGACATGGTTCACCCCTACTTGAAGCGGCGCCGTGGCGAGGAGGCCGAGTCGTATCCGAGCGCCGCCATCGAGGGCGTGCTAAAACGGACGCTCGGCGTCCCCATCTTTCAAGAGCAAGCGATGAAGCTGGCGCAAGTCGCCGCGGGCTTCACCGCCGGCGAGGCCGACCAGCTCCGCCGCGCCATGGCGGCATGGCGGACGCCCGGCAAGATTGAGCACTACCGCCAAAAGCTGCTCGACGGCATGCGAGCCAATGGTCTCGACGAGGAGTTCGCCGAGCGGTGTTATCGGCAGCTGCAAGGGTTCGGCGAGTACGGCTTCCCCGAGTCGCACGCCGCAAGCTTCGCGCTGTTGGTCTATGCGTCTTGCTGGCTCAAACACCACCACCCGGCCGCGTTCTGCGCGGCGATGCTCAACAGCCAACCGCTCGGGTTCTATGCGCCGGCGCAGCTGGTGAGGGACGCCCGCGATCACGGCGTCGAGGTGCGCGGCGTGGACGTGAACCGTAGCGAAGTCGATTGCACGCTCGAAGTCGGCGCGGACGGTTTCGCCTTGCGGCTCGGCCTCCGCATGGTCGGCTCGCTGGGCAGCGCCGCCGCCGAACGGGTCATCGAGCGGCGCGGCGCCAAGCCTTACCAATCGCTCGACGACTTCCATCATCGCACGGGTCTGGCCCGCGGCGACGCCGAGGCGCTCGCCCAAGCCGACGTCTTCGGTTCGCTCGGCGCCGATCGTCGGCAATCGCTCTGGCAAGCGATGGGGCGCGAACGCCGCGCCGTCGATCAGCCTTTGTTGGCCGACCTCGTGGACGACGAGCCGCTCGCCAACGCGCTCCCCGCGACGCCGGCCGAGGATGAGGTGTTCGCCGACTATCGGTCGTTGGGGTTGTCGCTCCGCGGCCACCCCGTGGCGTTCCACCGCGAGCAGCTCGGGCGGCGCGGAGTGCTCACCGCCCGCGAGCTGCAAACCCATCCCAACGGCGCCCACGTCGCCGTGGCGGGTGTTGTGCTCTTGCGCCAGCGGCCCGGCACGGCCAAGGGGATTACCTTTGTGACGCTTGAAGACGAGACCGGCGCCACGAACCTGATCGTCCACCCGCGGACGTGGGAACGCTACTACCGCACGGCCAAGCGATCCCCGGCGTGGGTCGTGCGGGGTGAGCTGCAACACTCGCCCGAGGGCATTTTGCACGTCGTCGTGGCCCGGATCGAGCCCATCTGCGACATGGCCGGCGCTGGTACGATGCGGAGCGTCTCCCGTGACTTCCGCTAGCCGCTCGCCCTCGCCGTGTGTCACCACTACAAATCCGCCAAGCACCTCCCCGAGCACTTCGTCGAGGAGTACCACCTGCGCCCCGACCAGCGGACGCTCTTCGACAAGCTGGCGGACGAACTGAAGGACGGCGGCGCGTGGCCCCTGAAATCGGTCCCCGCGCTGCGGATCGACGACGCGGGCGAGCTAGAGGCGTTCGGCGCCGAGTGGGGCCTCTTGCCGCGCTGGTGGAAGCCATCGGACAAGTCGCCGAAGCGGGAGAAGTTCCAGCGTGGGACGTTCAACGCCCGCAGCGAGACGGCCGCCACCAAACCAACCTTTCGCGACGCCTTCAAGCGGCGCCGCTGCCTCGTGCCGTTTGTCGAGTTCCACGAGCGCGACCACTATTTCGGCGTCCGGCGCGGCGACGAGTTCGAGCCGCTTGCGTTTGCGGGCCTCTGGGAATCGTGGCAAGGCGCCGAGGCCGACGTCCTTAGTGTGACGTTCCTCACGACGGAGCCGAACGCCGAGGTCCGTAGCGTTGGCCACGACCGCATGCCCGTGCTGCTGGCGACGCCCGCCGACCGGCGCCGCTGGTTAGTCGAGGGCGCCGATGGCGCCGACGACCCGCTCCTCCAGCCGTTCGCCGACGGCGCGTTGTCGATCCGCCCAAAGTAGTCGTAGGGAGAGAGAGGCCTCGAAAAATTTGGCGCCAACGAGGCGCCTCGCTCCGCAAGAATCGGACGCAGTCGCCAGGACGAAGGTTGCGAAACCGAAAACAAAGCGCAAGGCGGATCATCGGGCGCTCACCCTCTTGTAGAGTCACGACGTTGAGCTCACCGCCGACCATGCGAACTCGGACGCGTAGCACCCAACTCGATCCGACGTTGAATTCCTATGAACTCCTATCGCTGAGGCCTCCTATGTCACCAAGTGAGCGCGGTGCGGCACGGCGTTCTTGGTTTGCACTCAACCACTTTGCTCAGAATGCGTTCACTCGTCGCAATCACCTCAATGAGGCCTCCCAATCGCTACAACCAAGTGTGGCCGGAGCAAGACTGCGGCACTACGCATGCGCTTTGCGCACAATTTCTCAGATGAGCCAAGAGAATGGGTCCCAACCTTGAAGCACATGTGAACCGTCGACACACCGGATTCAAGGTCGCGTCCGCGACGCAAGTTACCGCCGACACTTAGATAGAGAACATGAGTACATCCGCCCCCGAGATGGAAAGCCTGATTGCGCAGTTCGAGAGCGAGTTCGATCGTCTGTGCAGCATAGGAACCACCACGCACGCGCCATGGATGGAGACCGAGTCGCATGAGATCGAGTGCTGCGAGAAATGCGACCGCAATCTGTCGTGGCCGACGCCCCGCCCTGAAATGTGGGCGGCGCCCGTGCCGTGCCCGCAGTGCGATCACGTTTACTTTACGCTGGCGCGAAACCATGCCCGTGTCAGCTTGGCGGTCGACGATTCCGAAGACGTTGACGCAGCGCCGCTTGAACCTGAACGGCACAACGCCACGCTTCCGGCCGCGAAGAAATTGTTCTCGGCCTTCCTCGGTGGCGATTACGCCGTCCAAGAGCGCCGGCAGTCGGTGCGTTACCCCATGTCGGCGCCGGTCGTTGTTGTGCCGCTCGGGGGAGATGGCGCCCCGATCGCCGAAGCTTATAGCATGACGCTGTTGGATATTTCTTCAGGGGGGTTGGGCCTGATGAAAACCGGTGAGGCGGTCGGCGACTACCTGCTGGTGGACTTTGCCGTCGCGGGTTCGCCCGGCACACAGTGCTTCGCCAAGGTCTGCTGGCGGAAGGAATCGCACGGAATCACCAAGCTCGGCGTGAAGTTCGTGACGCCTCAAGAATAAGGGCCGCGCCGCCTGCCGTTTGACTGCGCGTCGAGAGAGAGAGAGGCCTCGAATATTCCGACACGAACGAGGCGTTCGATGCCGGTGCTACCTGAAGTACCCCCGGGCCCCCGGAAGGGACCCGACCGCCCCACCGGGTTGTTGTTGTCCTCCCGGTTTGCAGCGCCGCGCGAACAAAGTTCGGCCGACGCGGGGCTACGCCTACCCCAAGGCGCCCGTCGCCGGAGAACCTAAGCCCGGGAGGGAGTGTAGCTGCGGCCCCCTCGGCGACGGTGGGAACGGTCGCGAGCGACTTGCCGGAAGGACCCGCCACGGTGCTGTAAATGTAAAGCTGAATCCCGCGCACAGCATCCAGCCGAACGGCGCACTCGACGGGAATGGCGCGGCGCCGAGTTGATGGGAGGACCCCCCGGGGGGCTTTGGGTCCTCGGCGAGGCGCCCCCGTGGGTAGGCGAAGCCCCCGATCCAGAGACCTTTGCGCCCGCAACGTCGCCGAGGGTAGGTAAGTAAGTAAACGCGCCGCGGGTCCTTTCCAGCCGTCGAGGACCGCGAGCGAGGGGAACTGGCGAGACTCACTACTCCCTTTATTGACCCGGTACAGAACGGGAGTAGTCACTACTCCTGTTTGGGCACAAATCCACCATTCGACGTGCAAACAAAGACGTAGCTTTAAGGCGTCGCTCCTACTATTGTAGAAGCGTTTTGACTCCCGTTCCTTCGCACGGGTTTGTACGCCGGGGCAGTTTCCCAAGCTGGATGTCGAGGGTTCGAACCCCTTCGCCCGCTCTTGTTGTGGAACCTTCTCGATGGCGGCCGCCGCTTGCGGCCATGAGCCGTCGGCGCTAGCCGCGGGTAGCCCCGCTATTCATCGCTAGCACGGATCAATCGGCGACGCCTGAACCGTCGTCCCGCGCCCGAACGGCCTGCTTGCGCCCTAGCCACGCCCCCAGGGCCATCCACACGCCGACGAGCGGCAGGATCGCCAGCGCGGCGGCGCTTGTCGAGAACCGTCCCAACGCGTCGCAGACGTTCGCCGCGGCCACGTCGCTGCCGCGGAACACGACGGTGTCGACGAACGCCTTCGACTCGTACTTCTCGGCTCGGCTCACCACGGTGAACAGCACGTGCTGCGCGGGGACGAGCAGGCCGTAGCCGACGATCTCTTGGACGACCTTTGCGACCATCAACGGCCACAACCCCGCATCGACCGACAGCCAAGCGAAGAGGCCGAAGATCACGCCGCAAGCGGTCGCCAATGCCGCGCCGACGCCGGCGAGCCGCATTAGCGTGGCGGCCAGGACGGCTTGGAAGGCGAGCGTGCCGGTCTGGGAATAGAAGTTCATCGTCGCGAACAGTTCGGTTCGCTCGGCGACCGCTAGCCCTTCGGCGCGCAGCGTGTGCTGGAAGTTGTTGTAGACGAAGGTCGAGGCGAACTTCCCGATGGCGGTGAATGCGCAGATCATTAACAAGTAGCGCGACGCGAACACGGTGCGCAGGCCGGCGAGGAGCGAACCGCTGGTGTGGGGCGTCTCGGCGGCGTCGCTCGCATCGCCAGGGCCGCGCGCCTCGAAGCGCAGGGCCAGCCACGCCGTCACGATCGCGAGCTCGAGGGTGATGATCGCGACCGCCATCAGCCACGCGACGCCCAAACGCTGCGTAGCGAACTGACCGAAGAGCGACGCGGCGATCGAGCCGGTCGTCCCCGCCGCCGCCAACGCGCCGAACCAGGTCTTGCCCTCCTCGGCGGAGAAGAGGTCCGCCATCACGCTCCAGAATACGGCGACGACGTACAGGTTGAAAACGCTCACCCACACGAAGAACGCGCTGCGCAGCCACGCCGCGTCGTCATGCCCGCGCGCGACGAGCACGCCGAACGCCACCAGGCACGCCACGAAGAACTGGTAGACGCCGAACACCAACCGCCGCCGCGACGTCCGCGCGACGATCCGCCAGTAGAGCGGCAGCGCCGCGCAGACGGTAAGAAAGGTCGCCAGGTACAGCGGCCCAAAGAGCTGCGTCTCGGTCGCGAGCGCGTCCCGGACGGGTTTGAGGACGTAGTAGGAGAAGAGGACGAGGAAGAACCAAGTGCAGCAGATGAGGAGGCGGTTTCGCATAGGCGCTCATGGTATCGCCAAGGTGAGCCGTCGGCGCTAGCCGCGGGTGGCCTCGGTGTCCTGGGCCGCGTCACGAGGGCGGCATCCGGGGTGGCTGGGTGCCATGCCCACACGCGAAGCGGATGGGCATGCGGCCCCGCGATACGCTTTAAGTGCGCATTCGCTGGCAATTCCGTACTACGCCAGCAATACTCCCCCAATGCCGCCTAATCGGAAGACCTGCCGCCGCTACGATGTCCCAGGCGACGCCCATTTCCTGACCTTTTCATGCTACCGTCGCCTCGCCTTGCTAGATCGCGACCGTTCGCGGCAGTGGTTTATCGACGCCGTCCGACTCGGTCAGCAAAAAGCGTTGTTCGACCTTTGGGCCTACGTCATCATGCCCGAGCATGTCCACTTGATCGTGCTGCCGCTTGGGCCGGCGAAGATGGCCTCGATCCTCACGGTGTTGAAGCAGTCCACCTCCAGCCGCGCGCTGGTGTGGCTGAAGAACAACTCGCCCGACTATCTGCCCAACTTGCTCGACCGACAGCCCAATGGAAAAGCAAGTTACCGCTTCTGGCAACGCGGTGGCGGGTACGACAGGAACCTGAGGTCGGTCCGCGACATCCACGAGAAGATCGCGTACATTCACGACAATCCAGTGCGCCGCGGCCTCGTCGCGAAGCCGTCGGACTGGCGTTGGTCGAGCGCCGCGGCGTGGAATACCGGCATTGACTTACCGCTTGGAATCGATCGCGATCGCGTGCCGACGTTGACTCTTCTCGACGATGCTGTTGACGGAGCGTGCTGGCGACGCAACTCGTGACTTCAGCATGCCCATCCGCTTCGCGTGTGGGCATGGCACCCGGCTTAACACCAATGCACTGTATCAAAGATTAATCTCCAAGTACCCGCGCTCCTCGAATCGTGTTAACAAGCGCGCGAGATCGACGACCTTATCAATTCCAAGGAGTTCAAGGCACTTCTTTCGCCGGAGATCAACGTTCCTGCTCGTCATCTGAAGCTGTTCGCCAATCTCGCTACTATTGAAGCCTAACGCAAAGAGACGACAGAGTTCTCTGTCACGATCATCGAATGTCGCGAACAGAGAGGCGAGACGCGCCATCTCAAATTCAGGATCCTCTTCGTCCGTCGCAATCGGTCGGAGCGGACGCGTCACGCCAAGTATCGCGTATCCGGATTTCTGCAAATGACGGAGGCTTTGCTTGTAGGTTCGTAATAGGTGCTTCGTCCCGTCGCCGCTGACTCCGATGTGGTCGCAGTACAGCCGCTCACATCCGCTAAGAATCAGAGCGTCGGTATGCTTGGCAACGGTAAGCACGATGGGGGCGAGAAACGTCTTGGCGTGGCGGCCGTGTGGCTTACTCGCCCTGGAGTAAAAGGCTTGGTATGCCTGATTGGCCCAGGTCACGACACCGGTCGTACCCTTCAGGTACACAAAGTCTTCGATCTCGTTGAGTCGTTCTAAGCCTTCCCCATTCGTGGTGAGTGCCTCTTCGACTAGCGAGCGTGCCTTCTCGATCGCTTCCTCAAAACCGCTCTGGTCAACCGGAATTAACGCCATCACACTCTCGGATACGATCAACGCGTTACGAATTACGCGCATCGTAATCGAAAGGCGCCGCTCGACGAGGGGGGCCGAGTGCGAACGTCGCGGGTTCACAACAGTTGGTTGGATCCCCGGGCAGGGACGAATCCGCACTTAGCCCCTCTCGTCAAACGGCGCCCGAGAGCGTGACTTGAGGTGCTGTTTACCTTATCGAGCTTACTGGGACCGGACTTCCGTTTAGGGAAATAGAATTCCTAAAATAGTATTTGGCGGCTGGCCCTGCAGAATGCATCCTTCCCAATCTTCCTCTGCGGTCGCTGGCGCGTCTTGCCCATTCGTCGCAACCTTTCTTTTCGTGCCAACCCTGCCGTTCTGCAGACAGTGCGATTTTGGGAATTAATTTTCCAAATCCAGTAGTCTAAGACGATCTGCAAGCATCGCTTGGTTACGCAAGCCAAGTCAGAGGGTCGTAAGGCCGTGAGGGGCTACGCTCACGGCTGCGTAGCTTGGCATTCCGCACTGCGAGGGGTTGGAAATCGTGCATGACGACATGAGCGCACTGCTAGCTAGCTGGGACAAGGAGATCGACTTTCTATGTGGAGTCGGTCCTACCACGGACCCCCGACCTGAATTGACACCCACCTGCATGCTGAGTGCGTGTCTAACCTGCCATTGCGACCTTTCTGAGTTGCCAGCCCCCAAAGGAGGCGAATGGGCCAGCGATACGTCGTGTCCCGGGTGCGGACGTTGGTACTTCGTGATGGGTCGACCCCAACCTTCTTCTTTGGATTGCCACGCAGGAAGTGGCTCCGAAGCCGATCGGGAGCCTAGCGGTTCGAAGAAGAACTCCCTCCGCAACTTCGGTCGGGAAGTATTGGAGGAGCTACTCGGACCTGCGTGCGTCAAGAGAGAGCGTCGCGAGTGGGCTCGCTATCCGATGTCTGCGCCCGTCGTTGGAGTTCCCCTGGACGCCGACGGCCGACCCATTTGTGAAGCTATCGCACTGACACTGCTGAACATCTCTGAAGGCGGCCTCAGTGCTATGGCGCGTCAAGCCATCCCAGGAAATGCGATCGTCATTGACTTTGCATCTGCAGGTTGTCCGAGCTTCCAGAAAATCGGTCGTATCTGCTGGTGTGAAACGGCCCACGGCATTACGAAGTTTGGATGCGAGTTCAGGGACCCCAGTTCCCTAACCGAAACGCGAACCGGGGTCGATTCGACTCCATAACGGCGGGTGGCTGGGGTCGCAGCGTAGCGAAGCCCCCAGTGAATCACCAGCACGTCGCCCACTCGACTGCCGCAGGGGGCTCCGGCTAGCGCCTATAAGCGCAGCCACCCTAGATGCCACCCTCAATTGGCGGGCTGTGTTCCGGCGCCACCCGCGGCTAGCGCCGACGGCTCATGGGGCCGCTGGCGCAACAGCAATCGCGATTTTTCCTCGGACGCCGTTGTTGGGCGTCTCCAACTGGGTGTGGGCGAGCGGGATGTCGGCGAGGGGATAGACGGCGCCGACGTGGGGCCGCAGCTGACCGCGTTCTACCAGCGTGCTCAACTCATCGAGCTTGCCGCGGTTTTGTCTTGTGAAGACGAAGTGATAACTCGCGTTCTTGCCCCAGGCTTGGATGACGTTCTGTGGCTGGGCGATGTCCACGATCGTGACGACGCGGCCGAGCTGGGCGAGCGCGTCGGGGCTGCGGGACAAGGCGTCGCCGCCGATGGTGTCGAACACGACGTCCACTCCGCGGCCGCCCGTTTCGCGGAGGATGGCGTCGACGTAGTCCTCCTTTCGGTAGTCGATGACCCCATCGGCGCCTAAGCTTTGTGCGAACTCAAAGTTGGCTTCGCGGACGGTCGTGTACACCCTGGCGCCGATGGCTTTTGCGAGCTGGATCGCGACATGCCCGACGCCTCCCGCGCCGCCGTGGATAAGAACGCTCTCCCCCACTCTCAATCCGGCACGCACCACCAACGCTTCCCACGCCGTCCCGCCCACCAAGGGCACGCATGCCGCCTCGAGGTGGCTGAGCGTGGGCGGCTTCTTGCCGACGATGCTCTCGGCAGCCACGTGGTACTCGGCGTAACTTCCCGGCCCGGCAAAGATTTGCGGCGTGTACCAGACTTCATCTCCGGGAGAGAACGTTGTCACCCCCGGCCCGACGGCTTCGACAACGCCCGAGACGTCGTGTCCGGTGATGGCCGGCAGCGGCACGAAGTCGGCGTAGTCCCCACGTCGGACTTGGTAGTCCAACGGGTTGATGGAGGTTGCGTGGACGCGGACCAAGACTTCTCCCGCGGCCGGCGAAGGCTGGGGCGCGTCGCAGAGCTCGAACGACTCGGGGCCGCCGAAGGATCGGAGCATCATCGCTTTCATCGCGGGTCCTCGTTTCGATGGAAATTCGATACGAAGGATTATAGAGAATCGATGCCGATCGGATTCGTACGAAGCCGACGCCGGGCGCTGCACGCGCCGCCCTTGCTAGGCGGCCCGTGTGCCGGGTTCACCCGCGGCTAGCGCCGACGGCTCAATGGGGCGTTGCCCCTCGCTTCTTAGGCCCGCGTGGTCGCTAGTGTCGGGGCGAGCTCTTCTACTAGCTGCTTGTCGAAGCACGCCAGTAGAAAGGCGAGCGTTTGATCCGCGCCAAATCGCTCGATTGGGAGGCCAGGCTCGTAGCCGTGGGCGGAAAGGACCTCGGGTTCGACGTCGTCGATTCCCCGTAACGCCATCCAGTCGTCGGCGAAGAGCGGCTCGCTGACGCGTTCGTCACGCCGCGTCACGATTTCGGCGTGTCGCGGGTCTCGGCTGATACGCGATAGGCAAGTCTCGACGGCGCCGCCGACGCCTTCCAGCACTTGATAGAAGTACCCGTCGAGGAATAGCAGCCCGCCCGTCAGGCCCGCTTGGCTATTGCGGTTGTACGAGACGCGGATGATGTCGAGGGCGTCGCGCATGCCGAGGCCGGCGGTCGCCTTGCTGCTATAAAGAACTCGTCGCAACATGGTCGGCCCTCCGAGACTGATCGTGTGCTTGTGCCAATGAAGGGTCGCCGATGAGTTCGAGCAGGGCGTCGACCTCCAGCGGTTTGCTGAGGTAATAGCCCTGGATCTGGGTGCAGCCGGCGTCGCGCACCGCATTGAGTTCTTCGATGGTCTCGACGCCCTCGGCCGTGGTCGAGACGTCGAGGCTGACCCCGAGCGCCGCGATCATCTTCACGAGCGCTTGCCCCTCGGGATTCGCCTGCGCGCCACTGACGAACGAGCGGTCGATCTTGATCTTGTCGAACGGGAAACGCCGCAGGTAGTTGATCGACGAATAGCCGGTGCCGAAGTCGTCCAGCGCGATCGTGACGCCCTGCGAGCGGACCTCTTGGAGCATCGCCAGGGCGAGGTCGCCGTTGGAGAGCAGCACACTCTCGGTGATCTCGAGCTCGAGGCGTGAGGGCGACAGTCCGCTCTCTTGCAGCGCGGACTGCACGACGCCGACGAAGTCGCGCGACTTGAGCTGCAGTGGCGAGACGTTCACCGCGACACGGAGTGGTTCCGACCACGAGGCGGCGTCGAGACACGCGCGATGCAGCGCCCATTGGCCGATCGCCCCGATCAGGCCGGCTTCTTCGGCGACCGGGATGAAGTCGGCCGGAGAGACACGCCCCAACTTGGGATGACGCCAGCGGATCAACGCTTCAACGGCAATGATCCGCCCCGTCTCGATCTGGAGAACGGGCTGGTAGAGCAATTGAAACTCGTCACGCACCAGCGCCCGGCGTAGGTCCTTTTCGAGCTCGCGGCGTGAGTCGATGACGGCAAGCATCGTCGGCTCGAAGTATCGCACCACATTCCCGCCGTCTCGCCGGGCGTGCTGCGCCGCGAGCTGTGAGTAGCGGGTCAGTTGAGTTGCTTCCGAGGCGTCGTATGGCGAAAGCGCGACGCCGACGCTGACGCCCAGGTGGATCACCTGCGAATCGATCAAGTAGGGCTCGGTTAACGAGCTGATGATGCGGCGGGCAAGACCGCGCGAACCGCTGGGCTGCGGCCCGCTGTATTGGAAAACGCCAAACTCGTCGCCGCTGAGCCGCCCGACTAGCTCGCCGCGGTCGGCCAGCGCCGTGAGCCGTTTCGCCACTTGGGCCAAGACCCGGTCACCGACTTCGAGACCGAATGCCTCATTGACGGCGCGGAACGCGTTGAGTCCGAGCGTGAGCAGTCCGCACTCGGTCTCGGTCATCGAATTCGCGTGGACGAGCTCGTTGAACTCGTTGCGGTTGACGAGCCCCGTTAAAGAATCGACGCCGTGCGTCGCGCCGGAGCTAGGGATGACGCCCGACGGGGACGGAGTTATCGCAGCGAAATCTGCAGGCATCGACAAAGGCGGTCGCAAGCGGAGAGTTGTGCAGGGGGCGAATGACGACACGCTTTCGCCGCACAAGCTTAGTTCCGCCCGCGGCGGAAGCCTCTGAGAATCGGCAACCCGCAAGGCCATTCAACGGGGGCGACTCTGATGGGAGCGACCCCGCCGCTACCGCCGATCGTTCCCGCCACGCGGTGTGCCCGCTCTCGTTAGGCGGACCGTGTTGCCGGGGTCACCCGCGGCTAGCGCCGTCGGCTCACTTTTTTAGCCTCATGCTACCCCGTCGGCTGCCAGCTCCGGCGGGACTGGAAAACAAGGGGTTTTCTGGGATGTCCTCTGTGGGCCCCAAAAAGGGGCCTTTAGCGGGTTTTCTCGGCGAGGTGGGCAAGCAGTCGAGGGGAGGCGCAAGGCGAGCCAGAAGGGCCCGTTTTGGCGATCTGAACGCATGTCCATGGCGACCGCCTCGGTCGGTCGCCGTCAGAGCGCGATTCGGGGACTTCGGCGCGCGGGCGACAGCACGGTTGGCCGGACCGCCAAACTCCCCTCAACCCCTGGCCCCTCGCTTACGCCGCCCGCGGCTAGCGCCGACGGCTCACGGCGAACGCGGCTGCGATAAGCGCGGTGAGCGTCAGCGTTGTGGGTTCCGGGACCGTGACGGCGCTTGGCGGCGACGCGCCGTAGTTGTCGCGCCAGAGTTGGTGCTGCGCGGCGCCGATGACGCCGCCGGCGGTGTCGTTGGGCAGTGAGCCTGCCGGGCCGCCCTGGTGGTCTCGCCAGACAGTGTAGTCGGCCGCATCGACGAAGCCGTCGTTGTTGAAGTCGCCCGGCGTCGCGGTCGCGGATTCGATGACTCGCAGCGTCTGATTGACCGGCACGTCGTAGAGTCGCTGAACGATCCCGCTGGGCCACTCGATGGTCACCAAGTCGACCGGATCGGCGGACGTCCCCAGGCCGAAGTGGGCCGTCCGTTCGTTCTGGCTCACGAAGCTGCTGCCGCCATCGATCTCCCAAACCATACGCCGGCCCGGGTCGGTAAGATCGGGAGTGACGGTGATCCAAGCGCCGATGCCGTCGCGGTTGGAGACGACGCCTTGGGTCTCGATGCGGAGGTAGTGGTCGGCGTCGTCGCCGCCTTCGTTGCGGTAGAGGATCGGCGCGGCGCCGTGGTTGACGACGAGCAGGTCGAGGCGTCCGTCGGCGTCGTAGTCGAGGTGCACGAGGCCGCGGCCCTGCAGCGTGTCGGTGACGCCCGACGCGACCGAGACGTCCTGGTACACGCCGCCGGTGTTCTCCCAGAGATAGGTGCGGTCGTTTGACCAGCCGGCGCCGTTGTACCCGTTGGTGGCGGCGAGGTCGGCGTCGCCGTCGTTGTCGTAGTCGAAGAAGGTCGTGCCCCACGACCAGCGCGAATCGCGGACGCCGGCGGCCTGGGTGACGTCGGTGAACTGGCGATCGCCGTCGTTGCGGTAGAGGCGATTGAAACCGCCGAAGGGGCCGGGGTGCTGCGGGTCGTTGGTGATGTTGGTGATGAACCAGTCGAGGTCGCCGTCGCTGTCGTAGTCGCCGAAGGTGCTGCCCATGCCATTGAGGTCGGTGCCGACACCCGCGGCGAGGGTGCCGTCGGTGAAGGTCCCGTCGCCGTTGTTCCAGAAGAGCTGGCTGGTGTGGAAGTCGGCGGCGAAGGTGAGGTCGGCGTGGCCGTCGCGATCGAGGTCGACGAATCGCGGGACGAAGCGGTAGGTGTGGTCGCCGCGGTAGACGTTGACGCCCGCCGCGGCGGTGACGTCCTCGAAGCCACCGGGTTGAGCGGCGCCGAGGTTTCGGAGGAGCCGCGACTGGGAGTCCGCGACCGTGTTGCCCCAGTCACCGGTGGCGAGGTCGAGATAGCCATCGCCGTCGTAATCGCCGAAGCTCGCGCCCTGACCGCTGCGGGTGACGGCGCTGGCGAGAGCGGCGGGGTGATTGACGCCGGCGTCGGTGAAGTAGCCCGAGCCGTCGTTGAGATAGAGGTAGTTGCGGGTGTAACCGACCGTCGTCATGTAGAGGTCGAGGTCGCCGTCGTTATCGACATCGCCCGAGACAACCCCGTTGGTGTAGGTAGGGAAGCGGAAGCCGGCCGTCGAGCTGCGGGCCTCGAACGTCCCGTCGCCCCGGTTGCGGTAGAGGATGTCGTTGTCGTTCAGGCGAGTGAAGACGAGATCGACTCGGCCGTCCCCGTCGAAGTCGCCGGCGGCGACGCCGCCCGAGTAAAACGCCGCGCCGGGAAGGCCCTGAATCAATTCCGGGATGGTCTGGGTGTGGTTGATGCCAGCCGCGGCGGTGACGTCGGTGAAAGTGACGGCGCTGGCTGTCGCCGACGCAACGAGCCCGACGACGCACGCCGAGATTCGAACGGCGCGGGACGCCGCGCTTCCCCTTCGCAGCCGGCAGCGATGGCAGAAGATGGCGTTCACCTCCGGGTCGTTCCGCAGCAGGTAAGGGTGGCCAGCACCAGGAGCACCGCGCTCGTTGGCTCGGGCGTCGGAGAGACCCCGAAGTAGTCCAAGGAACGCCGCCAGACCGCTTCGCCGACCAGCTGGCCGATACGCCGTCCAGAGAAATCGTCTTGCGGCGGGTGGATGCCGCCCCAGACGCGCGATTCGGCCGCGAGATCGGCCGCGTCATAGTACGAGGCGAACTGGATCGAGAGCGGCCCGGTGGGACCATACTCGAACCCCAGGCCGTCACCCATCGAGATTGGGTACTCGAACAATCCGCCGGGGACATAGGGCGAGCCGGTCAAGGAAGTCATGATCTCGGCGCCCACGCGGCTGAAGGTGGAGTGGCCCGAGACATAGCCCGGGAAGGGCGGCGTCACGAAGCTGGTGAGCTGATAAGGGAGCCATTCGGCGGCGAGGACCCAATCGACGCCACTGATCTGCGCGGGGTCTTCGAAGGGCGCGACGCCTTCGATCGGGCCGCGCCAGGCGCGGATCGCGATCTCGCCTTCGTGACCTGCGAGGCCCTCGTGTCGCTGACCGGCCGCGGTTGTCTCTGGCGTGACGACCTCGACTAGGCCCGGTTCCAACGGTAGGCCGTCCTGGTGATAGGAGGGCCCGGCGGGATCGGACGATTGCCCGAGTTGTCCCATGTGGCGGATGAAGGAGATGGGGCGAGACGAATCGTAGTGGCCCTTGTGATTCCACGCCGCGATTGCGGCGTCGTGCAGCCCGCCATTAAGGGCGAACATGCTTTTGACGTCCCACTCGAGGTCGCTGAGGACCGGGCCGGAGCCGGCGATTCGCTTGGCGATCCCGAGCGACTCCATCGCGTCGGTGACGTCGTTGCGGATCTCATTCCAGTGGCCCGGAGGCGCCGTTGAATGGGGCCCGTCGGCCCAGAATTCCGCCATCAGTCGCGTGTAGTCGCCGCGGGGGACGAGCTGAGGCTCGTAGGGCTGTCCCGTCACCGGATTGGCGGCGTACCCGGTTTGCTCGTAGCTCTCGGTGAACGGCGCGTCAAAGGCGTTGCCTCGCGACGCGGGGGAGATGTCGATCATCACGCCGTCGCGTGGGTCGAGGTGCGATGAGTAGCGGATCATGGTCAGGGCGCCGACTTTGAACGCCCCGTCGCCGAGGCCCCCTAGCTGTGGAGGCGCGCCTTGGTCGAAGTAAACGCCACTCGGGCCGCGGTCGGTGGGCGACAGCGCGAACGGTGTGACGTCCCCCCAGTAAGGCGTCAGGCTGGTCTGCGTTGATGGCAGGATCGTGTTTCCGAACTGGTCGATGCGGTCGCCCCGGAAGTTGAGCGGCTGCCAACGATTGGGGTCGTTCATCGTCACACCGGCGTCTTCGACGGTCAGCGGCGGGTTGACCGGTAGATACAAGCCGGCGGGATTCCCGTACCGGTTTGCTTCGTTGGCGCCGTCGCCAAGCCCCTGCTCGATCACTGATAGCGCGATTCGATTGCCAACGGCCGCCGGCGTGTCGCCGATGAGGGAGAAGTTGTCGGGGTCGTAGCCGAGGGCCGTCATCTGGTCACGCAGGTGCACCACCGTGGCGGATCGGCCGGGGCCAACGCCTCCGGGCCCGGTGACAAACCGGTGCAGCAAGACGTTGTACGCCGCGTAGCTGATGGCCTCGTTGCGGGCCGCTTCGACATCCGACGCCGACGCATTCTCTTGAGCGAGGTACGGCAACGCCTTCGGGTCGTACGCCGACCAGGCGTCGTACATGGCGGCCGAGACGTGGAACAGGTTTCGAGCGTGAACCGTCGGCCGGGCTGTATCGATGCTGATCGCGTGCAACAGCTGCTCGTTCCATGTGCGGGCGACGCTGGGGGCGGCAAGGACGGCGCGCCCCTGCACGGCTGCATACACTAGAACGCCAAACAGAGCGCAGCGGAGGAGGCGCATCGTCAGAGGCGGTGAAAGCCGCGCTACTCAAGTTGCTGGGAACGCACGGAAAAGACCAGCGGCGCCGACGAGGCGACTCCCACGAAGCACCGCACCGACTACGAAGCAACGAACCCCGGACTGACGACGTTCCCCCGAGCGGGGACGCCCAAATAGCCAAACGAGCAGACAAGATAAGAAGTTGCCCACTACTCTAGATCGAACGCCGCGACCCTTCAAGCAAAAGGGGCCCCGCCCTTGGGCGTCCGAGCCGACCGGCCGACTCTGGTGCGGAATGTCAGCGCGCCAGCCCGATAGAAATGGGCTTTCCCCTCGTTCATGGCTTAGATCACGGCGGCGCCGGACATCTTACTGATGGCCCTTCGTGCCGTCGGGGCTCTCGTGGACAATCGCCCCTCAGGCGGGTCCTCGTCCTTGTACGACGAGGCAATGACCGCTCCCGCTAAGCCACTCTTCACGATATCCCAGCTCAATGGATCGACTCTTCTTCCTGGCCCGGTTCGGAACCGTGCTCCTTGCCGGCCTTCTGACCGCGAAAAATGGTGGCGCGGAGACAGCGCTTGTCGAAGCCCTCCCCGGAGCGCCCATCCGGCCCGAGCTGGCGCCCTCGCTGACGCCGGTCGTCGCGCTCGAAGCGGGGTGGGGGAATCCCCCGACGATGGCCCGCACCCGCTGCTGGTGGTGGTGGCTCAACGGCAACGTCACCCGGGCAAGCATCACCCGCGACCTGGAGGAGATGAAACGCCAGGGGCTCGGCGGGGCGAACATCATCGACGCCGGCGGAGCCGAACAGCGCGGCAACCACCAAGTCCCGCACGGGCCCGACTTCGGCTCGCCGGAGTGGCGCGAGCTGTTCGTCCACGCGCTGCGCGAAGCGGACCGGCTCGGTCTCGAGCTAGGGTTCAACATCCAGAGCGGCTGGAACCTGGGCGGCCCACGGGTGCCGGCCGAGGACGCGGCTAAAAAGCTGACGTGGTCGGAGGTCACCGTCCGAGGCGGCGCCAAGCAATCGATCTCGCTCGCGCAGCCGGCTGCCGTCGGCGGCTACTACCGCGACGTGGCGGTGCTCGCCTTGCCCATCGCGACCGAACGCGCGGACCAGCTGGCGATCGCCGTGAAAGTCGACTCTGCCCAGCCGGGGCACGCCGCGTCGATGATCCTCGATGGGAACCCCGAGACCTTCTGGGTGTCCGGCAGCTACGAACGCGGCGAAGGGCCGCATGTATCGCAGCCGCACCGGGTCGAGTTCGACTTCGCGGCGCCGACAGAGGTCTCACGGGTGGTGATCCATCCCCGCGACGGCTACGGGCCGAAGCGCGGCTGGCTGCAAGCGAGCGATAGGCCGCGGCATTGGCGGCTGGTGAGCCAGTGGCGTGCCGAGTCAGGCGACAAGCCGGTCGTCATCGATTTCGAACCGACGGCCGCCCGGCGGTTGCGGTTGATCATAGCCGAGGCGTTCGACCCACGCAGCCCCGCGGCGCCGCGCAACGTGCAGGTGGCGGAGGTCGAGTTCTTCAACGGCGACAAGGCGCTCCACCGTGCGAACTCGGGCCTCGCGCGCATCGAGAACTTCCGCCAGAAGGCGTACCACGATTACCCCGGCGCTTTCACGGCGACCAAGGCGGACCACCTGCTGCGCGTCGGTGAAGGGGACCCGGCCGAGCGGACCGTCGCGCTCGACGAAGCGATCAACCTCACGGACCGACTCGACTCAGTCGGCGAGCTCGACTGGGAGGCGCCGCCGGGGCTCTGGGCCGTGGTGCGGATGGGCTACACGCTCGCTGGGTCGCGGGTCTCGACGCACAGCGAGGGCTGGGACGGCTGGGCCATCGACTACCTCGACCGCGACGCCTTCGTCGCTTACTGGGACGACGTGATCGAGCCCCTGCTCGAAGCGGCCGGTCCGAGCGTCGGCAATTCACTGCGCTACCTGCACACCGACAGTTGGGAACTGGGCCCGGTGAACTGGACGCCGCGGCTGGAGGCCGAGTTCACGAAGCGACGCGGCTACGACCCGCGGCCCTACTTGCCAGCGCTGGCGGGCTATGTCGTCGGCGACCGCGAGACTTCGAATCGCTTCCTCAACGACTTCCGGCGGACGCTGGCCGACCTGATTGCCGCCGGCAAGTACGCGACGTTCCGAGAGTTCGCCCACGCCAAGGGGCTCGGCGTCCACCCCGAGTCGGGCGGCCCGCACGCCGCGCCGATCGACGCGTTGCAGTGCCTGGGGCGTAACGACATCGCGATGGGCGAGTTCTGGGCGCGCTCGCGCACACACCGGGTGAACGATTACGAACGGCTGTTCGTGATGCAGTCGGCGTCGGCGGCGCACACCTATGGCCGGCGCGTGGTGCTCGCCGAGGCGTTCACCTCGATCGGCCCGCAGTGGGAAGAGTCGCCCGCGGTGCTCAAGCCGGTCTTCGACCGTGTCGCTTGCGAGGGATTGAACCTCGTGATGCTGCACACGTTCGCCGCGTCGCCAGAAGAGGCGGGGCTGCCCGGTCAAGCTTACTTCGCCGGCACGCACGTCAACCCGAACGTCACTTGGTGGGACAAGGCGGACGCCTTCTTCGGTTACCTCAACCGCTGCCAGTTCCTCTTGCAGCAGGGCCTGCCGGTCGCCGATGTGCTGCACTTCTATGGCGAGAACGTCCCGGGCTTTGTGCGGCTGAAGAACGACTTCCCCGCCGGCGACGTCACCGGCTTCGGCTACGACGTGATCAACGCCGAGGCGCTCGTGGGCCGCGTGTCGGTCGCTGATGGCAGGCTTGTGCTGCCCGAGGGAACGTCGTACCGCGTCCTATCGCTCCCGCCGGGAGGGACCTACGGGCTTGCGGCGCTGCGGAAGATCGCCGAACTCGCCGACGCCGGCGCAACCATCGCCGGCCCACGGCCCGAAGCGGCGATCGGGCTGCTGAGCGAAGTGGACCAGCGTGAGTTCGATCGCCTCGTCGCGAAGCTGTGGGACGACACGGGAGCGGTCAGCGACACGACGCCGCGCGAGGTGCTCGCGGAAACGCCCGCCGACTTCGACTTCACGCTCGCCGACGGCGCGGCGAAGGCCGATGAGCGTGGCGACCCGGTGCTCGATTACTTCCATCGCCGCACGGACGGCGCCGAGGTCTACTTCCTCGCCAATCGGACGGCCGAGTCCGTGACGGCGGAGTGTGAGTTCCGCGTCGCCGACGCCGCGCCCGCGATTTGGGACCCGGTGACCGGTGACAGGGCGGCGGCAAAGTCGTACGCGATCGGCGAGCAAACAACCCGCGTGCCGCTGACGCTGGCGCCGGAGCAAGCGTTGTTCGTTGTCTTCCAGGGCGACCGCGCTGAGACGCTATCGCGCAACGACGGCCCGAACCTGCCGGTTGCCGAGTTGGCGGAGGAGCTAACCATGCCGTGGTCGATTCAATTCGACGCCAAGCGAGGCGGCCCCGCCGAGCCAGTAGCGATGGAAACGCTCAGCGACTGGTCGCAGTCGGACGACACCGCCGTCCGCCATTACAGCGGCACGGCGACCTACACGGCCGAGTGGACGCCTTCGACCAAGACTTTGAAGGAGTCGGAGAGCGGGCGGGTGTGGATCGACCTAGGCGACGTGAAGAACGTCGCGTCGGTGCGACTCAATGGCGAGGAGCAGGGCGTCGCCTGGACGCCGCCCTACCGTGTCGAGTTACATGGCCCGCTGCAAGCTGATAACCATCTGGAGATCGAGGTCGTGAACCTCTGGCCCAACCGGCTGATCGGCGACGCGGCCCTGCCCGAGTCGGAGCGGATCACCCGGACCAATATCACGAAGTTCCAGGCCGACACGCCGCTGCTGCCGTCGGGGCTCTTGGGACCGGTTCAAGTGCTGACCGAGGCGCCCGTTGCCCGATAGCGCCCTGTCGTAATTTATTTGGGATTCTCATCAAGTTCGTGGCTAAGGAAGCGGCCCGCAGCGGACATTCCCTCAACGTCGGCCCGTTTCCTCATCCATCCCCTGCCCGCTGGGCGTCCCACAACCGCGGCAATCGTAGGCGGAGGCAGCATGGTGAACCCGGTGGGATTGGGGAGCGACGAAGACCGGCGCAACCGGTTCGCGCTGCTGCTCAGCGAGAATCAAGGGCGGCTGTTCGGCTTCCTGTACTCGCACGTGCTGAACATGGCGGACGCCGAGGACCTGTACCAGCAGGTGGCGATGCTGCTGTGGACCAAGTTTGACCAGTTCGACCATCTCGATCCGGGCAGCGACTTCGGCGCGTGGGGGATGCGGGTCGCCGACTTTACGATCAAGAACTTCCTCCGCGGCAAACGCCGCAGCAAGGTCTGCTTTAGCGACGAAGTGATGCAGCGAATCGTTGAATGCCACCTGTCCTCGCCCGCCACGGTTGTCGCCCGTCGCGCCGAGGCCCTGCGTGGTTGCCTGACAAAGCTGCGTCAGCCCGACCGGACTCTGCTCGAGAAGTGCTACGGCTCTGACACGCCGATCAAGGACGTCGCAGAGGCCGAAGGACGCTCGGCCGGCGCCTTGTACACGACGCTCAACCGGATCCGGCGGGTGTTGCTGGCTTGTATCGAACGGACTCTAAAAGCCGAGGCCACGCTGTGAAGTACGACCGTGTTACCAACGACGCGGCCGACCTCGATCGCCTGCACACGCTCATGGACGCCGCCATGAGCGAAGCGATCACCGACGCCGAACGTATAGAGCTCGAGTCGCTGCTGCTCACGAGTGACGCGGCGCTGGCCGCCTTCGTAAAGCGGTGCCAGCTCGAGACAGCGCTGCACTTCGAGGTGCGTTCGGCCGCGGCCGCTCGGCGGGTCGACGCCGCGATCGCTCAGATGACCACGCCCCACACGTCCGAGGGGGCCGCCGATCGGCGTCGGCGATTTCGCGGAGGAGCCTCCCTCGCCGTCGCCGCCACACTGCTGATCGCGGCGGGTTGGTGGCTGGCCAACGGACGCCTCGCCATCGAAGCGGACCGCCAGCCGAAGCCCGTCGCCCGACTGGAGTCGATCGACGGCGCCGTCTGGCTCGGTGACGAGTACCCGGTCGGCCATCGCTTTGTCGAAGGGGACTCGATCTACCTGTCGCAGGGCGCTGCGCGGATCAGCCTCGCCAGCGGGGTTGAGGTCGCGCTCCGGGCGCCGTGTTTCGTGTCGCTCGACAACGACATGCACGTCCGGCTCGCCGAGGGGGTCGTCACCGCCCAGGTCGCCGAGTGGGCCCACGGCTTCACCATCGCGACGGATTCACTACGAGTGGTTGACCTAGGGACGAAGTTCGCCGTTTCGGCCGACAACCGGGGCTCGACCGAGGCCCACGTCCTCGACGGCCAAGTCCGCGTCCACTCGCCCTCGGCGCCGGTTTCGTCCCGCCAAAGCGTGCTGCTGTCGAAGGGCGAGGCGTTGCGGTTCCAAGGAGCGAGCAAGGTCGCCACGCGGCTAGCGGCGGACCTCGAGCGGTTTGACGCCGACCTCAACGATGTCGCCCCTTACAAGCCAATCCCGTTGTTCAACACGGGCCGCGGGCTCGAAGAGGGCGACGAAGACCCGCACTGGCGGGTCGTCGCGGGGCCCAACTGCCCGCAGTTCTCGGGCCCTCAGTTCGCCGTCGTTTGCAACGCCGACGACCGCTACCTGTCGAACGACCGTGAGCACTCGCAGTGGGTGTCGTTGGTGAACCCGGTGCGGCCTGGGCTGCCTCCCAATGCGACCTTTACGTACCAGACCGAGTTCGACCTGACGGGTTACGACCTGCGGTCGGTGGTGATCGTCGCCCAGGTAATCGCGGACAACGGCGTCCGCTCCGTACGAATCAATGGCGAAGAAGTCCCGGTCGAGTCGTGGATGCTCAACGACGAGGACCAAGTCTTCAACCGCTTCCACGTCATCGAGATCGCTCAAGGCTTTCGCGATGGCGTTAACTTGATCGAGTTCGACATCTGGAACGGCGTGGACCGCACCGCGCCCAGTGCGCCGAACCCGCTGGCGCTGCGCGTCGAGTGGCAGGCGTTCGGTCGGCTCGGCGTTGGATCGATGGTCGGCGCTGCTGTTGCGATGCCGCCTACCGACGACGCCGCTGCCGCAAGCAAGGGATAGCCGAGTACCAACAACGACCGCGCCACGTTCGGCGCGCCTTTTCAATTGCCCGACGCCCACGCATCGGGGCCTATTCACAACGACAGCTTTTCCAACGTACCGGCCCAGGCGGCCATCCCCCACTCGCCGCGCAGTCGCTCACACCTGCGCGACACTGCGAAGAATCACGACCCCACCCCCCATCGAGACCGGCGCCCCGCCCGAGCGGTCGGCGTCGAGACGAACTTAGGAGCCACCCCTCATGACATCCTTCTTTTCAATGAAGACGTTGCTGGTTCAAGCCGCTCTAGTCACTTGTGCTTGCACGTTCTTGAACGGACGCGTCGAAGCCGGACCGCTGGGTTTGATCGACAACTTCAGCGGCGACCTCTCGGCCTACACCGCGACACGCATCCTCAAGGCGACGCCTGCGGCCAATGACAATGTCGGCCAGTGGGAGATCGCGGGCGGCGCCCTGCAGTTCAACACCACGACCTACGCAGGCATTGAACAGTACGCGCTGACCCGCACGGATTTCACGCTGCAACTGGGCGAGGAGCTACGCGTCGATTACCTCGGGAGCAACCTCGACTCGCAAGATATCGGCCTCTATGTCGGCGCCGGTACGCCGACCTCTGACGTCCGCGCCGACTACGTCAACATCTACGCGCGGAACAACGGCCAGGTTTTCTCGCGCGGGTTTGATGGGACTACCGAGCTCAGCCTGTCCGGTGGCGCGACGCCGACCGGTTTGGAGAGCCTGTACATCACACGGCTGACGAGCGACACGTTCGAGCTCGGCTACTACTCCGACGGCGGCAACCGCAACCTGATGGCCACGCGGACGATCAGCGACGGCAACTCGGCGGGCATCGGTAGTTCGGTCGGCTTTTACGCCGACATCCGCGGAGCTGGCATCCGCGGCAGCGTGGACAATCTACGGATTGTTCCCGCCCCCGTCGCCGGCGACGTCAACGGCGACGGCGTTGTCGATGGAGTGGACTTTGGCTTTATCCGCGACAACCTCTTCATTACGCCCGCGACGCGCACCGAGGGCGACCTGACCGGTGACAACATCGTTGACTTCGCCGACTACCGCGAGTGGAAGGACAACGCCGGCGCGCTGGCGAGCCTGTACTCGCTGTCAGCAGTGCCCGAGCCGACGGCGTTGGCGCTGGCGTTCCTGGCGGCGGGAGTAGCGGCTTCGCGGCGGCGTGTCTGAAGCGAGACACGTAGCGCAGCGGCTGCTCAATCACTCTCTCCCCAACCGGCAAGACACCAACGAACAAAGGCGCACACGCCATGAAGAACACCCTCCTAGCGGCGGCCATCGCGACGCTGTTGGCCTGCGGCCAATCGGCGATCGCGCAGCCCGGCTCCGCCTTCCTCGCCATCTGGAACGCCGGTAGCGGCGGTTCTGGAACCGGCAATTGGAACGACTCCGCCAACTGGGCGCCGATGTCGGTCCCCAGTATCGACTTCGATGACTTCGCTGTCATCAACGGCGGCGGCACGGCGACGATCTCGTCATCGGTCCCCGACGCCGGCGGCGCGTACCTCGGGCAGAACGCCGGCCAGTCGGGGACGATCAGCATTGTCCCGGGCGGTGCGATCAACTTTGTCGCAGCGCCGGCCTTCGACGCGGACGGCGGCGTCCGTATCGGTTCTGGCGGCACGGGCACGCTCGTGATGACGGGAGGCGCCATGTCGGCGGCTTCGCTGACATCCGGCGGAGAAGCCGGAAGCCTTATCGATCTCTCCGGGTCGCCGTCGGTCAACGTTGGCTCGGCGTCACTGGCGCGCACCACCCAAATCACCGGGTCGGGCGTGAACTTCTCCACCACAGGGACGTTCACCCTCACCGGCACGCATAGCTTGGTGCAGAACCTTTCAAGCGGCTCGGCCTCAACAATCAATGTCGGTTCCACGGCCGCGATTGGTGGTGCGTTGAACGTCAACTTCTCTGGGTACACGCCAACAATCACCGACTCATGGGACCTCATCTCGGCGTCCAACATCACCGGGGTGTTCGGCTCGATCACCTCGTCCGGGGTTGCCCTCGGAGCGGGACAGGCCTTCAACGTGCGGACTGTCGATGACGGCGCCGACAAGGTCCTTCAACTCTTCCTCGAACAACAGCTGGTGCTGGATGTGAACCGCGACACGGGCGTCGTGTCGATCACCAATCCGGGCACGTCGGCGGTGCTGCTCGACGGTTACTCCGTCCGCTCACCGAGCGGTCTCCTCAACCAAGGAGCGTGGAACCCGCTGGCGACGCAATTCGGATCGGGTTGGACGCAGGCGAATCCGTCGGCTACCGCGCTCAATGAGATCATCAACGGCGCTGGCACGACCAACATCGGCGGCGGCCAGTCGGTATCGCTCGGCGCCGTCTATCAGCCGGCGCCGACCGAGTTTGGGACCGATTTGGACGACCTGGTGTTCCAGTACACGGGCCCCGGCAACGGCAACATCACCGCTTCCATCGACTACAGCGGCGCGGGCGTCATCAACGACTTGGTGCTGTACGTCAACCCGACGACCGGCCAGGCGACGATGCGCAACGCCTCGCCGTTCAATGTCGAGATCGACGGCTACACGATCACCTCCGAGTCCGGCGCGCTCAACACGGGCTACACGAGCCTCGACGACGCGGGCGTCGAGTCGGGCCAATGGCAAGAGGCCAACCCGAGCTCGACGCGCGTCTCGGAGCTGATGGACGGCGGCGTCACCGAGATGAGCATCCATCGTTCGTTCGACCTGGGCTCTTTGGTCACTGGCGGCGCCGAGGACCTCGCCTTCCAGTACCTGCTGGCGGGTGAGAGCACGCCGCGCACCGGGACAGTGGTCTACGAGACGGCGCCGGCGCAGGTGGCTCTGCCGGGCGACTACAACAATGACGGCGCCGTCAACGCGGCCGACTACACGGTCTGGCGCGACGCGCTGGGTACGGCGACGACACTCCCCGGCGACACGTCGCCCGGCGGCGTGTCGGCCGTTGACTACACGGTGTGGGCGAGCAACTACGGCCGCACGCTCGGCGGCTCTTCGGCGCTGGCGGTCCCCGAGCCGTCGTCCGTCTTGATCCTGCTTGGGCTGCTCGGCCTGCCGCTTGTGCGGCGCGCCAGGGCGGCCTGCTGATGAAGTGCTGACTTCTATGACGCGACTCCCTCTTCTCTTTCAACCATGGTGTGACTGATGAAACGACACTGCTTCGCCGCCTCGATCGCTCTAGCCCTCTCGGCAGGAATTGCAAACGCCGGGCCGATCGGCCTGGTCGATGACTTCAGCGGCTCGCTGGGGTCTTACACCGCGACCCGGATCCTCAAGGCCACCCCCGCCGCTCCGGACAATACAGCCCAGTGGGAGGTTAGTGGTGGTTCGCTGCAACTGAACACCTCCGTTTACGGCGGGATTGAGCAGTACGCGTTGACGCGCACCGACGTGACGCTTGGAGTCGGCGAAGAGCTGCAAGCCGACTACCTCGGCGGCAACCTGGACTCGCAAGACATCGGCCTCTATGTCGGCGCCGGGCACCCCGCCGCCGATGTCCGCGCCGACTACGTCAATGTCTACATTCGTAACAACGGACAGCTGTTCTCGCGTGGGTTTGACGGGCTGACTGAGATGTCCCTCGGCGGCGGCGCGACGCCAACGAACCTCGAGTCGCTGTTCATCAAGCGTTTGGCGACCGACGTGTTCGAGCTTGGCTACTACAACGACGGCGGCCTCCGCAACATCGTCAGCACGCGGACGATCAGCGGCGGCAACGCGGCGGGCATCGGCGATGCGATCGGCTTCTATGCCGACGTCCGCGCCGCCGGCGTCCGCGGCAACATGGACAACCTACGGATCGTCCCCGAGCCGGCGGCCGGTCTGCTCGCTCTCGGGATGGCGGGCGTCGCCGCGATGCGTCGCCGCCGCTGATAAAGCAGCCGAAGAGCGCCCCGCCGGCGCGCCACATCGGCCGGCGGGGCTTCTTCGGCGTCACCACTCATCGACCTCCCGATCGTAATCGGGAAGGCGTTCATCGAACTGGCTTGAGAAGACGGACCACGCCCTATGTCCCGCAGGCACAACGCCTTCACGCTCGTGGAGCTCTTGGTGGTGATCGCCATCATCGGCATCCTTGTCGCCCTGCTCTTGCCGGCGGTCCAAGCCGCCCGCGAGGCCGCCCGACGCGCGCAGTGCGTCAACCAAGTGCGGCAGATCGGCATCGCCTTCCTCAACTACGAGGACACGGCCAAGTCGTTCCCCGCCGGCCGACAGGGTTGTGACGGCAACCTCGCCGTGCCCGAATGCAACGGTCAGGGGACCGGCGCCGGTGGCGGTAACATGGGGCAGAGCGGCGCTAGCGCCTTCCTCCACATCCTCCCGCAGATGGAGGAGCAAGCGCTGTTCGATCAGTGGCGGATCGATGAAGTCGCTGTCTGGTACATCGACGCCACCAACCAATGGTTCCGCGACCCCGAGGTGGTTCAGGCGTTAGGGACGCGTGTCGCCAACTTCCACTGCCCCAGCGACGCGCAAGAGCCCTACGCCCAGTTCAAGCACCACGTCCCCTCGGGCGCCCGCGATACCCCCGTCGAGTACGGCAGCTACGGCCTCTCGATGGGCACGAACGGGCCGACGACCGCTTTCCCCGGCAACGACGTGAAGTTCTTCAACACCGGAGTGTTCGTGTATGGCGTCCGCTTCAAGATCCAGCAGATCACCGACGGCCTCAGCAAGACGATCTTCGTCGGCGAGACCCGCAACGGGCACGACCCGAACAGCTCGAGCATCTACTCCAACGGCAACCGTTGCAACCTGATGCGATCGACCTACCTGCCGATGAACTACCCCGTGGACGTCAACGCCATCGTGGAGAACGTCGCCGAGGCCGGCGGACCGGGTGGCTGGACCAACTGCACGTTCTCGAGCCCCCACCCCGGCGGCGGCAATTTCCTCTTCGGCGATGGGCACGTTTCGTTCTTGGTTGAGGGAGTGTCGGACGCTGTCTACCAAGCGCTCTCAACGCGCGAGGGTGAAGAGGCCCTCTCCTTCGAGTGATCAATCTGGAAGCAAATGAGAATAGGCAAGCGACAGAAAAGGCGCATCGAATCCATGCAGAAGACGATTGTTGCCGCGTTGGCCGTGCTGGCCTCCGCCTGCTTCACGGGTTGCGGGGATGGTCGACCGACCAGGGTCCCGGTCGCCGGCCGCGTCGTCATCGACGGCGAGCCGGTCCGCTTCGGGATGATCAAGCTCAGCAACCCCGACACCCGCGCCGCGAGCGGTCGGCTGGACGGCGAAGGCCGATTCCAGTTGACGTGCTTCGAGAAGCACGACGGCGTCATCCCGGGCACGCACCGCGTTGAGGTCGCCGCGACCGAGGGGATCGACGACCGCACCGTGCGTTGGCACGCGCCGAAGAAATACGCCGATCAAAGCACCTCGGGCATCGAAGTCACCATTGACGAGCCCACCGACGACCTAGTCATCGAACTCACTTGGAGCGGCGGCAAGGGGCCGTTCGTAGAACGGCAATGAGAACTCGCTTTTCTGGCGCCGGCAGGCTCGCACTCTGCGCCTGCCTCGCGCTCGGCGTCTCCGTGATGGCGACCGACGCCGCGGCGGTGGACGTGACGCTCGCCCCGATCGACGGGGCGTTCGCCGCCAACAGCATGAACCACGTCGCCTTCCGCCAGAACGCGCTGAAGACGATCGGCGACCAGCAGTTCGCCGCCTACTACGACGACAACGGCCTGGTGACCGTCGCCCGGCGGACGCTGGGCGACGCGCAGTGGGACGTCTTCAACACGGTCTACACCGACAACAACTCGGGCCTCACCGACGACCACAACGTCATCACGTTCGGCGTCGATGGCGACGGGTACATGCACCTCTCTTGGGGCATGCACAACGACAACCTGCGGTACATCCACTCCACCGCGCCGGTCACCGGCGCCGCGTCGATCGCCTTCGGCGCCGAGGTCCCGATGGTGAGCCCGTCACAAGAGGGCCTCGTCACGTACCCGCAGTTCTACGACCTGCCCGGCGGCGACCTGTTGTTCATGTACCGCACCGGCGGCTCGGGCAACGGCGACCAGCAGGTCAACCGCTACGATAACGCGACGGGCTCGTGGGTCCCACTCCATCGGCCGTTGTTCGATGGCGAGGTCTTCGGCGACGGCCTGTCGAGCAAGAACATGTACGCCAACACCGTGGCGTTCGACTCGCAAGGCGCGATGCACCTGTCGTGGACGCTGCGCGACACGCCCGACTTCCAAACCAACCAGAACATCTACTACGCCAAGAGCACCGACGACGGCGCCACGTGGCGCAGGACCGACGGTTCGCTCTATTCATTGCCGATGAGCGAAGGGCCGTCCGAGATCGCCGTCGCGATCCCGCAGCAGAGCTCGCTCATCAACCAGACGTCGATGACGACCGACGCCAACGACCTGCCGGTCATCGCGTCGTGGTGGGCGCCCGACGCCTCACAAGGGAACCACGCGCGGCAGTACATGCTCTCTTACTACGACGGCGCCGACTGGCAAACGTCGCAGATTACGGATCGCGGTTTCGAGACCAAGCAGGGCGGCGGGACCGTCCGCGAACTCGCCCGGCCGATTGTGGTCGTGGACGACGACAATCGCGTCTTGGTGGCGATGCGTTACGACGATCGCGGCGACGTCGTCACGATCGCCCACAGCGAGGACCGCCAGAACTGGAACTTCGTCGACCTCACGACCGAGGCCCTCGGCGACTGGGAGCCGAACTACGACGCCGCCCTCTGGGACCGCGAACAGAAGCTGCACCTGCTCCACCAGCCGGTGGGGCTGGGCCAGCAGAACTCGACTCTGTCCGTCTTGGAGTGGGACGCCGGCGCCTATCTCGACGCCTACTACGCGCCCAAGCTGTCGCTCCGCATCGATCGCGCGACGGGCGCCGCGACGCTGACCAACGCCACCGACGGCGCCATCGCGATCGACACACTGACGCTGACGTCCCCGTCCGGCCAACTCGATCCCGCGGGGTGGGTCGGGTTGTCGGACCAAGGCGTCACGGGCTGGTCGCAATCCGCCGCCGGCGCGACGCAACTCGGCGAGCAGAGCGGCGCCGGCCTGTCGGTCCCGACGGGCGCGTCGCTGTCGCTCGGCGCCCTGTTCGCGCCGGGCGTGGCGTTCGGCGTTGACGCGCCGGCCGACCTGGTGGCCTCGTATGCGAACGCCGGCGGCGACGCCGTCGCCATCAACGTCGAGTACGTCGGCGAGTCGGCGAACAACCTGACGCTTGTTGTCGATCCCGTGACGGGCGGCGCGACGCTGACGAACACGTCTGCGTTCCCGGTCGAGATCGAAGGCTACAGCATTCGCTCGGCGTCGGGCTCCTTGAAGCCCGGGTCCAGCGATTGGGTTAGCCTCGCCGACGCGGGCGTTGGCGATTGGCAGGAAGCCAACCCCGGCCCGACCGCCCTCAACGAACTGGTAGAGTCCGGGACCCAGCTGCTAGAGAGCGGCGCGTCGTTCGACCTGGGCATGCCCTTCGACGCCGCTGGCGATCAGGACCTGGCGTTCAACTTCCTCGTCGCCGGCGACGCCGTCGCGACGCCGGGGCTGGCCCGCTACGCGTCGCTCGAGGCGACCCTGCCGGGCGACTTCAACGCCGACGGCGTCGTCGATGCGGCCGACTACAGCGTTTGGCGGGACTCGCTCGGGCAGTTCACCGAGCTCCCCAACGATCGCACGCCAGGGCTCGTTAGCGTTTCGGACTATGCCGACTGGGTCGCCAACTACGGCGCCACGCAGGCCAACGCGGCAACGGCTGTCCCCGAACCGACGGCCACCTTGTCAGCGGTCTTTGCGACGGCGGTTGCAGGGATGCTTCGCCGTCGTCCTCGGTGAATCTCAATCGCAAGTTCCACGCAGCGGCGCCCGCCTTCTTGCTCGCCGCGCCTGGAACGGACCGATATTCAAAACGGAAGCCCCGGCGAAGCACGCTTCACCGGGGCTTGCCGCTCTCTTCTAAGATGTTGTCGCTATCACCGGCGACGGGCGACGCCGCTGCCCAACAAGGCGCCGGCAGTTAGGAGAACCGCGATCGAAGATGGTTCCGGGATCGCCGTTACGCCGATGGAGGTGGCGCCATAGTTGGCCATCCACACGAAGTAGTCCGCGGAGTTGACCGAGCCGTCGTTGTTACCGTCGGAGTCGCCATTGCCGTCTCGCCACACGGTGTAGTCGGCGGCGTTGACCGAGCCGTCATTGTTGTAGTCGCCGTACACGGGGCCGGTGACGTAGGTCGGCTCGACGATGACCAACTGGCCGGTCGCCGTGTCGCGGTACTGGAACGTAAGGTCCTGTGCGCCGCCCGCGAAGACGGGGCCGAGGGCTGCCAGCTCGCCCGCGACCATCTCCGACTCGCCTAGCAAGAACGACTCGGCCAGGACTCCCGCCCCCGAGCCGCCCGACTCGACCCAGTTCTCACCGGCGCCGCCGCCGACGGCGTCGGCCTCTTGGTCGGCGAGGCTCACCCACCTGGCCGCGTTCAACTGACCGGCGTCGCTGGCGATGCGGTACGAGTCGAAGTTGATCGGCGCGTCGGTCGGGTTGTGGATCGTCACGCCACCGGTGAGTGTGTTCACTTCTAGTGACAAGGTAGTCGGCGCGACAACCCCCAGCGGGTCCTCGTCGGTCAGGTAGACACGGTTGATGTCGAAGAACTCACCATCGCCCGCGAAGCTGTCACTGATCGCGAAGCGGATCGAGTTGGCGTCTCGGCCCGGCGCGATCGTCCCCGTGCCGAGCGGCGTGAACGGCGCCGCGCCGTCTTTGTAGTAGACCGAGTAGGTCTCGACCGTGTCGGTAACATCGACTTCTAGAGCCACGGTGAAGGGCGTCGAGCGGTCGTTCGTTAGGGCGTAGGCGCCGGCGATGTTGGTGCTCCCAGAGCCGGCTGTATTGCCGATGAGTTGCACGCCCCCTTCGGTTGTGCGCTCGATTTGAAACTGCCCCGTGAGCGTGCTCCCCGAGGGCGGGTCGTTGTCGTTGTTGAGAAAGGCGAAACGCACCTGCTCCCGGTTCGTAGGATCGAAGTTGGCGGGATTGATGGTGTCGGTGTTGAAGGACCAACCGGCCATCTCAACGACGAGCCAAGCCTTGCCCGTCGTGATGTTGTCGATCTCAAGATAGTTGGACTCAAGCGAGGTCGTCGCGTTGCGGATCCGCAGCGAGCCGATGCCGTTGGTCGCCGTATCGGTCAGATCGGGGTCAACGACCCAGGCATTCCCCGGGTTACCGGCGTTAGTGGTGAGGTCGAGCGTCGTCCCGATCGATTCATTGAACGCGAAGTCCTCGATAATCACGGCCGACGCGGTGGCGGGGAGCAATGCAAAGGTGAGGGCTGCGAGCAGGCTCGCCAGCGTCTGGGGGCGCATCGAAGTGGTTCCGGCGGTGGTGAAGGCGGGTTGGCGGGTGCGGCGGCGGCCCGTCACGAGGGCGAGCGCCGAGGCGGCGACGAGGCCGAGCGTCGTCGGCTCGGGGATCGAGGCGATCATCTGGGCGAACGAGCCGCCGCCGTTGACCTCCTCGTAGAGCGACTTGAACTGGATGAAGTCGAGGATGCTGTTCTGGCCGTCGCCGTCGAGGTCGCCGCTGAGGACCGATTCGGCGGCGGTCAGGCCGGCGAGGTTCGTCTCGGCGTTGGCGGCGAGCAACAGGTAGTCGGCGGCGTCGATGACGCCATCGGTGTTGAAGTCACCAGCCACGAAACGTCCGGCGCCGCCGACGAATTCCACGTCCACCGACCGCGTGCCGCCGCCGCTGAGCGTCAGCTCCATCGACAGGTCCTCGAAGGGGCTCTCGAGCCACGCGCCCGACGCGGTGCTGAGAACAACGGACCCGTTGTTGGCAAGCGACTGCGACGCGAAGGTCTCTGATAACACCGACGTCGTGCTCGACCCGATTGAACCCCCGATCGGGTCCCAGCCCGTCGGGTCGAGGCTGCCGCCGGCGGACTCAATCGTGTAACCCGACCATCCGGTCACCGAGGCGCCCGACGTGTTGCGGAGCGTCATCGCGCCCGTGGTGCGATCGACTTCGAGAGTCAGCAGGTCGTTGAACGGTGAAGTGTCGCTGACCGCGAGGCGATCGATGGCGAACACTTCGTCGGTGAAGAATGGGTAATCGAAGCTCCCCTCGCCGAAGCTGTTGTTGGCGACCATCCGGATCGAGTTCGCATCGCGGCCGGGGTCAGCGAGGCCGCGACCCAGGACGCGAGTCGCGTTCGACCCGTCCTTGTAGTAGACGGCGTAAGTGTCGGAGTCCTTGTCGAGCTTGAGCGAAAGCGTGAACGGGCCCGGCTGCACCGTGGAGATGATGTCGTTCCTCGGCACGTCAGTGGCGCCCGATCCGAGGGCAAGCCCCGAGACCACGATGTCGCCCGTCACCGCGTCGCGCTCGATGCGGGCCTCGGCGGTGATCGTCGATCCGAAGTCGTCGTCATCGTCATTGAGAAAGCTGATGCGGAACTGCTCGGGGTTGCTCGGGTCGAAGCCGACGAAGTTCCAATTCGCCATCTGAGCGGTGTACCAGACCGAACCCGACGTGACGTTGTCGATCTGAAGGAAGTTCGTATCAACGGCGCTCGACGGCTTGACGATGTTGTAGACACCGCCGCGGACGTCGGAGGGCGCCATCTCCGGGTCTTCGATCCACAGGTTGCCGGGGTTTACCGAGTTCGCGGCGCCGCCGAGCGTTGTCCCGCTCGCGTCGTTGAACTCGAACGCCTCGAGGTCGACGGCGCGTGCCGCCGCAGCGCCGCAAAGGATTAGTGACGCTGCGGAGGCGACTCGCAGGAAACGAAACCGGTTGTCGTGAGGCATGGCGTTTATCTCCGGAGATCAGGGTGTCTCGGTGAGCGCGGCGGCCCAATCGTTTCGGGTCGCGCCGCGGGTCGGGCAACGGTCAACAGTACGAAAATCGCCGACAGACTGCAAAAAACACTCGGTTCGGGGACGCCCTGGACGATCGCAGCAAACGCCGCGGCGCCGTGCAGCGAGACGTAGACGCCCTTGAACTGGAGGAAATCCTCGATCGAGTTGCGGCCGTCGCCATCGAGGTCGCCGGCGGCGTAGGCCTCGAGAGGCGAGAGGCCCGAGAGGTCGGTCTCGGCGTTGGCGGCGAGGATCAGGTAGTCCGCCGCGTCGATCACGCCGTCGAAGTTGAAGTCGCCGTGGTCCACCAGCGTGTCCCACCACGCCAGGCCGAAGTTCTCACCGAGCGTCAGGTAACGGTCGGTGTTTTCGCCCGGCATGAACTGTGTTTCGAATGTGAACGAGACCTCGGCGCCGAGCTCGTCGCGGCCGAACTTGGCGCCGGTGAAGTCCACGAGCGACGCCCCCAGCGTGATCAGCTCGGGCTCGCGGTCGAGCACCGCCTGCCAGAACGGCGAACTCGACATGGAGCCTTGGAGGTACCCGAAGTGATACGGCGCTTCGTTCTTGTTGACGGTCGAGTGGAAATCGACGAAGTAGTCGATGTCGCCCCCCGTATCGAACCGCATCGACTGACCGACGGTGCGGATGTCGGTCTGGCCGTTATAGTTCGAGGCTGAGTCCCAGACGCGATTGGGGTCGACGCCCTGTTCTTGGACCGTCGTGCGGTTCATTCCCGCGGAGCGGCCGTCGGGGTTCGACATCGGGTAGACGTAGAAGTCCGCGCGCTGGCGGAGCTGTGCGGCGCGGAGGTCATCGCTCACGAGGAAGTCGACGAGGCCCTCGAGCGTCCAGTTGGCGACCGTCTCGTTGGCGTGCGTGCCGCCGAGGAGCACGATCTTCTGCTTCGCGGCGGTGGAGGTGGCGTCCGTGATCTCGAAGCCATACAGGCTTCTGCCGGCGATGGTCCGCCCGATGTCGTCCACGCCGCCGGGCGACTGCCCAATTACCATGCTGCCGAAGCCGCTGCCGAGCGGCGCGACGTACGGGGACGCGCTCCACGCCGACACCTTGTCATCCACACGGCTGGCGGGGTAGGGGAGGCCGTAGGCGACGTAGACCTCCTCCTGAGTGAACGCGGTATTGTTCGAGAAGCTGTAGCGATCGAGCGACGCCTGCCGCTGGTTATTGTCGAAGAAATGCCAGGTCTGTTGGTCGTAGCTGTAGACCATGGCGTGGTTGTTGAGGTTGCTGCTCCCCGTCGTGAAGTCGTCGCCGATGCGGAACTGCACCGTCTGGCCCGCGACGCCCGACGCGCGGAAGTAGACCCACTTCCAATTGCCAGCGTTGAAGTTGTCGCGGCCCACGAGCGTGACGATGTTGCCGCTCACGGAACTGGCGACGCCGTTGTCATCGCAGGCGGTCGAGGCGAACAAGCACAACGAGCCGCTGTCGAAGTCGGCGTCGAGCGTGATCTGGGCAGGAGCCAGCGACGCGCTGACGAGCGTGGCGGCGAAGGCGATAGCGATCCGTAGGCGCAGCATCGTGTCGTTCAAGGGGGGTCTCAATCGCCAGCGGCGTCGTTGGTGCGGCGTTGGTCGGCGACCGCTTCGAGCCCGTCGCCGGTCCAGCGGATAGCGCTGCCGCCGCCAAAGTAATGCCCATCCGCCGTATGGCGAGCGGTGCGGTAACCGAGGGCTTCGAGCTCGGCGTCGAGCCCCGCGGGCGAGCCCCCTTCGAGGTCGACGACGTTTGGCGGTTGGCTGGACGAAGCCGCACGGACGACATGGAACCGCGGCCGGTCGAACGTCTCTCGCAGCGGCGCGCCAAGCAACAGGTGATCGACCAGCAATTGGATCGTCGTCGTCGGGATCCGCTGACCGCCGGGGATACCCAGCGTGAGCACCGGCTTGCCGTCTTGCGTGACAATCACCGGGGCGATCGTGCTCCGCTCGTGCTTGCCCGGCGCAACATGGTTGACGGCGTCGGGGTTGCGTGTCGAGAAGTTGCTCATGCTGTTGTTGAAAAGCACCCCCACTCCCGGCGCGACGACGCCCGCGCCCATATGGTAGCTGAGCGATTGCGTCAGGCAGACGATGTTCCCTTCCCGGTCGGCGACGATCAGATGCGTCGTGCTCGCGTCCGCCGTGTCGTCCGCAGTCACGCCGGCGGATCGTAGCGCGGGCGTCTCGGGCGAGGCGGGGTCGAGCCGCTCGGCGGCGTCACGGACAGCTGTCGCGCCCGCGTCGGACACCAGCCACGCCGCATCTTCAGCGGCGTCCGGCACGTCGGCGACGGTGCGGGTGATCTCCGGGTAGAGAGCGAGCAGCGATCGGCTCACCAGGTCGATGTAGGTCGCGTCGCGTTCGGTGCAGGCGTGCAGCGCGGCGACGCCTTCGAGTGACTTCAGCGTGGCGAGCACTGTCGTCCCGCCGGTCAGCGGCGGCGGCGCGGCGGCGAGGTGGTAACCCTCCCAATCAGCCTCCAGCGGCGCGACATGCCTGATGCGGTAGTCGCGCAGGTCGGACAACGACATCGGCGATCCGCCCGCCTTGCACGTCGCGACGATCTGCTCAGCAATAGGGCCTTCATAGAAAGCCCGCGGTCCGCCCTTCGCGATCGTCCGCAGCGTCTCCGCCAGAAGCGGGTACTTCATCCGGCTGCCGACTGCGGGCGTCTCACCATCCGCCAAGAACATCGCCGCCGCGGCGTCGTCGCGGCGCAGCAGGTTACGCTTGGGTCGCATCAAGGAGTACATCGGCGCCGACACAACGACCCCCTCGTCGGCGAGATCGGCGGCGGGGAGCACCAGCTCTTCCCACGGCTTCGATCCCCACTGACGGTGCGCGTCGCCCAGGCAGGCAACGAGTCCCGGCACGGCGACGGCCTGGTAGCCGTAGTAACGGTCGCGCCTCCGCAGCTTGGCGAACGCCTCGGCGTCGAGCCCCGCGGGCGCTTGGCACATGGCCTCGAGGGCGTAGACCTTGCCCGTCGCCGCTTCGCGGTAGAGGAGCATTCCCTTGCCGCCGATCCCCGAGCCGTACGGCTCGGCGACGCCCAGGGCGAGCGACGTGGCGACCGCCGCGTCAACGACGTTGCCCCCCGCGCGCAACACCTCGAGGCCGACCCCCGTCGAGTCGGGATGCCCGCTGGTGACGGCGTAGTCACGGCAGACGACCGTGAGGTCGGCGCGGGCGGCGGGGGAGGACATCCCCGCCGCCGCACCGACGATCAACGCAACTAAAGCAGTCCGCATCACGTCTTCACCGCCCCGCCGTGCGACGTGTGGTCGAAGCAAACGCCGCGAAGCCGATCGCGACGAGGGCTGCCGCCATCGGCTCGGGAACGACGGCGTAGGCGATCCGCTCCACTAGCAACGAATCGTTCGAGAAGTCTTCGTTGAGCACAAAGCGGAGGGATTCGACGCCCCTCGTGGGGTCGAGGGCGCCGGCGCCCGCCGAGACGAACGTCGCCCCGTCGTCGGTCGAGTAGAAAAGCTCGAACATCGATGAGTCGAGGTCTGCTTTGACAATCGTCAGCAAATCGCCGCTAGAGCCCAGGACCAAGTCCGGGGTGTCGGTAGCGCCGGTCCCGACAGCGTTGCCATAGAGTTCGACTTCGGTTGCGGAGGTGCGAGTGAAGAACGTCTCGACGGTAACGAAAGTGCTGCGTGGGTCGAACTGAATAAGTGACAGTCGAAACTCTTCGTCCTGGGCGGCGTCATAGACGGACTCGTCAAAAGCCCACGAGACATCGAACAGGCCGTAGACGACGCCCGAAGTCACGCCGGGTGTGTCGACATAGACGGTTCCGAACTCGGTGTTATTCTTGCCGGCGGCGTCGAACTGGCCGGAGCCGTTTGTGGCCGCTCCGCCGAAGTCGGCGTCGGTGTCCCACAGGGCGAGAGGGTCGACCGAGTTGGCCGTCGATTCAATCGGGGTTCCGACGGCGTCGTCGAACTGGAAGTCGGCGACGAGCGTCGCGTTGTTGAACTCGGTGAGCGGCGACGCCAGCGCCGAATCAGCCGCCCCAAGGGCTGCCAAGCATGCCAAGAGACGGGGGAACAAAACTGCCTTCATGAGCGACTCCAAGGTGAGACTCGATGCGAGCGGGTTGGGAACAACAACAGCAGTCAGAAAATGGAGCCTCCCCGGCCGGCGCTCGTGCGAGCCCGTTTTGCCTGTGGGAAGATGCTCCGCCTGCTTCTCTTCCAACCATTCAGATGGCGAAGCTGGCGTCGGTAACGCCAACTCGCTTCAGGGCTGACTATAACCCCGCCGAGGCTCAGGAGAAACGCTTTTACCAATTTCATCCCCGAGCAATCGCGCATTGGGTTCGCGCGATCACGCTCTGGGTGGACGCTGGCAGACCTCGCCTTACGGCAGATTTCTGCCGATTTGACTTTCCGGGTCGCGCGGCGTTGGTTTAGAATCATTGGCAGAGAGAAGCAGGCGAATCCCATTCCCCGCCGCATCGGCCGTTGGCCGTGCCCGCAGAGGGTCTGGTTGATCACGAGCCGTAGGAGCTTAAGTCGGTGACTTCCCTCGCCCCAACCACGCCGCGTCTGGCGCGTCGTTCTGCGTTCACGCTGGTCGAGTTGCTAGTGGTGATCGCCATCATTGGCATCCTTGTGGCTCTCCTGCTCCCAGCGGTGCAAGCCGCGCGCGAAGCGGCCCGCCGCACCGAGTGCACCAACAACATCCGCCAGACCGGCTTGGCGTTGATGAACTACGAGTCGTCGCAGAAGAAATTCCCATTCGGAGCGACGCAACGCACGACAGCCGGCGCTGGCACGGACCCAACGATGTTCAGCTGGGTCTCTTCGCTAATGCCTTACGTCGAAGAGGCAGCGCTGTACTCCGCCGTGGACTGGTCAATACCGCTCGGCCAACGAAATGACAACGGCGATACCTCTCATCACATCCCGTTCGAAACTTACGTATGTCCATCGAGCGATCCGGTGGGAATCGTCAACAACTGGTATGGCGCTCGCGGCAATTACGCGGCGAATGCAGGCATCGGCTTTGTATGGATGAACGACGTTTCGCCTTGGCAAGATTGCACCAACACGCAGTTCGGTTGTTCAGTCCGTCCTTTCTCGTCGACTGACGGACCCGATGTAAACTGGCCTCGCCGAAACCCCGAGAAGCCGAATTCGTCGCTGATGCGATTCGGGACGTTTCAAGTGAATCGTGGTCGCAAGATGGCCGAGTTCATCGACGGCACGTCGAAGACGGCCGCCGTCTGTGAGGTTCGCACCTACGAAGGTACGGACACACGTGGGACCTTGCACTTTGGCGCCGCGTCGATGTACATGCACGACTACGTTCCAAACTTCAAACAGCTGCCGGATTGGACCCGGTACTGCGCCGAAGGGCTGGCGAACACGGAGTGCCGTTCTACCGAAGTGACGGGCGGCCAGTGGCGCGGCCAGTGGCGGCAGCTTGCCCGCAGCACGCATCCGGGCGGCGTGAACCTCCTCGCCGTGGATGGGAGCGTGCGGTTCGTCCCCGACGACGTCGATGAGAACGTCTGGAAGTCCTACGCCACGCCCAACGGCGAAGAGAACTTCGGTAGCCTCTAACGCCACCCGCGGTGGCCTACGCAATCACGGCAGCGACGCGGGCTCTTCGCCCTTCATCGTCGAGAGGTTGTGGTACGTCGCGAGGTCGATGTCCTTCGTCAGTCCATGGACGGACCCGTCGGCCATCGTGAACAGCACGACGCCGCCCGAGTGGACCGAGCCGAACTGACGCCAGTGCGTTTGGTAGCGGGCTTCGGGGTTGGGCTCTCCGTCGGCGTCGCTAGGGTCAAGGCCGAAGTAAGTCGGGATGCACGCCCAGCCCGCCCAGGCGAAGCCTTGGATAAAGCCGTCGTATTGTCCGGACGACCAGTCAAACGTGTCGCCGGCGTTCGTGCCGAAGGTGCCAGGCGCTTCCCCGAACATCAAGGTCTTGGAAGTGCCGTCAATCACCTTGGCGAGCGGGGTTTCGCTGCGACGCCCGAAGACGCCGAGCAGCTCAGTCCTGATGCTGCGCGTTCCTAGAGCGGGGTACGGAAGCCCGGCGGCGTCGGTAATAACATCTTGTGGCCCCGCTGTTCCGACGACGCCCGTGACACCGGCGTAACTCGTCAGTCCCTGAGCAACGATAGCCGGATTGTTGCCTCCAGACTTTCGAACCAAGTCGCTTACAGTGGCGATGAAGTACATCTTGTCTAGGTAAGCCGATTGCGGCGGCTCGTTCGACAGCGAGGGGCAACGGAATGAGTCAATGTTTGTGCCCGAAAGCCGACGACGACGAAAATTGTCGTAGTCGTCGTTGAAATACCACGTGTCATTGGAATCGACGGAGATGGAGTACTGCTCAGTGAATTGGTCGAAGAGCGACTGCTCTTCGACGTAAGGAAGCATAAACACCAAGACGCCGATCCCTTGCTGCAACTCCACAACGCCGTTCACGAGGGGGTCGTCTTCCCAAGGCTTGCCGAAGAGGGGCGACCCCAGGTACCCCGGAGGCAGCATCTTTCGCGCCGACTCGTAGTTGAGGGCCGCCAAGCCGAGCTGCTTGAGGTTGTTCGTGCAGGCGTTCCGCCGAGCCGCCTCCCGCGCCGCCTGAACGGCCGGCAAGAGCAGCGCCACGAGGATGCCGATGATCGCGATCACAACCAGCAGCTCGACAAGCGTAAACGCCGATCGCTTCGGATGAAGAGACATGCAGGGATCTCCGTTTCGTTTGCTTTTCTCGATAACTGTTGATTGCGAACTACGCCAACACCCGACCGGCACGCAACTCCGCCTCGCGGGCCTTCGCGTTTTCGCCGAGCGTGCGGTAGACGCCCGCTAATTCGTGGTGGGCCGCCGACATGCCCGGCGCTTGCTTGACGCAAAGCTCCAGCGCCTCGGCCGCTTCGTCAGGGCGTCCTAGCGCGGCCAACGCCCGGCCCACGAGGTAGTGCGCCCGCGGCAGGAAGTGGACGAGCTCGGCGGCGGTCATGGCGTCCTCGAGCGCGGACTGAGCGTCGCCCAACTCGAGCTTGGCGCGCGCCCTGCCGGTGAAGGCGAGCGGGCTGTCGCCGTCGATCTCGAGCGCCTTCTCGAACGCGGCGACCGCCTCGTCGTAATGCTTGGTCTCCAGCAGGACTTGGCCCAACTTGTTGTGCAGCCCCGGCAGCCGGGGATCGGAAGCGGCCACCTCACGGAGGTGGGTCATCGCCGCTTGGGCGTTCCCTTCGGCAAACTCCAGCGAGCCAAGCATCATCCGCGTCCGCGGTGAGTCGGGCGTGTCAGCCGCCAATCGTTCGAGGACGTCTCTTGCGCGGGACTTATCGCCGACACCCAACAGGCATGTCGCCAGCATCGTCAGGCACGGCGCCGTCTCTCGCACCGACGGGTCGAGCGCATCGATCCGCTCGATCGCCTCGCCCATCCGCATGCTGTCCACCAGCGACTGGATCAGGTTGAACTCGTTGCAGGCGATCGTGTCGCGGATCGTCTTCTCGATGTCCTCCGACGGCGCTTCGACATAGCCAAGCGCCACCAGCTGTTCCATCGCCGCCCGCGATTCGGCCGCGTCGATCCGAATCTCGGGCGGGTGCATGCCACATTCACCCTCGACTTCTTCCCAAGTCTCGATGCGCGGCAGCGGCTTGCCCTCTGCGATCGTCGTGTCGAGCACCTCGGCGAGGACACGGCCCGGCATATCGAAGCCTGCGGGGACGCCCATCAATTGCAGCAGCGTCGGCGTCACGTCGAGAATACCGGCGCCGTAGAGTCGCGAGCCCTGCCGCACGCCCGGCCCCTGCGCCGCGAAGACGCCGAACGGACGGTGCCAATCGACCGGCCCAGCTTTTCCGGGGCGCGGGTCGGGACGTAGATGGTTGTTGTAGTAGCCATGATCGCTGATCAGCACGACCGCCGTGTCGTTGCCCACCATGTCGAGCAACGTTTGCAGCATCATGTCGTGGAAGCGATAAATCCCCGTCATGCAGTGCTGGTAGGCCGCGAAGTCGGCGTCGGTGACTTCGTCCATCTTTGGCGGATGGAACTCCATAAACTCGTGGCCGAAACGATCGATCCCCTCGTAGTAGACCGCGGCGAAGTCCCAGTCGTCCTTCGCCAAGAGGTGCGTCGCCGTCGCGTGGATCGTCGCGGTCTGCGCCATCAAGTGTTGAAACTTGCCCAGCCGATGGTCCTCGCACTCTAGCAATTCACCCGCGGTGGGGATGAACGGCAGGATGGCGCCGGCGTCGATCTCGCCGGGGAGGACGCGGAACTCGGCTAGTTCGTCCGTCAGCTCGTGTGGATGCACACACGAGGCCGACGGCGGTGTCGGCTTGCCGTTCTCGACGCGGAACTGCTCGAACTGGTTGCTCACCATCACGCCGGCGATTGGTTCGGCCGGGTGTGAGGCGTACCAACCAACAACCGTCGATCGCAGCCCGTAGTGCGTGAGGATGTTCCAGATCGCCTTGCACTTGCGGCTGGTGCTGTGGACGGGCCGCACGCCTTGGCCGTCCGGGTCAGGTTCGGTGAAACCGTGGACTCCGTGGTCGATCGGCCGCTTGCCGGTAGCGATGGTGTTCCACAGCATCGGCGAGAGGATCGGCCTGGTGGTCGCCAGGTTGCCCCACACGCCGCGCTCCATCATGCCGGCGATGGTTGGCATCAGTCCCCGCGTAACGAGGGGTTGGATCATCTGCCAATCGGCGGCGTCCCATCCGACGAGCAGCACCCGTCGCGGCGATCGTTCGGTCGTGGTCCTTTCGGGCGCTATCACGGCGCGTTGGACTCACTCGGGGTCACGCCGGCGGACCGATGACGACGCAGCACGCCTAACCCGGCGGCGCCACAGGCCAACAGGCCGAGCGTTGCCGGTTCGGGAATCGTTGAGGCGGCGGGGGCGGCGTCGAACTCATACGCCGAGAAGCCATAGTCCTCTGCCCACGCGGCGTAGTCGCCGGCGCCGATGACGCCGTCGGCGTCGGCGTCGGCGCGAAGGTCGGTGTTGCTCCCTTCCGTGTCACGCCATACGGTGTAGTCGGCCGCATCCACGACGCCGTCGCCGTTGAAGTCGCCCGCGACCTGACCGGCGGCGATCGGCGCGCCGGCCGTAGCGTTATAGGCCCAGTCACGGACGACGAAGACGCCCGCTGCGTTATCAACGGTGACGCGCACCCAGCCGTAATGGATTTGGTTGAGGATCGGGAAGCCTACGCCCAGAAAAGCGGAGGGCGCCTCGTTGAACTGGGCGTTTGGATTCAGTTCGCCATAGGCCATCGAGCCGAAGAAGACATCCCCTGCGCCGGTCGTCGTCGCGTCAATAACCGCTCCAGCCGTCAGGGCCGTGGCGTAAGCGTAGTTGCCGGAGCCGGCGCGAAAGCCGACAACTCGACCCGGCGCGTAACGGACCGTCATTCCCTGGTAGGGGCCGTTGTCAAACACATAGTTCTTAAGGATCAGATCACTATCGGAGTAATAGGGATCGTCGCCGTTGAGCTCCAGCGTCAGGGCGCCACCGGCGTCAATGGCGATATTCTGAACCGTTGACCAGACGATCTGCGCGTCCGCTTCGGCGCCCACCAGTGACATTGTCGCGCCGGCGGCGAGCGAATAGGCGACACGACGCTGCTTCGCCGCTTCTGCGTTGTTAACAGGGCTCATTGCCAATCTTCCTCGATGCTCTTCTTGTCCATGTCTAGGCGACCGGCGAGCGGGGTCGCAAGAGCCCCGCTCGCCGATGCAAAAACTTCGATCGTCCTATCAGTCGAGTCTCATGCGACCTGACGGCGGCGCATCGCAGCGACGCCCGCGGCGCCGGCGGCCAGCAGGCCCAGCGAGGTCGGCTCGGGGACTTGGCCCGCGAGCAGCCCGGCGCCGGGTGTCGAGTTGTAGGCCCAGTCGTTGATGACAAACGAGCCGGCGGCGTTGTCCACGGTCACCCGGACCCAACCGAAGTGGCTGACGCCGCCAATGGGAAACTCCAGACCGATGAACGCGCCACTGGCGGTGTTGAATTCGGCGTTAGGGTTGTTGCCGCCGTATGCCATGGATGCTTGAAACGGCCCGCCGCTCGTCGTCGAGGCATCGATCAAGTCGCCGGCAGACAGAGCGCTGGCGTAGCTGAGCCCGGCGCTAAAACCGACGACCTTGCCCGGGGCAAAGTTGACGTAGGCGCCTTGGTAGTTGCCGCCGCCGAAGACGTAATTCTTCAGCAGGATGTCGTTGTAAGCGTCGCCATCGAGATTGAGCTGCTGGCTGCTAAACTGCGCAATAGCGAGGTCTTGCACACCGGAGTAACTAATGGCGGCTTCGGCCGAACCGGTCACGCCAACGACGGCGCCGGCGGCGATGGAATACGCCGCCCGACGAGCGGTGGCGTTGGAATCATCTTGCTTCATGAGCGTCTCCAGTAGGTGTGATGCATAAGGAGCGGAGCGGAAAGCGAAAAACTGACAGCGCTTTCAGGGGTGCTTTGAAGCAACCAAGAAATCGAATCTGGTAAGTCGGAAGACCGTCGGCCCATGACGAACGGGCGCCAGTGCGAACCGGTAGCGGTAGGGAGAGGTAAAGGCAGGCCCTAGCACGCCGCCTAGGAGCCTGATCAGAGTCGGGCCCACGCACTAGGTGGTTTAAATATAACCAGCCGTCACCGTGCCGCTCAACGGTTTGGGCGCCGGAATTTGGCAAGAAGGAGGCCCAGCGTCGCTCCCACGAGGGCGCCCGGCTCGGCAACCGCGCCGGACGCCGAGGTCCCTGCCCCGTGGAAAATCGACCCGTAGGCCGACGCCCAAACGTCGTAGTCCGCGTCATCGATCTCGCCGTTGCCGTCGCCATCGGCCGCCAACTCTGTAGTGCTTCCTAGCGTGTCCCGCCAGCGGGTGTAATCGGCCGCATCGACGAGGCCGTCGCCGGTGTAGTCGCCCGGAAGGGCTAGTGACGTGACCGCTAGGTCGAGCCGGTAGAACTGTGTCGCGTTCGTTATCCCAGTGACGTGGAGGGTAAAGCTACCCGCCTCCGTCGTGGTGAAGTCCAACGTCTCAGCGGCGCCGAGGCCGCCGCCGTTGGAGATGCCTAATGACGAACTCACCAGCGACGGGCCTAATTGCTGCACTTCAATCCCAAGATCGCCAATGCGGTCCGACTGGATCGTCGTCGAACCCAGTCCAAAGGCCTGATGCGCGTAGCTGAACCCCAGCGGAGTCATCGTGATGTTCACTTGCGACGCCCCTTCCACACTGAACGAGAAAACGTCCACGTCGGCCGAGCGATTAATGCTAATGAAGTCCGACATGTCCGCCGTGACCAGCGTGGCGCCGCCGTCGGTCCCGACGGATACGACCGAGCCGCCGTCGATCACGCCAAGGGGCGTCGCGGTGGCGATCGTGTCGTTGCCGCCATTCTTCTCCAGAGCGTCGCCATACAGAAAATGGACCCCTCGGATGTCGTCGTGCTGGGGACCGTCAAATCCCGTCTGTGTGAAGGGCTCCAGGAGCGCCACGGAATTGCTACTGGTAAGATGCCCGAGGCCAAGCGAATGCCCAAGCTCGTGCATCAGCGTATGCCGCAACGAGAAGGCGTTGCCATTGGCGTTGCTGAAGTAGGCGGCATCGTCGGTGTCGAGGAAGATATCGCCCAAATCGGGAGCGATCGTGTAACCAGCCGTGCCGATATTCACGCCAATTGTCCCATCGTAGCGGGCGCCCGCCAGCCGCACGTCGGCGCGCACCCCCGCGACCCCGGCCGCGACATTGTGGTTTGCGCCGTCGTCGTAGGGTTCGTAAGTGAACGTGATGCCCGAGACCTCCGCCCAGCGATCAAACGAGCTTTCGACGTACCCAAACCATGGCCTTTGCGTCAGGTCCGACCCGCCCGGGCCCGCCCCGTACCACGAGTCGAGCTTCGCGATCAGATTGCTGCTGCGATTGACGCCCGGCGTGACGTTCTGGACCAGCGTCCCGTCGTCGGCGATCCCCCAGGTCAACGCGACCGGCGTCCCGATCGGACCGGCCACGCCACCCGCCGACGTGAACGTCCAGCGGTCGTTGTTGTTGTATCCTTTAGCGGGCGCGGCCAGCATGGCGGCGGCTATCAACGCTACTAGCGGCAAGTAATCTTGATTACACATCGTGGCCAGATCAGAGGGCGCCGAAAATCTCTACGCTACTGTCACGGCGCAGTACCAGCAACCAAATGCGAGCGGTGGGTTCAATCTTTCGCGCGATTGCGATACAGATTTGGATCAACCGTCCCCGCCATCGCGGCGAGATCCAGCCCCGTAATTCCGCCTTCGGCAAGGAAGCCCGCGATCCGCTCCGCGGCGGTTTGGGGCTCGGCGACCATGTCGGTGTACGCCACGCGGAGTACGGAATAATCCTGTCGGCGCGCCGTGAGCCGCTCGAACGCGTCGAGGTGCGTGACAAAAGCCCGGCGAACGATGTCCTGTGGCGGCGCCGGTTTGCCGAGTCGGGCAATCATCTTCGCCTGCGACGTCAGAATCTCATCAAGGTCGCGGTCAACAAAGACGATTCGGTACGTCTCGCCGCTTGGGAGTTCGCCCAGCAAGTGCGAGATCACCTTCACGACCTTGCCTCGGCCATCACGGATGCAGGACGAGTCTGCCTTGAGCCGTTTCACCGCATCGAGTTCGAAATAGCCCCGCGGATTGTCGATGTCGGCGGCACGCTCGCCATCGGTCAGCGGCTCGACACCACCTGCCGCGATCATCTGCATGGCCAACGAAGTCCCCGACCGCGGCAAGCCAGAGACGACAACGATAGGGGCCATCATGCTGCAAACATTCGAGGATAGCGGAGCACTTCTAAGACCCGCTATTGTGCCCCCGCTTCAGCGGATTTCCAACACGCCCTGCTCAACCACCTCTTCGCTCGGCGCCGCCTCTAGCTCATCGGACTCGATGGTCAGCAAGACTTTGGCGGCTTCTGCCTCTAAGCCGTTGACATCCAAGATCGCGAAGATCCTACCAGCCGAAGCATGCCTTAACTCTCCGCGAGCGATCACAGCGCCCTCTTCATCAATGAGCCAAACCCAGTTCGGCTCAGAGCGGCTGGCGAGTGGGTTGTGAGTCGCCCAAACATGCAACTGCTGCGACACCGAGTCATATAGCAAGTGGGTGACGACCGACTTTCTAAAGCTCGTGATCGGCAACGACACGAGCCGAGCGCCGCGAACGCCAAATTCTCGTTCGCTCTTCGCGACACGTTCCTGCCATGCCTCGGCGATGGATTGTTTCACCGCGTCGGCGGCTTCTGGCGACCGCAGCCACGTGACGCCCGCCGCAACAACGGCAAGCGAAGCCGCTACCGACCACGCGGCGATTGTCCAGGCGGACCGCTTCGGCGTTGATGTAAGCGTGGCCGATGTTGCGATGGCGTCGAGCAATTGCGTCTTAAGATGCGCGGGTGGCGCCGGCAATGGTTCGGCGTCTAGCAACAGCGCCGCCGCGTCTTGCAGTTCGACGAGTTCGATGAGGCAAGCCTCGCAGCCGCTTGTCAGGTGCCGTTCAACTAGCGCGCGTTCCTCCTCAGTCGCCGCGCCGGCGGCGTAATCGGGCAGGAGCGGTCGGATGCTGTCACAGGACATCGTGGTCCCTCCCTACCGAACGGAGTGCGGAACGGAGGGTTTGCAAGGCCGTACGGATGCGGGTCTTGATCGTGCCGAGCGGTTCGCCGAGCTGCTCGGCAATCTCAGCGTGGGTGAGGCCTTGGAAGTACGCCATCTCAAGCGGCGTACGTTGCTTGGCTTCGAGTCGTCCGACGGCGGTGCGGACTTGGTCCGAATTCTCGTGTTCGACGAGACGGGTGTCGGGGCGGTCGGAATGTTGACGCTTCACCATCTCTGGCAGCGACTCGATAGCCGCCGCCTCCGTTCGTTCGGCCCGCGTGGCGCCGGCCCGCAGCCGGTCGATCGATCGGCTCCGCGCCAGCAACAAGACATACGTGCGTAAGGCGCCGCGGGATGGGTCAAAACCGTGCGGGTCTTTCCAAAGTGACAGAAAGACGTCTGACACGACGGCTTCGGCGTCGGCGTCCCTCCCCAGCACCCGCATTGCCATCCCGTAGACGCGTGGAGCGTAGCGGTCGTAGAGCGTGGCGAAGGCGTCGCGATCACCCGCAGCTACCGCAGCGATGAGCGGCCCGTCATCTTCGGCGTCGGCGTAGCGGTCCCACTGACGGGAACTTGGTGACCGATTGGCGGCGCTCGACGACATAAATCTTTCGGCGGGCTGTCGGTCAGATCGTCGGACTAACCGTCTGATCGGCGCCGGCTTCGCTCGGCGTGAATCGATAGACCGCGTCGGTCATCCAGCGATGCTGGGATTCATCTTCTTGGCGGCTCAAGTAGAAGCGGTAAGCCACCAGCGTCCCGGAACGATCGATCAGCGTTACTAGGACGGTGGCGGCGTCGCCCTTCTTAACGGCGCGGCCAACGGCGTAGCCTTGGTTGTCAGTGAGCGCCACGTAAGGGCTGGAATCGACGAGCTTCTCGAATCGCTCGAGCGGCCCCGTGATCACTCGGTTGCCCGGCGAGGCGAAGCTAAACACCCGTCCGCTGGCGGTGGCGTCGTTGCGCCATTCGGCGAGGGCGGCCATCTGCTCACTCACGACGCCAGCTGGGGCTAACTCGAAATCAGCCGGAGTGGATGCCACCGAGCCCGTCCCCAGTCCGCTCGAGGTTCTCAATTCACTGCACCCCGCGCAGGCGAGCAGCGCGACGCAGCCCGCGACGAATAACAGCGAGCGGAGGGGGGCCATCGGCACGGGCCTCGAATGAGTTCGCGACGAAACCCTTCGCCGCAGCCCTTCACCGTAGTTCTCCGCTGGGCAGCGGTCAATCGATGGACTTCGAGCCCAATCAGCCAGTTCTTGAGGTGTTTTATTGAACTCGTTCAATCCGGGCACAGGTGGCGCCCGTAACTCCTCAGCGTTGTGAAGGTTTTGTCCCCTTTCTTGCTGAGGTCCTCCCTATGTCTCCACGCCTAATGCTAGTCGCTTGCGGGCTGATGCTCGCGCCCGCCGCCGCCCACGCCGAATCGATCTACGGCGTCACCGAGGAGCAATTCCTCGTCAGTTGGGATTCAGCGATGCCAGGAAACCTGATGTCGGGAATGCCGATCACCGGCTTGCAATCTAACGAGACGATTCTTGGCATCGATTTCCGTCCCGCGACGGGCGAGCTCTTTGCCGTCGGCAGTTCAAGCCGACTCTACACGCTGAGCACCTCGACCGGCGCCGCGACGATGGTGGGCTCCGGGCCGTTCTCGCCGCCGATCAACGGGTCGAGCTTCGGCTTCGACTTCAACCCGACGATCGATCGCATCCGCTTTGTATCCGACGTCAACAAGAATTACGTCCTCAATCCGAATGACGGTATGGCGACCGAAGTCACCGACGTCTTCTTCCCGATGGGGGACGCCAACGCCGGAACCGACCCCAACGTCGTCCACTCGGCCTACACGAACAGTTTCAATAACGCGACGACAACGCAGCTCTACGGCGTTGATGCGGGTCTCGACCTCTTGGTGACACAAGCAAACTCGGCCGGAACTCTTGGGACCGTCGGCGTCCTGGGCACCGATGTCACCAGCACCGGAGGCTTCGACATTTCTGGCGCCACCGGCGTCGGCTACATGGCGATCGAAGACTCGACCACCTCGCGAACCACTTTCTGGACCGTCGATCTGATGACCGGACTCGGTACGCCCGTAGGTGAAGTGGGCGGTGGGGCCATCATCACCGCAATCGCCGTCGCGCCGATTCCCGAGCCAACCAGCGCAACCCTCCTCGTAGCGAGCGTCCTCGGAACAGGTTTCCTTCGTCGCGCCCGCAAGTAGGAAACTTACTACCCGCTAATGTCACTACTCGCCTTTTCCGAATTAGGAGTCAGCACCGTGTCCATCTTACGAATCTCAACGCTTCTAGCAGCGGCAGCGATGTCATTGCCGGCCTCCGCAGATCATCTGCAGCAGTTCGCCGCCAATATCGGCTCTCTCAACAACTCCGGCGGCAGCGCATTTGCGCTAATGACGCTGGACACCACGGCGATGACGCTTGACATCTCGATCACCGGCACGGGATTCGAGCCCAATCAAGACCACTTGATGCACATCCACGGCCTCCTCACCGGGGACGGCACGAGCGGTAACCCGGCGGGCGATTCGGTGAGCCCGACGATCGCCGACGATGGCGACGGCGATGGTTTCGTCGAAGTGCTCGAGGGCCTGCCACGCTACGGTGACATACTGCTCCCCTTACCGACGCAGAATACGCCCACGGGTTCGTTCGTCTTCAATCAAACGTATGACCTTACCGACGACAGTTTGTTTGGCAGCCCGGTGAGCGGCATGGACTACGTCGGCGCCGACCTGATCCCGCTCGACTTCCGTGAGATCGTGATCCACGGCCTGTCCGTCGATGGAACAGCAGGAGCCGGGACGGACGGTGAGGTCGATGGGACGGCTGGTTACAAGCTTGTCTTGCCGGCCGCGTCGGGTGAGATCTTTGGTGTTCCCGAACCGACCACAGCTGTTTTGGCAGGTATGTTGAGTCTGGCGATGTTTGCTCGCCGTCGATAGGTCATCGGTCTGGGCAAGGATAGAGGCGACGGGCCCGGTCAGCACAGCGCTGGCCGGGCCTCTTTCGTTGACCCCCCAGCAAACTCTCCCAAAGCGCCTACTCTTTAGCCGACTCATCTACGACTGGCTTTGCGGTCGTATGGCTCACCAGACGTAGCTCCATCGGCGTGGTCGTTTGATTCCAAACACGGCGCTGATCGACGAAGAGCCATTTCTTCTCGCCACGCGCAAGGCAACGCACCTCGACCGAGCCGCCGTCCCAATCGGCCGGCGCCGCGAACGTAACACGGAACATTCGCTCCCCTTCGAGAGTCGACTGCGACGATCGCCGGAGCTTGTAGTACACGCCCGAACGGCCGCCGGTGGTTCCGCTGACGATAATGGCCTGCTTGGGCGGCAACTCGCTGCGGGTGACGGTCGCCGACTCGGCCTTGGAGGTCCCGGCTGTAAGGGTCGGAGTCAGGCAAACGTCCGGCGCGAGCTTTGCTCCGATCGTCGCAGCGATCGACTTATCGGTCGCAATCGTCTCTTTAACTTCGATGGGTTGCGCTAAGTCACTAGCGAGCTCGGTGCGCGGCGCGTAGTCGTGAACCTTGAGGCCCGCCGCGGCGCCGTCAATCTCTAGAATCATGTCGTCCACCTTCCCTGCTTCGCCATGGAATAGTAGCAGCGACACCGGGGTGACGACCTCCACCAGCCGCATATCGGGGTTGGCGGCGAGGAATTCGGGCGTCGTCACGTCACGACAAGCAAGCGTCGCCGGCACGTCGAACGCCACCTCGGGCGTGCTCGTGTCGAAGCTGCCGACCTGCGGCAGTTCGATCGCTGAAGCGGGATTCGCCGACATCCAGATCGCCGGCAAAAGGAACAAAGCAAGCAGGCTTCTCATCGTGTCGCTCCATCCGTAACGAGAAGGGCCCTTTCAAGCAGGTAGGGCGTCCGTGCTCGTGTTACGCAGAAACCGAGCCGCCGGTTTCAAGAGCGACCGGCGTTTTTCCGACAAGGTCCGGATCGACCACCAGTTCATCAAAGCTAGCGGCGACGGCGCCACGGAACCCCGCCAGCAGTGGCGTGAATGCGGCCGGCAGCTTGTCGAGTCGCACCCGCTGCATCACTTGGTTGAGACGCATCACCAAGGCGTCGTCATCGCGATAATCGGCGAGGAACCGGACCTCGACGTACCGCTCGACGAAGAGCGCAAGATCGCCGACGTCGCGTTGCGCCATCCGCTCAATCGACGCCGCCACCCACGCCCCATCGACATGCGTCATTAGCTCGTAATACCAATCGAGCAGCCCTGGCTCGCGCCGCGCAAGTTCATCATCGAGCAGCATTTCGACAAGGATGTGCCCGAGAAACCAGGGCCGCATACTGGTCGATTCACCAAGCGCCTCGCGAACCGTCTTCGCAAACCCTAGCGATAACGCTCCGAAGGCGGGCGATTCGTGGAACCAGGCGTCGTCGGCGTGGTGACGGCAAACGCCCCTCGCCAGGGCCGCCAACTGCGCGTTCTCCGAATCGAGGTGCGGCGCCGCGTCGCGCGACCGGCACTTCGTTCGGCGAGACGCGACGCCAAGCCAGTCCGGTACGGCAACACCCGCTAGCTCGTAGGGATCAGCTGATCCGTTGCGAAGGAAGGACCAAGCGTGGGCTAGGTAATTCATCGTTGCTATCAGGTGGCAGAATTGTCGGGCGGATTGGGCAATCTGCGATACGGCTGGCGAGAGTTTTTTCTAGCAGTCTCGGCCGCCTCCGGGACTACGCACAAGTCTCGCGGTTTACCCAGTCGAAACAACCCGTAGGGTCCATCGGTGGACCAACTGCTTCGTTAGAGGCTCCTTTGATCTGAGGCTTGTGCGATGCGTTCTTTGCTAGCTTGTTACGGTGTCCGCTTGCTGGGCGGTTTCGCATTGTTCGCGTCCGCCGAGATTGGCATCGCCGCCGCGCCCTGCGCTACGTCGCCCTACGCCGCCTACTACCAAGCGCCGTACGCGGGGCCCATGAACCATGCCCACACCGCTGCGCAGTTTCAATGGGGCTGGTTTGGCGCCGAGCAGGTCTATCCGCAAGTCGGCTGGCACCGTGACTACAACGGCGACCTGATGCGCTGGTCGACCAAGCGGCGGTATTGAAAAGGGACGACGGGTAAGAGACGAGGGTCGAGGGATTTCTTGCTGCCAGCCGTATCGGCTTTGCGGCGCTAACGTCACCCCCTCGTGTCAGCGCTGGAATCCGATATTAAACGTGAATACACGTTTGTCGTCGAAGTCCGGCCCCGCTACCGGCCAAGCAAAGTCCAACGCGATTGGCGCCGGACCCATCGCAGGCACCAAGATCCGTAGCCCCACGCCCGGCGCTACACGGTAGTCGTCGAGCGAAGCGGAAGGAGTAACCGTGCCGTGATCCACAAACGCCACGCCGTGGATCATGTCGTCCGCCGAAAGCGGGAACATGTATTCGGCCGTGTTGAGGAACATCCAGTCGCCGCCCACCTCGAAGCCATTGATAACCGGTGACGCGCCGCGGAAATCGTAGCCGCGCATTGTTGAGAAGCCACCCGCATAGAACCGGTCGTACACAGGCGTGTCCGATCCCGTGATGCCCAGCCGAGACTGGAAAGTCAGCACGTGGCGGCCGGTGTGGTCGGGGCGCTCTTTAAGCAGGTAGTAGGTACGGGCGTCGAGTTCGGCGCGCGGGTAGCTGAACGATCCGATCACCTGTTCGACGCTCGCCGAGAGGTAGTAGCCTTCCGTCGCGAGGAACGGATTGTCTCGCTTGTCGTTCACCAACCGCAAGCCGAAGCCATGCAGCGAGTTGTCGCCGAGCACCTCGGCGTAGTCGGGGAGCGTTGGATCGGACGGGTTGAAGATCTTCACGTTCTCGCCGCGGTACGTGACCATCCCCGACAGGTCGCGATCGACCCACTGATAACCCCAGCCAATGCGTCCGCCGAGGCGTTCTTCGTCCCAGTCGTCGTAGCGGCGTTCGTAGTACGAGCCGCTCAGGTTGAGGCTGATCGGTGTGTCGAGGAAGTAGGGCTCTTGCCAGCTGGCGAGATATCGCTGCACCTGGGTGCCCGGCGCCGCTTCGAGTCGGAAGTGCTGACCTCCGCCGCGGAAGGCGTTGCCGTCGTAGACATCTTGCATGCTCCTTGGCACGGCGCGCCAGTCGAAGTTCTGCTCGTCGAGTGAAATCTGACCGACGACACCCGCGTCGGAGTTCACCGCAACGCCGACCATGAACCGGCCTGTTTGCGTCTCTTCAAGGTTGATCACCAGGTCGGCGAACGGATCGTTCGGCGGCGGCACCGGTGTCGTTAGATTGGTCCCCAGCGGAAAGAGCTGCGTGTTGACGGGCGATCCCGCTTGATAAGCGTCGGCGCCGACCGAGTTGTAGGTGGGCGGCGCGGGTTGTCCGTAGGTGGGCGGCGCAATCGTCTCGGCAGGATAGCCTGTTGAAGACGGAGTCGTTGTCGCGGGGTAGCCCGGCGCTGGCGGCTGGGCGGGATACCCCTGAGGGGGCGGCAGCGTGTTGGTTGTTGCAGGATACGCCGTCGGCGGCGCTGGGTATCCCTCGGCATACTGCGTTGGCGCTATGGGCGCCGCGCTGGGGTCCGTCGCGCCGACGGTTGTGCCGCCGTAGTTCGGGTAAGGGTTGTAGTGCGCGTCGGGCGCCGTCGAGGCGCCGAAGACATTGCCCGCTGGTTGGCCCTGATCGGCATAGGGCGTGCCGCTGCGCGATAAGGCCTCTTCGGGTGTATTGGCTACCGATTGCTGCATCTGGTAGACCGAAGTCGCTCCCGTCGTGGCCGGGTAGCCCGCAGCGGGTCCTTGGCCGCGGTAGACCTCGGCCTCGATCGCAATCGATTGCCTCGGCGCCGGCTCTTTGGCGACAGCGTAACTTTCGCTCGTCGGCGCCGGCTTGACGATTTGATAAACCGATGGCGTTGGCGGCATGTAGGAGGTCCAAGGCGTGGCGCTAGGGCTCGCCGGGTTTTGACCGCGGAACACCCCTTGGCGATCGGCCTCCTCCGCCTTTTCTTCGGCAGCGAGCCGTTCTCTGGTCTCGGGAGAAACCTCCGGCGTGATGGTTGGCACCGACCCCATCTGCGGGTTGCGGTTGAACACGCCCGCCGCTCCCAGGCGCCGCTCGGCGTCACGTAGCTTGCGAGTGTCGAGTATGTCACCCGGTCGCAAGCCCACACGATTGATTGCTACGGGCAGTCGGGTGTGGGAGTCCTCGCCCCGGATGTTCACCAGGATGCGGCCCACGCGCCACTGCTCGCCTTCTTCGACGTTATAGACCAGGTCGATCTTGCCCGGCTCTTCCAGAAAAAGCATCTCGGCCCGGATGTCGGCGTAGATGTATCCGCGGCTTCCATAGAGGTCGCGTAGCCATTGCACGTCTTGTTGCTGAACGCCACGCTCAAAGGGGCTGCCGTCAGTGAGTTTCAGCCCCGAGCGGATCGATGACGTGTCAAACAACTCGACGCCGTTAATCGTCACGTTGCGGATCGAGTACCGCGGACCCTCGCTGATCGCAAAATGAACGGTCGCCCACTCACCGCCCTCGCCCAACTCGACGGTCCGTCCGACCTTCGCACGGAAGAAGCCGAACGAACGGTAATAGTCGGTGAGCTTGTCAACGTCTGATTCAAGCGCATCGCGTTTCAGTTTGCTCCCCATCGGCCAAGCGATGCCGGGCTTTGAAGCGATCTTCGTCTTGAGTTGCCCGTCGGAGGCGAATTCGTTTCCCTCGAAGACGACGGTCCAGATCCGTTCCTGCGGGCCCTCGTTGATACTGTAGGTGACGCCCTGGTCTTTCGAGTCGGCGCCCTCGACGACTTCGACGTGGACACGATTGAAGCCGTTCTCACGGTAGAGCGAGGCGATCTTCTGCTTCCCCTCTTCGACAGCGTAGGGATCGACCGCGCCGCCAACCGTCAGTCCTGTCGCCTCGGCGAGCTTCTTCTCTTTGATCGATTCATTGCCGAGGTACTCGACGTAGCGGAGTGTCCGCCGCTCGACCACCTCGAGGATGATCACGCGACCCGTTTCGGTCGACTTGTGCAATGGGCGGACGGTGACGAAGTACGGAAGTGAGGCCAGCTTTTTGATGTCGCCTGCGAGAGCGCGGGGGTCGAAGGGCCGACCCACACGGGTTTGCATCTGATTGAGGATCCGCGACGCCGGGACCGTTTGGTTGCCGCGGACCTGGATGTCGGCGACCAATTCGTCGGTGGCGAACTCGCTGAGACCGCTTGTCGCTCTGCGACCATTGTCGCCCGGCATCGGTTGCCGCGCTGCCGGCGATGCATCGTTGAACGGATCGCCGATGCCTTGTGCGGCGGCCGGCGCAACCGCGACCAGTAGCGCGACGATCGCGAAAACCCGAGACCTAACCAAGCGACTCGCGCAGGGGCGAGCGACGAATGGCCGGTTCACGGGGCTTCGTTGGGCTTGCGGCATCGAGGGCGTGTCGGGGTCGATTGAGCGCTGATATTCCTACCGAGGCGAAGGCGCAAGCCGTCGCAGGCCCTCCAGCGGGAAGGAGGCCGCGTAGAACTAGAAAAAGCGCAACCTCACCACAAGACCGATGGCGGCTCCTGAGCCAATCGGGGCAAAGTTTTGCCCCCGGGCACGCCGATACGGCGGCGCCGCTAGCCCGCACTGCTAGCAAGAAGAGAAGCGAACCACAAAGGAACGACGGAACAAAGGGAAACGGACCTTCAAAAAACACTCCGTTTCCCTTTGTTCCTTTGAGGTTCAAATCTGGAGAACCCGGCGACGCTAGCTAACCGAACGAGTTGTCCCCGCCGCCGTAGCCGCCGGCGAACTCGTCGTACTGCTGCGGCGCCCGGTTGGTGAACCGGGTGAAGTCGTGCAGCCACGTGAGCTTCACGTCACCTACCGGGCCGGCGCGTTGCTTGCGGATGATCAGCTCCGCCTCGCCGCGGAGGCGTTCGCGGTCCTCTTCGTTCGTCGCGTAGTACTCTTCACGGTGGATGAACATCACCACGTCCGCGTCTTGCTCGATCGCGCCCGACTCACGCAGGTTCGATAGCTGCGGCTTGTTGTCCCGGGAGGCCTCGGTCTGGCGGTTGAGCTGCGCTAGGCACAGCACCGGCACATCGAGCTCACGCGCCAGGCCCTTGAGCCGCCGGGCGATCTTCGCCACCTGTTCCTGCCGTGGGTCGCGCGAGTTGTCGGGGTCGATCAGCTGCAAGTAGTCGATGACAATCAGCCCGAGCCCTTCTTTCCGCTTCAGCCGCCGCGCCGCCGCTGAGATTTCCGTCATCGTCCGGCTCGGCGAGTCGTCGATGTAGAGCGGCGCCGTGCTGATCTCCGCCGCGGTGCGGATCAGCTTCTGACTCTCCTCGACCTTGATCTGGCCGGTGCGTACGCGGTGCCCGCTCACATGCGCGCGAGAGCAGAGCAGTCGGTCGCCCAGCTCGAGCGCCGCCATTTCGAGGCTGACAAACAGCGTCGGGTGCTGGCAGTTGATCGCGACGTGCTCGACGATGTTCATCGCGAGCGCCGTTTTGCCCATGGAAGGACGCGCCGCGAGGATCACTAGCTGCGAGCCGTGCAGGCCGCCGGTCATCTCGTCGAAGTCATCGAACCCCGTCTCGATGCCGCCGAAGGCGTGCTCGTTCTTCATCCGCGCGTCGATCCGTGCGATCGACTCGGTCAGCACATCGCGGATCGTCGTGACCTGCCCGTGCCCCTTTGTTTCGAGGATGCCGAAGACGCGTTCCTCCGCGCGGCTCAGCAGCTGCCGCGGCTCCATCGTCGGGTCGTAGGCGTCGCGGAGGATGTCCGTCGAAGCCTCGATGAGGCCGCGGAGCGTCGCCTTCTCACGGACAATCTGCGCGTAGTACTCGGCGTGAGCCGCCGTTGCCACGGCGCCGCTCAGTTCGGCTAGGTACGCGTTGCCGCCGATCGCCTCGAACTCGCCCTTGTCGCGCAGCCGCTGGATCAGCAGCATCACGTCGATCGCCGCGCCCTCGTCGTGCATCGCCGCCATATGGCGGTAGATGCGGCGGTTGGCGTCGTCGAGAAAATCATCCGCGCCCAGGATCAGGGCGACGTCGTCGGCGACCTCCGGCAATAACAGCAAACTGCACAGCACGGCCCGCTCGGCCTCGAGGCTCTGCGGCAGCTGCCGTTCGAGGAGGCTCTCGGCCTTAATCGGCGGCGGGGCGTGTCCGTCACGCCCATCTCGCCGGAAGCGTTTCCCCTCGCCGCTGGTCTCGTTACGGTCGCGCGAATCGCCGATCGACATAAGAGTCCGCTCCTTCGAACCAAGGCGAGCCGGGAGCGTCAGCGCCCGGAGTGCAGTAGAGATCGTCTAACGATCGGATCGATGCCGCCGAGGGCCATCGCTTGCGATCCAATGACCAAGCCCCAATGTCCAATGATGGCGGAGCGGCAGCTCCCTATTGGTCATTGGGGCTTCGTCGTTGGTCATTCCGCATGACGCTATCCTAAATCAGTCTCCATCAAAGAGCGAGGCAGCCGTCCCATCGGAACGGCTGCCTCGTGTATCTAACTGCTAGCAGCAGCTGAGGTTAGCTTCAATCGCCAACGGCGGGGACGACCCAGACCTTGAGCTCGCCCTCGACCTCGCTGGAGAAGCGGATCTTGACGGTGTAGAGGCCCAGCTCCTTGAGCACGCCCTCGAGCTTGATCTGCTCGGCGGCCATCGTGATGCCCTGCTTCTTCAGGGCGGCGATGATCTCCACCGCGCCGACGCTTCCGTAGAGGTGACCCTCTTCGGTGGCCTTGGCCTCGATCGTGACGCTCTGCTTGGTGATCTCGGCGGCCTGCTTACGTAGTTCGGCCTGCCGTTCACGCTCGATCTCGGCGAGCTTCGCCTTGTGCTTATCGACCATCCGCTTGTGGTGGTCGTTGGCGATCGTGGCGAGCCCCTCAGGGATGAGGTAGTTCAGGGCGTAGCCCGACTTGACCTCGACGACTTCGCCTTGCTTGCCGAGGTGCTCGACCGATTGGATCAAGAGCAGCTGCACGCCGCCGCTAGGGCCGAGCGGCAGGCGCTTGGCGCGGGTCGGGGTGCGCTTGAGTTTCTTCTGCTTGGTAGTGGCCATGGCTGCTTAAGTGGGCAGTGGGCAGTAGGCAGTGGGCAGGAAGCCGTGAGCAAAAAACCGCCCACTGCCGACTGCCGACTACCCACTCAAAATGGAATATCGTCTTCGGGCGGGGCTGCGGGCGCCGACGAGTAGTTGTCGTACCCGCCGCCGCCGTAGCCGCCGTCATCGCCGCTGTCATAACTATCTTGCTGGCGAGCGGGGGCCCTCGAGCCGGTACTGCGCGAGCCGCCTCCACCGCCGCCACCCTCGCCGCGTCCGCCGAGCATCTGCATCTTCTCGGCCACGACCCGTAGCTTCGACCGCTTCTGGCCGTCCTTCTCCCAGGTGTCGAGCTTCAGCCGACCCTCGATCAGGATACTGGAGCCTTTATTGAGATACTGATTCGCGACCTCGGCGGTGCGGCCCCACAGGGTCACATCGACGAAAGTTGTTTCATCGACCCACTGGTCACCCCGCTTGACGCGATCGTTGACCGCCAGGCCGATCTCGGCCACAGCGGTCCCGCTGGGGATGTACCGTAGTTCGATGTCGCGCGTCAGGTTGCCGACAAGGACGACTCGGTTGTAGCTGGCCATGGAGGTTCGCCACGGGGCTAAAGACGCGGTGAGCAAAAAACGTTCAGCGGACTCGGGTTCAATCCCCGTCGCCCGAACCGGCGAACTCGGCGACCGGGGCGGCTTCGCCCTCGCCCGCGGGTCCGTGGACCGGCGCCGAGGCGGCGTGCTCGAGGATCGGCTCGACCAGACGCGGATGAATCTTCAGCACCATGTGCCGCAAGACGCCGCTCTTGAGCTCGCAGGCGCGGTTGAGACCGGTGATCTTGTCTCCCTCGGTGCGGAAGTAGATCAGCCAATAGGCGCCCTTGCGCTGACCCTTGATCGGGTAAGCGAGGCGGCGCTCCTCCCAGAGGCGGCTGACGACGACCTCGCCCCCTTCGGAGGTGATCATCTCTTCTACCGCCTTGGGCAACGCGTCGTGATCCCGAGCGAACTTGTTCGCGTCGAAGATGAACAGGCCTTCGTAAACGTTCTGTGCCAAGGGAGTCGCCCTCGTTGGCGGCGCCGCGGCGCCGCGTGATGGTTGAAGTATCGCTGAGCTTTATCTCGTGTCGGCGGCTTGTCTCACGACCCGACGCCGTTGAACTTGTTCATCGCTTCGAGGACGCCCGCTTTCGCCCAGCAGGCGACCGCGGCGGCCGCGTCGGCGATCGCCACATCGACCAATTCACGCTCCTTCGGAGCAAACCGGCCGAGCACGAAGTCCGACGCGCTGCGTCCGCTGGGGACCGGGCCGACCCCAATCCGCAGGCGGTGGTAGTCTTCGGTCCCCAGCTGCCGGGCCACGTCCTTCAGCCCGTTTTGTCCGCCCGAAGAGCCTTTCGCCCGGACCCGCAACCGCCCTGTCTCCAGGGCGAAGTCGTCGCAGACCACCAGCAGCTCTTCTAACGGCGTCTTGTAGAACCCAACGGCTTGGCGGACCGCCTTGCCGCTGAGGTTCATAAAGGTTTGCGGCCAAACAAGCAGCGTTCGCTGCCCTTCGACCATCGCCTCGGCGACGTAGCTGTCGAACTTCGACTTGGGCGTCTCGGCAGACCACTGATCCGCCAGGAGCCGCAAAGCATCGAAGCCGACGTTGTGCCGCGTCGCCTCGTACTGTTTGCCCGGGTTGCCGAGGCCTACGACGATCTTCATCGGCCCGTCCCCCAAAGCATCTCCCCCTCCAGTGGCCAAGGGCCAACGGCGAGGGGCGTTTCGCATTTATTCGTCGGCGCCTTCCTGCTCGCCGCCCTTCTGGATCACTTCCGGAGCGGCAGCGGCCGCCGCCGCCTCGTCTTCCTTCGACGCGCCCGCCGGCGGCACGCAGTGGACCAGCACCGTGTCGGCTTCGGTCAGCAGCTTGGCGCCCTCGGGGAGGTCGGTGATGTCGCTTGCCGAGAGGCTGCCACCCATGTGCAGTTTGGTGACGTCCAAGTGCAGCACCTCCGGGATGCTCGCCGGGGCGGCCTCGATCTCGACGTGGTCGAAGACGACCGTGACAACGCCACCCTCATTCAGGCCAGCGGCCTCGCCCTTGGTCTCGATCGGCACGGTCACGTGGACGCGCTCACCGGCATCGACCCGCAGCAGGTCAACGTGCAGCAGGTCACGGTGAAACGTATCCCATTGCAGAGCCTGGATGATCGCCTGACCCGAGGCGTCGCCGCTCAGGTTGACGACCTTCGCCTTGTGGGCGAGCGACTTGCGAAGCTCGGTGAATTGCAGCGACAGGCTGACCGGGGCTTCCTTGTGGCCGTACAGGACGGCGGGGATGAGCCCCTCGGCCCGCAGACGCATGCTGGCGCGCGAGCCAATCTTCTCCCGCTTGGCGGCGGTGAGCGTATCCGACATCAAAAACTCCTCGGAACGGCGGACCCACAATCCCTTTCAACAAAGGAACCAATGCGGCTCAGCCCGGACGGGGTAAGGTGCTGCTCTCACCGCGGCAGGCCCTTCTGGGAGCCGCCGGACCGGCGAGAATCGCGGAGTATCGCAGATTTCCACTGAAGATCAAGGCCTGCAAACCGGCGGTTTCCCCCGCTTGCTGGCAGGAGGGGCGATCTTTGGCGAGCCGGGGACGTCAGTCCTCGGTGGGGAGTGGGTACGCGCCGTCCACCGAGGACTGACGTCCCCGGCTCGCCCCCCCCCCAGCGGCGGCACCCATTTTTTGTACGTCGCGGGGTTGCCGCCTCTCACCGCCCGCCTAAAGAACAACAAGCCCGTCCTTGAAGATTAGCCAATCGCCTTCAACCGACTGCTAATGACCCGTCGAGCCGGTAACGTGCGATTCCGCTCCTGAGAGTCGCTCGGCCATTTCTTTTGGCCGTCTCCGGTGTTTGCGACTTCCGTCTCCGCATCCCGACCTCTGGGAGCGGCCTCGCTGCTCTACCCCTGCGGTGAAAATCCGCTCCTGCGCGACCGTTAAATCACTGACCTCGCCCCGTTTCACCTTTGAGGAGATTCCCCATGAAGCGTCTTACGACCGCTCTGGTGGCCGCCCTGGCTGTTCCAACGCTCGCCTTCGCTCAAGCCGACGTGCAGAGCGGCTTCACCAGCGTCGCCCTCGACACGGCGACGCTCAGCGCTGCCGCCGGCCTCGACCTTTCCAGCGTCTCGCCTGGAATCGGCGCCGGAACGCTGCCGGGCTCGGTGGCTTTCCCAATCAACGCCCGCGACGCCGCGACGCTGCCGACGACCTTCACGTACACGCCCAACGACTTCCCGACGGGTCCCTTCAGCGGATCGATCGAGCACACCGGCTCGGTGTTCTTCAACGCCGACGCCGTTGAGGTTGGTAACTTCACGATCGGCTTCGACGCCGCCCGTGCGGTCGGCGCCGCTAGCGGCTTCTACGTCGAGAGCACAACAGGCGTCGCCGCGATCCTGTTCGACACATCCGTCGTCGCCCTCGACTCGGCGAGCGAATCGCAACTGGACCTAACGGTCGACCTGCTCGTCTCGCCAGAGTTCGCGTCGTTCCTGGGAGACACGGCCCTGACCGGCGCCGACGTCGGCGACGCCCGCATCCTGGCCGCCATCCCCGAACCGACAAGCCTCTCGCTGCTAGGCGTCCTCGGCGGCGTCGCGTGCCTTGCCCGCCGCATTCGCAGCTAACCGTAGAGACTATTCACCGTCGCAGGCGGCGTTCCACTCAGTTCCCGTGGAGCGCCGCCGCGTTGGGTGAACGCGTCGCGCGCAGGCACAACGAAGTTGAGATAACCACGACGGACACAAAGAGCACGACGGCCGACATTGGGACGGACCATGCCACTCTAATACGGTGCCTTCGTGTCCTTCGTGGTTAAAATTAACTAGGCGCGCCTTAGCGTTAGCGGAACAACTTACTCACCGACTCATTGCGGTGAATCCGCTTGATCGCCTCGCCCAGTGTCGGGCCGACGTCCAACACGTGCGTTTGCGGCAGTCGCTGGGCTTCGGTCAGCGGGATCGAGTTGGTGCAGACCAGACTCGCCAGGTTCGCCTCCCGTAGCCGCTCCATCGCCGGGCCGCAGAGGACGGCGTGCGTCGCGCCGACGTGGATCGCCTTGACGCCATGATCGTGCAGCACTTTGGCGGCGCCGCTGATCGAGCCGGCCGTGCTGATCATATCGTCGAACATCAGGGCCGTGCGGCCCTCGATCGGCCCGCCGAGGATGTTGGCCTGGACGGTCGTCGTCGGCCCGGTGCGGCGCTTGTCGATGATCGCCACCGGAGCCCCGCCCGAGCGGTCGGCGCCGAGGCGTTTGGCGTGCCCCAGGGCGCGCTTGATGCTCCCCTCGTCGGGGCTCACCACGACGATGTCCTCGTCGGCCGGCAGGGTGTTGCGGAAGTAGTCCGTCAGCACGGGCGCCGCGTAAAGGTGGTCCACCGGCACATCGAAGAAGCCCTGGATCTGCGCGGCGTGCAGGTCCATCGTCAGCACCCGGTTGGCGCCCGCGCGGACGATGCAGTTGGCGACGAGCTTCGCCGTGATCGGCACCCGGCCTTCGTCCTTGCGGTCCTGTCGGGCGTAGCCGAAGTAGGGGATGACCGCCGTGATCCGTTCGGCGCTGGCCCGCAGACAGCTGTCGATCATCACCAGCAGTTCGACGAGGTTGTCGTTGACCGGCGGGCAGGTCGGCTGGATCAAGAAGACGTCGCGGCCGCGGACGTCCTCGTCGATCTTGCAGCTGATCTCGCCGTCCGGGAAACGCCCCAGCGAAATCCGCCCCAGCGGCACGCCGAGGTAGTCGGCGATGGATTGGCTGAGCCGAGGATTGGCGCCGCCGCTGAAGAGCTTGAGGTCGTGCATCGAGGGGGAGTTGTGAGTCTTGAGTCGCGAGTTGTGAGTGTTGGGGCTCAGGCCGATTCCTCAAGCCTGTCACCTCAAGCCTCAATCCTTGTTCATCTTCTTCATTTCCGCTTCCACCACCGCCAAGTCCGCCAGCGTGTTCACGCTCAGCGCCTCGCACGGCTGCAGCGCCGCCAAAGCCCGCACGTCCTTGCCAGCGCCGAGCAGAATGCCCGGGCAGTCGGTGACGTAGTACTCGCCCTGGGCGTTGTTGGTCGTGAGTCGGTCGAGCGACGCGCTCAGGTCCGGGGCGTTGAACACGTACGTGCTCATGTTCACCTCGGTGACCTTCAATTGCTCGGGCGTGCAATCCTTGTGTTCGACGATCCCCACGAACTTGCCATCGCTGTCGCGGACGATGCGGCCTAATCCGGTCGGGTCGTCGCGGTGGGCGGTGCCGAGCAGGCAGGCCGGCTGCGTCGTGGCGAATTCGTCCAGCAGAGACCGCACGCTCGAAACCTGGAGCATCGGCGAGTCACCCGTCACGATAATCACCGGACCCGTGCGGCCCATCAGGTAATCGCGGCACATCATCACGGCGTGCCCCGTGCCGAGCTGCTCGGTCTGGAGGGCGAAATCAACCCCCGGTTCGCCGGCGAGCTCCTGCTGCACCAGCTCGGCCTTGTAGCCAACGACCACAACGATCTTCTGCACGCCCGCTTCGCGGAGGGCGTCCACGACATAGCGGACCATCGGCCGCCCGGCGACGGGCACCAGCACCTTGGGCAGCTCGGACTCCATCCGCGTCCCCTTGCCGGCCGCCAGAACGATGGCCATCGGGGCGTCGGGCGGAGGTCCCTCGGTTAGCGGAGCCGGGTCAGGCAACGGTGCAGAGGCGGGCGACGGGGCGAGGGACATGCGAGCGATTCGGGGCTGTCTGGCGATCGGACCGCCGCCGCAGAGCAGCGACGACCGCTCAATCATCGCCGAAGCGTCCGTCAGGTTCCAGGACCGCCGGCCGCGCAGCCGGCTCTCGACATTGGGATGAGGATGGCAGGGTCTGAGGATCTGAGGGCCCGCGCAAGCGTTCCTCGGTCCTCCCTCAGCCCCTCAGATCCTTAGCCCCTAACCCCTCCCCTGCCGCCAACCTGGACCCGACGCCAGAACCCGCGTAAATTGCGGGATTCGGCGAACCGCGACCCTTGGTCCCTCGTACCCGCACCTCCAACAGCCCGTGCCCTAATGGATTGGGGTTCGCTCCCCCTTTGCCCCGCTGCCCGAAGCCGTGCCCGATACCGTCCCTAAGAAAGCGATCCAGAAAGCCGACGTCCTCATCGAGGCGATGGGGTGGATCCGCCGGTTCCGTGACAGCGTCACCGTCATCAAGCTCGGCGGCAGCCTGCTCGACGACGCCGAGGCCTTGCGCCACCTGCTGATTGACATCGTCTTCATGGAGACCGTCGGCATGCGGCCCGTCGTCGTCCACGGCGGCGGCAAGGCCGTGAACCAGGCGATGGCCGCCGCCGGTCTCGAGCCCCGCTGGGTTCAGGGACGCCGCTACACCGACGACGCCACTCTCGGCATCGTCGAGAAGGTCCTCGGCGGCGAGCTCAACGAGTACATCGCCGGCAAGATCGAAGAGTACGGTGGCCGTGCCATGCCGCTGAACACGACCGGCGAGACCAACAACAACGTCCTCTACGGCGAGCGGATCACGCTGGACGGGGAGAACGGAGAGCAGCTCGACCTTGGTCACGTCGGCCACGTCACCCGCGTCGATCGCGACGCGATCGAGAACCTCTGCTTCGCCGGCCAGGTTCCAGTGATCCCCTGCCTTTGTGAGTCCGAGGAGGTCGTGGACGGCAAGCGACAGCTCTTCAACGTCAACGCCGACACCGCCGCAATGGCCGTCGCCGAAGCCCTCGGCGCTGAGAAGCTCGTCTTCCTCAGCGACGTCAACGGGGTGCTGCTCGACAAGGACGACCCGGGTAGCCGCATCGGCACGCTGTCGCCGTCGAAGTCCAAGGAACTGATCGCCAGCGGCGTCATCGCCGGCGGCATGATCCCCAAGGTCGAAGCCTGCCTCCAGACGCTCCAGAACGGCGTCGGCAAGGTCCACATCGTCGACGGCAAGCTCCGCCACTCCCTACTGCTAGAGATCTACACCAACCACGGCGTCGGCACCCAGATTGTGAATGAACCCGCAGCGTAGGGCCGGTGTCTCTCGGCTTTCCGCTACCTTCGCCAAGTGACCAATGACCAAGCCCCAATGACCAATTGATTCAGACATAGCCCCACTCTCATTGGTCATTGGGGCTTGGTCATTGGTCATTAAATACCTTTGCGTCCTCCGCGCACTCCGCGGTAAATCCCATGTCGGCAACCGCAGAATCCACCATGTCGCCCGCCACGGCGGACCTCTACAAGAACTACGTCGTCCCCAACTACGGCCGCTACCCGGTCTGTTTGGTGCGCGGCGAGGGGTCGTGGGTCTGGGACGACCAGGGACGCAAGTACCTCGACTTCTTTCCGGGGTGGGGCTGCAACCTGCTGGGCCACTGCCCGCCGGCCGTCGTCGAAGCCGTGCAGGAGCAGGTCGCCACGCTGATCCATGTCCCTAACAGCTGGCACACCGAGGCCCAGGGTCTCTGGGCCAAGATGCTCAGCGAGCGTTCGTTCGGCGGTAAGGCGTTCTTCTGTAACTCGGGCGCCGAGGCCAACGAGGCCGCCATCAAGCTCGTGCGGCTTCACACACCCGAGGATCGCTACAAGATCATCACGTTCACCGGCGGCTTCCACGGCCGCACGATGGGCGCCGTCAGCGCCACGGCCCAGCCCAAGTATCACCAGGGCCTGGGGCCGATGGTGGCCGGCTTCGAGTACGCCCCCTTCGGCGACCTCGAGGCGGTCCGCGAACTCGTCGATGACGAGACCGCCGGCATCATGATCGAGCCCATCCAGGGCGAGGGCGGCGTCCGTATGCCCCCCGCGGGATTCCTCCGAGGCCTCCGTGACATCTGCGACGAGAACGGCCTGCTGCTGGTCTTCGACGAGGTCCAAGCCGGCTGCGGCCGCACGGGCGATTGGTTCGCGTACCAGACTCCGTCTCTGAGTGAGGGCGGCGTCACGCCCGACGTGATGACGCTCGCCAAGAGCCTTTGCGGTGGCGTCGCCGGCGGCGCGATGTTGACGACCCCCGAGATCGCCCCCAGCCTCCGCCCCGGCATGCACGCCGCCACCTTCGGCGGCAACCCACTCGCCGCCCGCGCCGGCATCGCCACGCTCGAGACGATCGAACGCGAAGGCCTGCTCGAGCGCTGCAAGCAGATCGGCGAGCGCTTCAAGGCGAAGCTATCGCCGCTTGTCGATGAGCTGCCGCACGTGAAGGAAGTCCGCGGCGTCGGCGTGATGATCGGCATCGAGCTGCTCGTCGAGGGCGCGCCGGTCGTCGCCGAGTGCATGAAGCGCGGCCTCTTGATCAACTGCACGCAGGGAACGGTCGTCCGTCTGCTCCCCGCGATGAACCTCAGCGACGCCGAGTGCGACGAGGGCTGCGAAATCCTCATCGACGCGCTCCGCGGCGTAGCGAGCTGATCGTAGCGCCGCGCGTCGATACTAAGCGACTACTCCCCCTGCGAAGCGTTCATTCCGCATCCCGCAATACCCTTTCCGCATTCCTATGCGTCACTTCATCACGCTCGACGACGTCACCACCGCGCAGATCGAAACGATCTTCGCGCTGACCACCGACCTCAAGCAAAAGTTGAAGCAAGGGGTGCGCGAGCCGCTGTTGCCGGGGCGAGTCCTGGCGCTCTTGTTCGAGAAGCCGTCGCTGCGGACCCGCGTCAGCTTCGAGTCCTGCATGGCCCACCTCGGCGGCTCGAGTCTGATGCTCGGCGCCGACACAGGTTTCGGCAGCCCGCGCGAGTCGCTTGCCGACTTCGCCCGCGTCCTCACGCAGATGGTCGATGTGGTCGTCATCCGCAGCAAACGCCACGACACCGTCACCGAGTTCGCAAAGAACGCCGACTGCTCGGTCATCAACGGACTCACCGACATCTCGCACCCCTGCCAGGCGCTGGCGGACCTCTACACGGTCCGCGAACATTTTGCCAAACAGGGTGGGGGCAACTTGAAGGGCCGCAAGATTGCTTGGATCGGTGACGCCAACAACGTCGCCCGCAGCCTGGCGCACGGCTGCGCGAGGCTGGGCGTCGAGTTCGTCATCGCGGGGCCGAAGGGCTACCAGATGGCGCCCGATCTACTCGACAAGTTCCGCACGCAGAGCCCCGACGCGAAGCTCACCGTCCTCGAAGACCCCGTCGAAGCGGTCGATGGCGCGTCGGCGATCTACACCGACATCTGGGCCAGCATGGGCCAAGAGCACGAGGCCGACGTCCGCAAGAAGGCCTTCGCGGGCTACCAGGTGAACGAGGCCCTCTTTGCCCAGGCGCCCGACGACGCCATTTTCCTCCACTGCCTCCCCGCCCACCGCGGCGAAGAGGTCACCGACGGCGTCATCGACCACGAGCGCAGCCTCGTCGTCGAACAAGCCGCCAACCGCCTCCACGTGCAGAAGGGCATCCTCGTTTGGTTGCTAGGCTCCCACGCGTAATGATTAGCGTCGGCGTCCTCGCAATCTTGTAGGAGGCGTCTCCAGACGCCGATTGCGGTCTCCTGGCCGACATCGGCATGGTGCGCGTAATCGGCGTCTGGAGACGCCTCCTACAACTCTCTCACCAACAACTCAACGACATGCCCCGCCACGACGGCCGCGCCGCCAATCAGCTCCGCCCCCTCAAGTTTAAGCGCGGCTACGCCTCCGCCGCCGCCGGGAGCGTCCTCGTCGAGTGGGGCGGCACCATCGTCCTGTGCACTGCGAGCGTCGGCACGGACGTGCCGCCCTGGCTGGCTGGCAAGGGCCGCGGCTGGGTCACCGCCGAGTACAACATGCTCCCCGGCTCCACGAGCCCGCGCAAGGCCCGCAAGCCCGACGGCCGCTCGACCGAGATCCAGCGGATCATCGGTCGCTCGCTGCGCGCGGGCGTCGATCTTACCGCCCTCGGCGAGCGCACCATCACCGTCGATTGCGACGTGCTCCGTGCCGACGGCGGCACCCGCACCGCGAGCATCACCGGCGGCTGGGTCGCGCTGCGTGACGCGATCGCCTCGCTCACCGACGAGACCGGCGCCCCCGCGTTCGCCCCCACAGCGATCGTCGGCGACGGCTGCCCACTCCGTGACACGATCGCCGCCGTCAGCGTCGGCCTCGTGAACGGCGAGCCCGCGCTCGACCTCGACTACCCCGAGGACTCGACCGCCGCGGTCGACATGAACGTCGTCGCCACCGGCGCCGGCGAGTTGATCGAGGTCCAAGGCGGCGGCGAAGGAACCACGTTCCGCCGTGATCAGCTCAGTGCAATGCTCGACCTAGCGATGGAAGGCCTCACCAAGATCACCGCCACGCAACTTGCCGCCTAACAGGTCGGCTATAGCAGCGGGCGGCGACACACAAAAAACTGCGGGAGGCGCTTGAGCGCCTCCCGCAGTGCGAAAGTTTGATTGAAGCGGCCGGGCAACTTAGAAGCCGCCGCCGCCACCGGCGCCACCACCGCCGCCGAGGCCGCCGCCCCCGCCGCCGAGACCACCACCACCCAGGCCACCGCCGCCGAGGCCGCCGCCACCCGCGCCGCCGAGGCCGCCGCCGGCGAGGCCGCCGAAGCCGCCTTCAGCGCCCGCTTGCTGGGCCGCTGCCGAGGTGAACTGGTCGTTCGGGTTCTGGCCGCCGCCCGCGAACGTGAATGTCGCGACATCGCCGATCACCGAGAAGGTTGGCGTCGGCGTGACGCGGACATAGCGGCGATCAGCCGACACGACAGCCGATACCTGCAGCTGGGTGCCTTCGGGGAGGACCGTGATCTGCGGCTGGAAGCCAACGGCGCCCGAGCCTGCCAGAGCGCGGCGACGACGCAGCACTTGGTCGGGACGCAGCGAAACGCTGGTCTCGTCCGCCAGCGAACTGAGCTGCTGAGCCACCACCGACCGGGCTACCTCATCCTGACGCTTCAGGGCTTGGGCCAGCTGCTCGTCGGCGATCGGTTCAACGCGCCGGCCAGCCGGAGCGTTGAACCTGACGAGGGCCTTGCCCTCTTCGTCGAACTTCACTTGATGCTTCTGGGTCTCGGCGGCCTCGGTTCCTTCGCCAATGACGACTTCTACCGTCACGGCGTCAGCGACCACGTCGCCCCAGACCTTGCTCACGAGCACTTCGTACTCACCGGCGAAGCCGCGCGAGCATTCGTACGATTCGGTGCGGACGCCGTCACTGGTCGCGTCGGCGAGCGACTCGACTCGGGCGCCGCCGCCGCTGGTGCGCTGGGCGCCGGCCCAACAGACGCCGCCGCCCGGCTCCTTCACCGCCAGATCGACATCGGCGTCGCCGGTCCAGGAGACACGAACCACGCAGTCACGACGTTGAGCGTCGGCCAGCTCGGCTTGGAAACGCTGCGCGGTGCGGGTGTTCTTCTCCGACTCCAGCCGCGCCATCAGCGCCTTCGAGACGCGGTTTGCTTCTTCGGCGATGACCTGCATCTCGGCGGGCCAGGTTCGCTCGAGCACCGCGGTGGTCGCCCAACGCAGCGAGTCCACGTCATCGGATCGCTTTGCCGCGGCGAGCGCGGGGCCGAGAACCTCCTGCAGCAGGGGGTCGCGGTCCAGCGCGAGTCGATAGACCTGCACCGCACGACGGTCGAGCTTCATGCCCACCAGGTAGTCGGCGATCGCTACCAGTTGGTTGGCGCTGCCGGCGAGGTCCACGGCCGACAGGACGGCCCGCTCGATGTCGGCGCCCGACTTGCCGTCGAGTTGCATCGCGATGCCGAGCGACTCGTACATCCAGGGCTGCGGCTTGCCGGCGCGGATCGTGGCCTCGATCAGCTTGGCGACGTCGCCGTAACGCTTCTGAGCCATCAGGCGTCGCGTCGCGTCGCGGAGCGAGGCGTCGTCTGCGTTCTCGACCGTAACTTCCCACGCGGCGTCATCGGAGCCGGCAGCGGGGAGCTCGATCGCTTCGACGGGGGCCGTCGCCGGAGCAGCTTCCCTGGTTGCCTCGGCGGGTTGCGACGCCGGAGCGGCTTCTTCTTCGATCGACAGGGTCTTGGCCTTTTGAGCGACTCGTGCGGTGACCATCTCGTCGGGGACGCTGAACATGCCGCCGCCCATGCCGCCGCCGCCCATACCGCCGCCACCCATGCCGCCGCCCATGCCGCCACCCATGCCGCCACCCATGCCACCGCCCATCATGCCGCCGCCCATGCCACCCTGTTGCGGCGCTGGGATCGGGATCACGAGGTCCGCGACGGGGTAAACCTTCACGCTGAGCTTGGTGAGCGCTTCTTCTTCGCTGGTGATCAGCAGCACCTCGTCGTCGATGACGTAGGTGAGTTCCAGCGGCTCGAGCATCCGACGCAGAGCCGAACGCAACGACACGTTGCGCAGCGACACCGACACCGGCTCATCCGGACCAATGCCCAACTCGTCCAACGCCACGGTATCGAGCAGCATCTCGATCTCGTACTCCTCCCGCAGGTAGGTGATGATCTCCTCCAGCGGCGTTCCGTCTGGGAACTCCAGGCCCGCGCTCGGCAGCGGGCTGCCCAGCGCGTCGGTGATCGCCTTCTCTGAGGGGCTCTGCCCCGCGACATCGACGGCCTTGTATTGCTCCCGGAGTCGGGTCAGCTCACGCCACTTTTCCGGGTCGGGGTAGACCATCGGCACGTTGTCCGGGAAGGGCATGAACGAGTCTTCGACGCTCTGCATCGTCGCTAGGAACAACGCCGCGCGACGCTGCCGGTACTCCATGTTGAGTTCGTGGTTGTGCTTCGCTTCACCCCAGACACGGGCCACCCGCGGCACAACCCCTTCGGGGTCCAGTTCCTCGGCGATCAGCGCCACCTCGTTCGCTTCCGCGAAACGCCGCTCGTCGATCAGCGAGTTGAAACGCTCGATGAGCTGCCTCATCCGCTCCCGGTTCAACTCCATGCGATCCAGCAGCAACCGGCGCTCTTGGGCGGCGGCGAGATTTTCGTTGCGTTCGCGGTCGAGCTCGTCCTTGATGACGGCCTGCCGCGCGCCCTCACGGAGGGCCGATTGCAGTTTGTCGATCAGCCCGGCGCGGGTCGACGCAACTAGCTCCGGCGCCCGCTCGACGCTTTGCATCATCACCTTGAGGTCCTGGATTGCCTCCTCGGGGTTGCTCGCCATCTTGGTGCGGGCGTCGGCGATCGCGTTTTGCACTTCTTTCTCAAGGAGCTGGGCGAAAACCCGGCGGTTCTTTTCGATTGAGTTCAGGAACCGACCATCGACCACCGCCTCGGCCGGTGGGTAGGCGCCCGTATCTTCGTAGACTTCGCCCTCTCGTTGCGGGTAGGCGTCGTCCCGAATGATCGCGCCGTCGGCCAGTGGCGCCGAGCCGGCGACCGGGCCCTCCGTCGGCGGCGTCCCTGGAGTCAGTACTTCCGCCGCGGCCGGGTCATCGATCACATCGAGCTGCGCAGTGCGTACGAGGACCGACTGGTCAGCGGCGAGCTGGACGGTCTTCGCCCGGACGTTGCCCGGGTCGCGTTGCAAAACGGCGTTGCTGATCCGAACAGCGCCTTCGGCGTCGCCCATCGCGACAGCCTGTTCGGCGATCGTCGTCAGACGCTCGGTTTCGGCGTTGATGGCCCGGGCGGTCTCGGTGAGGCCGGCCGTCCCGAGGGCGGTCAGCGACAAGCCCCCATCCATCGCGGCGTCGCTCACCAGCTTCGTCAGGTAGCTGTTCTCGTCGTCCGACGGGGGAACCTCGGCCGACCAAGCGATCGCCTCATCGCCAGCAAGGGCGTCGACGTCGAGCGACTTCGAGTCGCCCGTCATCTGGCCGACCACGACGGTGTCGCGGTCGCTGCGGAGCGGCGGCATTTCGGCGGGGTACGCGGCCAGCACGGCCTCGTTCGCCGACACCGAGTCGGTCCACAGCACCTCGGCGTGGGCCCAGTCGGCCAGCACACGGCCGACACGCTCGCCACGGCGGCGGGCGTCGGCGTCGTTGTCGGCGATCGCCTCGTCATCGACGTACAGGTTGCCGCCGGTCAGGTTCGCGATCGACGCGAGCATCCAGGCGTTCTTCTGCGGGCCGACGGCGAAGCTCGAAACGGCGACCTTGTCGGCACGCAACTGGCGGATCGTCTCGACCCACGCGGCGCCCGAGAGCTTGGCGGCGCCCATCGAGACGCCGTCGCCGATGTAGACGATCGCCCGGCGGCGGTCCGTGTCTTCTGTGTTGAAGCGATCGGCGGCCGCTTCGATCGCGCCACGCAAGTCCGAGGCTCCCAGCGGCGTCACCTGGCGGAGCGATTCGACCGCTCCGTTTAATTCAGCGCTCCCCGGCGTCACGGGCGCCTTGGTGAGGGCGCGGGCGTCGAGGTCGGCGGCGACCAGCTCGACCCGGTCTTCCGGATGGAGCGTCGCGAGGCACGCCTCGACGGCGGCCAGCGTCGTCGAGCGGAACGGCCCGACTTGGCTCGCCGACGTATCGACCACCAGGACCACGTCCATCGGGGTTGGCCGCTTGGCGGCCTCGACCGGCCCGAAGCTCGCGGCGAAGTACCGCTCGCCGGTTGGGGCGTCGTAGACCCGCAGGTCCACGCTCTCGGCCGCCATGCAGACGGCCGATGCCCCTACCAACAGGCAGGAGAGGGAGTGAACGAACGCCAAACGACCTGTACGCGTCGAAATCATCTTTAGGGCCTGCTCCGCTTGGGAAAAGCCGGATCGCTGTCTCTGTCCAATTCTGAACCGCACGGACGCGGCTGTCTGTAGTTTGGCTCGCAGCGAACCCGGAAACGCCGCTACCAATCTAAGATTGGCGGCGCAAACCGTTGCGGGCCGCGTATTTAGCCAAGAGTCTCCATCTTATCCGCCCTGGGTGGCCAATTCCACCAGATTTGCTGCCCTTTGCCCGAGTGATCGGGGCCGGTTGTGACGGCTGGGAGACCGACCACACCGCCCGCGCATTCCGGGCCGCTACGAACTACGATAGCGGCCCCCCGTCGATCGCCAGCCCCAATCGCTCCCCAGCCGCCCCCCGCTCGCCAGCTAGTTCGTCCGCCACTCATGTTTCTATCGCTACTCGCCGCCGCGGCGCCCGCCTCCCTGACTTTTGAGGGCGGCCTGTCGATTGCCGTGGTAGCGACCGTCTTCGCGACGCTGATGCTCCGCCGCTCGTCGCCGGTGGAATTGCTGTTCCTCAGTGGTCTGGCGGTTGTCACGCTCGCCGGGGCGATCCCCGCCAAAGACGCCCTAGCCGGCTTTGCTAGCGGGCCCGTGTTGCTGATCGGCGCCCTCTTCGCCGCCGCGGCGGGGCTGCAAACGACCGGCGCCGTCGATTGGATCGGCGGACTCCTTCTGGGGCAGGCGAAGACCGAACGCCAAGCCCTCCGCCGCCTCGCGCTGGCGACTCCAATCTCCGCGTTTCTTATCAATACCCCGCTGGTGGCGATGCTCGCCCCCGTGGTGATCGACTGGTGCCGCAAGAACAGCGTCTCGCCATCGCGGTTGATGATGCCGTTGAGCCACTTGGTGATCCTCGGCGGCGTCTGCACCGTGATCGGCACCAGCACGACCCTCGTCTGCAACGCCCAGATCGCGGAGGTCCGGGACGACGTCCAGCAACAGTACGAAGCCGGCGAGGTGACTGAGCAGTTTCTCGCCGATGTCGGGGACATCCGCTTTTTCGAAATCACCTGGGTGGGAGTGCCGATCGCCCTCGCCGGCGTTGCCTATATTCTCTTCTTGGCCCCCCGACGCCTGCCCAACCGCACCGATCTCCTCGAGGATTTCGGCGACCGCCGCCGCGAGTACCTCGTCGAAATGCTCGTCCAACCGGGCTGCGGGTTGGTGGGAAAAACCGTTGAACAAGCCGGCCTGCGGCAACTTCCGGGCTTGTTCCTCATTGAGATCAGCCGTGGCGAAGAGGTCATTACGCCGATCGCGCCTGGCGATCTCATCTACGCCCACGACCGCATGGTCTTCACCGGCGTCGTGGGGACGATCGCTGACCTCGAGCGGATCCCCGGCCTTGTTCCTGCCGCGGACATCACCTACGAATCGCGCCCCGCCGAGCGGACGCGTCGCCACTTAGCCGAGGCGGTTCTCTCCCGCACCTCACCGATCAACGGCCGCACGGTCCGTGAGGCCAACTTCCGCCAGCTCTACAACGCGGCGATTGTTGCAGTGCACCGCGGCGGTGAACGCCTCGGCACGAAAATTGGCGACATCCGTCTCCAGCCGGGTGACACGCTGCTGCTACAGACGCGTTCGGGTTTTGTCGAAGCACACCGCAACAGCCGGGACTTCTATCTGGTGAGCCAAGTTGGCGGCTCGTCGGCCCGTCGCCACGACCGCGCGCCGGCGGCGATCTTGCTGTTTGTGCTGCTCTTGGCGTGGCTGGTGGCGACCTCGGTCGGCGCCGCGGGCTCCACGACCGCGGCTTGGCTGTCGCCCAATATCCGCCCGATTGCCGGGATTGCGGTCGTGATGGCGATGATCGGCGCCCGCTGCCTGACCCTCGGGCAAGCCCGCGCGGCGATCGATCTCCAGGTGCTGATCACCGTCGCGGCGGCGATTGGCCTGGGCGGCGCCTTGAGCCACTCCGGCGCCGCGCAGTGGGTCGCCAACCTTGTCGTGAATACGGTTCAACTGACTCCCGTGCCGGCGAACGTGTTGCCGTGGGTGCTGCTAGCGGCGGTCTACCTGCTCTCGATGGGCATGACCGAAGCGATCACCAACGCCGCGGTAGCGACCATCATGATCCCGATCTCCGTCGGTATCGCCCAGCAGGCCGGCCTCAGCCCGCGTCCCTTTCTGATGGCGGTGGCGATCGCCGCATCGCTGAGCTTCGCGACCCCTGTCGGCTACCAGACCAACCTGATGGTCATGGGACCGGGCGGCTACCACCCCAAAGACTATCTTCGGGTTGGCGGCCCTCTCCAGCTGATGATCGCCCTGATCGGCATCATCACCATCGGCCTCGTTTGGCCGCTCGAAGGCTTTGACGCACGCGGCTAGAAAAAGCGGAATCGGCCGGCTGGCGAACGATCCGCTATGGTTTGGCGTATCGCCTAGGAAGCGTACCCGCCCCTCCCTCCGATAACCCGTCTCGACGATGCTCAAGCCTCGTTTCGCCGTGTCCCTCGCCGCCGTTTCCGTTGCTGGCCTGCTGGCGGCGGTGACCATTGCCCTTGCGCAGCGGCCAGCCGCCGACCCCCTCTCGCCGCGTCCCGCCGCCCAGCGGCCAATCTCGCAGCGACCCGTCGAGTCACTCGCCCAGCGGCCCACCGAGCCCGTCACCGCGGCGCCCGTCCAGCTCACTCCCGAGGAGCTGGCCAACATCCGCGTCTACGAGGTCGCCAACCAGAGCGTCGTCCACGTGACGACCAGCGTCGTGCAATATCACCCAGTCTTCGGCGTGCCGATCGAGGGGGGCGAGGGCGCCGGCTCGGGGGCGATCCTCGACCGTGAGGGCCATATCCTCACCAACCACCACGTCATCGACGACGCCACCAATATCAAGGTGACCTTCAGCAACGATCACACTTACGACGCCGAGGTCGTGGGTTCCGACGAAGAGTTTGACATCGCCGTCCTCAAGATATCGCCCGATGCCACGGAGAAGCTCGTTCCCATCCAGCTCGGCCGCAGCGACAACCTCCGCGTCGGCCAGAAAGCCTACGCCCTCGGCAACCCCTTCGGTCTCGACGGCACGCTCACCACCGGCATCCTCTCGAGCCTCAACCGCTCACTCCCCAGCCGCGTCGACGCCCGCGTCATGGACGGCATGATCCAGACCGACGCCGCGATGAACCCCGGCAATTCCGGCGGGCCGTTGCTCAACACCGCGGCGGAGATGATCGGCATGTGCGTCGCGATCCGCAGCTCGGTCGGGCAAAACTCGGGCGTTGGATTCGCGATCCCCGTCGATCGCGTTAAGCACTTCGTCCCCGAGCTGATCAAGCACGGTCGCATTATCCGCGCTTACCACGGCATTGTGATGCTCAACGAAACGTCGCGCGGCTTGCGCATCGCCAAGCTCGCCGAAGACGGACCCGCCGAAGAAGCCGGCCTGCGTGGCTTCCGCGTCAAGCAACGCTACGAGCGCCGCGGTTCGGTTGTCTATCGCGTCAATGAACTCGACAAAGAGTCCGCCGACTATCTTGTCGCGATCGACGGCACGGCGGTCAAGTCGCACACCGAGTTCTTGGCCATCATGGACGCGCACAAGCCCGGCGACCGCGTCGTCTTCACCGTCCTGCGCGACGGCCAGCGCCTCGACGTGCCGTTGGTGCTCGGCTCGGCGTAAAGCAAATCACACGGCGCTTTGTCAAGTAGTTCCGTGCAATCCGAAGGGTGGCTCGCTATCTCGCCTATCCTTTCCATCCACACGTTATCCACGCGCGGACGGAAAGTTTTTTTAGCGATTCGTTCGCGCCCGCTGCGCCGTTAGGTGGGTGACGACATAGCGGGGCTAACTCAGGCTTATTAAACCAGTTAGAGGGATTGAGCCGGCGCTACACCCGTGCGTCCGATTGTGGGACAGCTCACCACTTACAACGCCGTTCGGGCGGCTAGCCACTTGAACGCCGTTCGCGCCCCGGTAGTGTCGTTGGACCGGTGTCTGAACGATCGCTGATTTTTTTCTCGTTCAACCCGGTGGCTGCCGTCCGCAACGTGCGGCGGTCCTCGCCGGCAACGATGATCTTTCCTCAGGAACTTGCTGAACCGAACCGTCTTCGTTTTGTCGCGGCGCCTCGCCGTGAACGGTTCACCCTCCCGACTCCGTTCTGCCCGGCTCGTCTTTTGCCGGCGTCCGCGAAATCCCGTTTCGCGGTGAGCCCGTGCCTTTCGGCGTCGACCCCATAGGAGAAGTAGGATGCTATCGATCTGGATGTTCGTCGCGGCCGTTGCAGCTCCCACTGCCCCAGCCGAATCCACCGACGCCTGGCACGCCAATTACAGCGAGGCCGTCGCGGAGACCAAGCAAGAAGAACAACCGCTCTTGGTTGTGTTCGACAAGCCTGGCGACGAATCCGCAGAGCTCGACCCGAGCCTGCTCAGCGCCGAGAGCGGCGCGTTCCCGCTGGACAGCTACGCGCTGTGCCACATCGACGCCACGACCGATTACGGCAAGCAAGTGGCCGAAGGCTTCAAGGTGACGGAGTTCCCTCACGTGGCGATTATCGACAAGTCGGGCAGCGTCGTGCTGCGTCGCGTGTCGGGTGATGTCACACAGAGCGAGTGGACCAAGGTCCTCAAGGAGCACAAGAATGGCGACCGTTCGACGGCTGTGACGCACTCGGTCTCCAAGCCGGTGAAGTCGACGACCCCGTCGTTCTCCCCGTCGGTCTCGATGCCCAGCTCCTCGCAAGGCGGCTACTCGAAGCCGTACTGCCCGAGCTGCCAGCTGCGTAATCGCTGAGCCGCTCCAGTAGGGCGATAACAACCAACGGGCCGGTCCGCAAAGTGCAGACCGGCCCGTGTTGTTTTACCGAGCCGTCGGCGCTAGCCGCGGGTCGTGCCAGGAAAACGCCATCAGCCACGAATCCCCCTCCCTTTCAGGGAGACGCGAGGGGAGGGTTAAACGCATCCGGCAGAGTTCGGCATGTGTATCTATCTCAGCCAATCGGAGCCCTGCGAGACAGTGCAGCGGACAAGCGAGACCCTACCCTGACCTCTCCCTGAAAGGAGGGGAAGCCGCGTGGTCACTCCGAGACCTCAAGCGCTTGCGCAACGCGCGAATCATGGGTGGTGAAGTCTTCACCCAACAACTTCGCCACCGTCGCCGCCACCTGCGACTGCGTCGCCTCGACGTCCTTCAAGACGCCGCGCGACGGCGTATCGGGCCCGATCACCGCGATCCACATCCGGTTCGATCCCTCGATATCCACGCTGTGGCTCTTCCAACCCACCGGCCCGTCGCCGCGGCCGTGGTCGGTGGTGATTACCAGTGAGGTCTTGCCGCGGTACTCGTCCATCGATTGCAGCGTCTCCCACAGACGCCGCAGCTGATCGTCCGCCACCGCGGCCGCGTCGAGATACAGCTCGTAACGCCCCGCGTGCGCCCAATCGTCTGTTTCACCGAGCGACAGGTAGAGCACCCGCGGCTTCTCCGCCTTGAGATGCTCGAGCGCTCCGCGGAACGTGATCGCGTCGAAACGCACGCCGGCCCAGTACCGCGGCAAGTCCCTGGCGAGGGCGTTGAGTTCGGCAACCGTGGCGTTGTCGCCATACTCCAGCGGCGCCCAGCCGGCGTTCACATACACGCGGCTCCGCCGATCGTTGATGATGAACGGGAACACGTCCCACGACCCGTACGCCGCGACGCGACCACGATACGCCGGCTTCTGGTTGAGCCATTCGAGAACCGTGACGTTCTCGTTGTAGACCTTCTCGTTCGAGTTCACCGCCGGGTCGCCGAAGCCGCAAAGCAACTCGTTGTACCCGGGGTACGAGAAGTCATGGCCGTTGGTGACCTTCACCGTTGAGCCTTTCGACGGATCGCCCAGCACCTGGCCCTCGGTCGCAATCTTCGACCAAAAGAACGGCATCAAGGCCATGCGCCGCGCCTCGGCCGTCTCGGCGTTGTAACGCTGCTTGATGCGAACGCGTTCCTCCGCGCCGACGTCTTGCATCAACCGCTCATCGCCGCCACCAAACAACTCCTGCCAGCGCAGGCCGTCCATCGTGACGAGGACGACATTCTCGGTCTCTCGAGCAATAGCCGGCGACACGAGCGCCGCAAGAATCGTCAGCGCAACAAGGCGGTAGAGGAGGGGCATGATCCGATTGGGCTAGGGAGAGTAGTTCGGCGGCTCTGTGGTTAACAGTCAAAACCCCGCGCCACGCGCCCGCAACCGTCCGCATTGCGCAGACCCAGGCGCACTCTGCGACAACCGAGATCAGCCGATCCGCTCGAGCCCCGGATAGACATCCATCTCAAGCGACTCGAACTTCCCTTCCTTGAACCGTTCGATCGCGATCGCGCCCATCACGGCGTTGTCCGTGCAGAGCGACATCGGCGGGATGAACAGGCGGTGCCCGTGCTTCGCGGCGGACTCTTCGAGGCGTTCGCGTAGCCGGCCGTTCGCCGCGACGCCGCCGCCGACACACAACGTGTCGAAGCCCGTCATCTTGAGAGCCAGCTCCGACTTACCCACGAGGCAATCGACTACGGCTTCTTGAAAACCGGCCGCGATATCGGCGACGCGCTGTTCCGACAATTCGACCTGTGCGGGATCCCCGCCCGGGCCGGCGATCTCGTAACGCACGGCCGTCTTCAGTCCGCTGAAGCTGAACGCCAATCGTGTCGGGTCATCGAGCAGCGGGCGCGGGAAGCGGATCGCCTTCGCGTCCCCCTGCGCCGCTGCGCGCGACACCGCGGGGCCGCCGGGGAAGGGGAGGCCCAGCAACGAACCGACCTTGTCGAACGCCTCGCCGGCCGCGTCGTCGATCGTCCCGCCGAGCGGCGTGAAGTCGGTCGGCCCGTCGCAGCGGTACAGGTTCGAGTGCCCGCCACTGACGATCAGCCCGACGCACGGGAAGACCTCTTCGCCGCTGGCGATCTTGCACGCATACACATGCGCCTGCAGATGGTTCACCGCGATCAGCGGCAACCCCGACGCCACACACAACGCCTTCGCCGCACACACGCCAACGAGCAGCGACCCCACGAGTCCGGGCTGGTTCGCCACGGCGATCGCATCGAGGTCGGCGAGCGTCACGCCCGCCTTCCGCAGCGTCTCCTCGATCACGGGCAACACCCGCTCAACATGCGCCCGTGAAGCGATCTCCGGCACGACGCCGCCGAACCGCTCGTGCAAAGCGTTCTGCGAAGCGACCACGGCGCCAAGGACTTCGAGCGAGTCCGTCACCACCGCCGCCGCGGTTTCGTCACAGGTGGATTCGATGCAGAGGAGGCGAAGCACGGGATTGCGGAAGTGGGATTGTGGATTGCGGATTGAAAACCAACAGCCGCAAAGCGGCTGCCTGTGTCCCCCTCCACCGCTTGCGGGGGAGGGGCTAGGGGAGGGGGCCGAAGCGGATACACGGCTTGCTAGGACAATCTTAACGACCATCCTTCGCCGGGTTGATTTTGGGCGAAGTGGGTACCAGGGTTCTCCCCCTCCCCTAGCCCCTCCCCCTGAAGGGGGCGGGGGACCCAAACAGCAGCTTCGCTGCTGACCGGTCTGGACTCAAGCCAAAGACCGTAGGGCAGGCCATTGCCTGCCGGCGTCCGTAGCCCCTCGCCCCTAACCCCGGGCGTAAGCCCTAAAAATCACACCACAGCCCAAACCCGATCTGCTCTTCATTGCGATCGAAGAACTGGTACTGGTTGCTCTTGCCGTTCATGTAGTGCAGGCCCAGCCGCAGGGTGCTGCCCGTGTCGCCACGCCACAGCCAGCCGGTCTGGAGGGTCCAGTCGCCGCTGAAATCGACCTCTTCGCGAAGGTGCGCGTTGGTGGCGATGAACGGCGTGCCGCGGAATCCGGTTGGTCCGGGACGCGACAACTCGGCGCCGAACTGGAACTCCCAAGGCTCGGCCCCGCCGGCGGTGAAGAACGCGTAGGCCGTCTCGCCGTAGACCCGCAGGCTCGGGAACATCTGGTAAGACACGCCCGCGATGATCGCGTCGCGGACGTAGTTGATCCGCGTATTACTCCCGGTGCGAGCGATCAACTCGTCGCCGAGGTGCGAGCTGAGGTGGTAGTAGCCGATCTTGTAAGCGACGCCGTCGCCCGCCGTGTAGGTGAGCGGCACGCCGAAACGGAAGTCGGACGCGTCCACGTCGCGGGCCTCGTCGAGATTGAGCCGCACGATCGTGGCGCCCTCGAAGTCGAGCTGCCACCCGACGGGGTTGCAGTCGTCGAAGTTGCCGTAGCGGATCACGCCCTTCCGACCGCCGAGCGTCGCGTCCCACGCCCATTCGCTCTTCTGACCCGCGTAGGCGCCGTTGGCCGGGTAGCTGTTCTGGAACGTGTGCAGGCCGAGCCGCGACTCGCGCGGGCCGGCTTGGTAACTCCGATAGATGAGGCCGTCGGGAAGCACCTGCCAGCCCCAGCTGTTGGCCGGCGCCGCGTAACCCCACGTCGCCGTTGGGCCGACCATCTCCGGCGACAAACAAGGCGCCGCCGGCTGGCCGTACTCGGCGCCCGAGTAGACTTCGGGTTGGTAGTCCGACACGGGGTAGCCGGCGCCGACGTTCGCGCTGGTCAGTTGCACGCCGCCATAGACCGACTCGGTCGGCCGCTGGGCGACCCGGGCCGCCTCGACGAAGGGATCGACCGCCTGCGCGGGCGCGTCCTGAGGCCCAAAGGCGGCGGACGCCACCAAGGCGGCGAGCAGGGCGAGTTGGCGGGTAACGGTCATGGCGGGCGCTCGTGAAGCGGGCCTGCCAGAAGCCGGCCGCTGGTCGTGCGGAAGGTAACGGTTAAATCGGTCCCTCCCTAGAGCAAACTTGACGGAACGTAACCCCTATGCCGGTATTGAGTTATGAAGCGTCGCCCCTCGACGAGAACCCTTAAAACCCCTACAACCGGTCTAATCGGAACCACCAATCGAAGCCGCACGAGCCCCGAGCGGCCACGATCTTGGGTGAATCGTCCTGCGGAGAGTCGTCGCGATGGTCCTGCTAGAGATGAGCCTCGTGCCGATGGATGCTGGCGAAAGCGTCAGCGCCGCGGTGGCTGAGTGCGTCGAACTAATCGATGCTAGCGGCCTGCCCTATGAGCTGCACTCGATGGGCACCATCGTCGAAGGCGAATTGCCCGAAGTCCTTGAGCTCATGCAGCGTTGCATCGAGCACCTGGCGGTCAAGAGCCGTCGGGTTACCTGCTCGGCAAAGCTCGACTACCGCCCCGGCCATAGCGGCCGCCTCCGCAGCAAGGTTGCTAGCGTTGAGGCGAAGCTAGGGCGTTCCGTCAAACGCACCTAACATAAATGGAATGACCAATGACCAATGACCAAGCCCCTATGACCAATGAGGAGCTCCCGCTCCGCTGGCAGTGGTCCTTGGGATTTGGTCATTGGTCATTCAGATGAAAGTATCCACCTCCATCACCCTCGCCCCGCCACCGCTTCGTGAGCGAACCCGCCCATTCACTGCCCCACCTCGCCCTCGGCCGCCTGCCGAGTGGCATCTACATCCTCACCGTCGGCGAGGACGCCACTGCCACGGGCATGCTTGCTAGCTGGGTGCAGCAAGCCGCGTTCGAGCCGCCCATGCTGAGCGTCGCGCTCAAGCGCGGCCGCCCCGTTTGCGAGCGGATCGAGGCCGGCGAGTCGTTCGTCCTCAACGTCGTCGGCGAGGGTCAGAAGTCCCTGCTCAAGCACTTCGCAAAAGGCTTTGAGCCCGACGAGCCGGCGTTCGAGGGCGTCGCAATCGCGCGAACCGCCTGCGGAGCCCCCGCTCTTGCCGACGCGATCGCCGTGCTCGAATGTCGGATGGCGACGGTTGCCGACGCCGGCGACCACCGCGTCGTCATCGCCGAGGTCACCGCCAGCGAGGTCCTCACCGACACCCCGCCGATTGTCCACCTCCGCAAACGCGGCGACCATTACTAGGTGATGAGCGGTGAGGCGCGAGGAAGGAGATGAAATCAGCAGCGAAGCGGCTGCCCACGTCCCCCGCCCCCTTCAGGGGGAGGGGCTAGGGGACGGGGGTAGAACCCGGATACCAGCTTCACCGTGGTGCTTGGAACCGATAAAGGAGTCAGATTACTGAGGACGCATATCGCATACCCGCTACAGCCCCCTCCCCTAATCCCTCCCCCTAAAAGGGGCGGGGGACCTGCCCTCCTGACACCTGGCTACTGACCCCTGATGCCCGACTCCCCCTCCCTCCTCGTCGTCGGCGGCGGCATCGTCGGGCTCGCCACCGCCTACCGCTACACCGAGCGCTACCCCGGCGCCGTCGTCACGGTCCTCGAGAAAGAGTCCTCCGTCGGCCAGCACCAGACCGGCCACAACTCGGGCGTCCTCCACTCGGGCATCTACTACAAGCCCGGCTCGCTCAAGGCGATCAACTGCCGTGAAGGCAAGCGGGCGATGGAGGAGTTCTGCAGGGAGCAGCAGATCCCCTACGAGGTCTGCGGCAAGGTGATCGTCGCGGTGGATGAAGGCGACCTCCCCTCGCTCGAAAAGATCTACGAGCGCGGCCAAGCGAACGGCGTCACCTGCGAGCGCATCGGCGTCGAGCAACTCGCCGAACTCGAGCCGCACGCCAAGGGCGTTGCCGCGATCCACGTTCCCGAGGCAGGCATCGTCAACTACGGCGCCGTCTGCACCAAGCTCGCCGAGCTGATCGCCGCCGCCGGCGGCTGCGTTGTCACCGGTGCGCGCGTCACATCGATCAAGCAATCGCCCGGCGAGGTCGTCGTGCAATCGACCGCGGGTGACTTTACCGCCGAGCGCGCCGTCACCTGCGCCGGCCTGCAAAGCGACCGCGTCGCCAAACTCTCCGGCGCCAAGCCCGACGCCAAGATCGTCCCCTTCCGCGGCGAGTATTTTGAGCTCAAGCCCAGCGCGCAAAAACTCTGCCGCAACCTCATCTACCCCACGCCCGATCCGGCGTTCCCGTTCCTCGGTGTCCACTTCACCCGGATGATCGGCGGAGGCGTCGAGTGTGGCCCCAACGCGGTGCTCGCCCTCGCGCGCGAAGGCTACACGAAGATGGGCCTCAACATCGGCGACCTCGCCGAGTCGCTCACCTACGGCGGCTTCCTCAAGATGGCGGCCAAGCACTGGCGGATGGGCGCCGGCGAGATGTGGCGCTCGGTCAGCAAGCGGGCCTTCGTCAAAGCGTTGCAACGCCTCGTTCCCGAGATCACCGTCGAAGCCCTCGAAACCGCCCCCGCCGGCGTCCGCGCCCAAGCGGTCCTCTCCGACGGCTCGATGGTGGACGACTTCCTGATCGAAGAAACCGGCCGCGTGGTGAACGTCCTCAACGCCCCCAGCCCCGCCGCCACCGCGTCGCTAAACATCGGCAAGCTAATCATCGACCGCCTGGGTTAATATGCCCGTTGGCCACAGGCCAACTGTGGGAGGGGTCTCCAGACCCCGATTACGGTATCCAATCCGAAACGGCGTGGTGCGCGTCATCGGGGTCTGGAGACCCCTCCCACAATTCATTCTTAGTCATGACCATCGATCAAACCAAAACCATCCAAGCCTGCGCCATCGGTGGGCTGTGCGGTGAGATGACCTTCCCCGAGATCGTCGGCAAGCTCAGTGCCATCGGCGTCGAGCGTTACCACGCCGACTACTGCCGCGGTGAGATCACCTACTACCTCACCGACGGCGACTCACAAGTCGTCGCGACCCCACACCCCAGGCACGAACTCGGCGACGCGTTCGACGCCGCCGCCGTCGAGTCCGCCGTCCACCAGAGCCAGCGCGGCGAGCACACCTACCTCGATTTCATCCGCAAGACGATGGCCGCGGGCTGCGTCGGCTACTTCGTCCAGATCACCGGCCGCCAAGCCATCTACTTCGGCCGACGTGGCGAGTCGCACGTCGAACGCTTCCCGGACTAAACCATTTCTCCAACCGCTACTCACAAACCGAGCCGCGACCGTCAGGGAGCGACCAAGTCGGCGGCCAGAAAAGTTGGTCAACGACCTACCAAACCAAGTTGCCTGCTACGGCGTTGCACGGGAAGGAACCACCGATAACACGGATGAGCACGGATAGGACCCGGGTTCGTTCCTGATCCGTGCGATCCGTGTCATCGGTGGTTCAAAATCAGGGAGTTTTCAACGGCGCGCCGCCTGGGCCCCGAGAAGGGCCCTTAAACGCGTCCGGCAGGCGACTGGACGTTTGTATCGTCCGGCGCGCAAGGGGCCCCGTAGGGGCCCCCTAGGGCCCTTAGAACGCATGCCCTGGGTCGCGTCGGGGGGCGGCGGGTGTTGCGGGTCGCGCCGGGGTCAAAAACTGCCCATTTTCACGCCTTGTGACCCAGCTAACCCTCTCCACGACTGGCCCCTGCCGGTGGGGTTCGTTGGTGGCCGCTGGCATGCCCGACTCGCTACACTGAGGGACCAGCAGATTTCGGCCGCGGGCCGAAGCTCTCAGGTCTGTCCCCCCTCATTGCATGCTCCGGCGCCTTGCCTTGATCGCCGCGCTTACGTCGTCTGCGATCGCGGCGCGCAGTGACGAGCCGGCCGTGTTGGCGCCCGTCGAGCTGGCAAACGTCGAGCCGATCCTCACGCAGTACTGCTACGACTGCCACGGCTACGGCGGCGAAGAGGGCGGCGTCGCGCTCGACACGCTCGTCGAGGAGTGGAAGCAAGCCGCCGGCGACCCCGCCAAGGAAGAGCCGCTGCGGAAGCGTTGGGAGAAGGTGCTCGCGCTGACGCGCGCCGAGGTCATGCCGCCCGCCGACATGGACCAGCCCGCCGGCGACGAGCGCGAGCAACTCGCCGCCTGGATCAAACGCGCCGCCTTCCACCTCGACCCCGCGCAGATCGACCCCGGCCGCGTCACGCTCCGCCGGCTCAATCGGACCGAGTACCGCAACACGGTACGCGACCTGATGGGCGTCGACTACGACACGCAAGCCGACTTCCCCGCCGATGGTTCGGGCTACGGCTTCGACAACGTCGCCGACGTGCTGACGATCTCGCCGCTGCACCTGGAGAAGTACGTCGCCGCCGCCCAAGAGATTGTCGAGCAGACCGTGCCGATGCAGCCGCGCGTCGTCGCCGAGCACCGCATCCCTGGCGGGCGGTTTGTCGGCGAAGGCCAGGAGCCCAATGGCTGGCGCCGCTCACTCTCTTATTACGAGCCCGCCACCGCCAGCGCGACGCACCACGTCGACAAGAAGGGGCGCTACGAAGTCGTCGTCACCTACCGCGCGGAAGAGGACTACGTCGATCTGGTGTTCGACAAGAACAAGTGCCGCTTCCGCTACTCGATCGACGGCGAGCAGAAGCACGACGAAGAGTACAGCCGCCAGGGGGGCAAAGAGTACCAGCAGCGGCACAAGGTGAAGTGGGAGCCCGGCGACCACACGATCCAGTTCGAGGTCGAGCCGCTCACGCCCGACGCCGAGCGCCTCCGCTCGTTGCGGATGACGATCGTCGACGTGACCGTGCGCGGGCCGCTCGCCGAGAAGCACTGGGTCGAGCCGCCGAACTACCGCAAGTGGTTCCCGCGCGATGCGCCCACCGACGCCGCCGAGCGCCGCGCCTACGCCGCAGAGCTGTTGGGCGGCTTCGCCGAGCGCGCGTTCCGCCGTCCTCCTAACACGGAAACGACTGAACGGCTTGTCGAACTCGTCGAAGCGTCCGTCGCCGCGGGCCGACCCTTCGAGGCCGGCGTCGCCCAGGCGATGACCGCCGTGCTCTCGTCGCCGCGGTTCTTGTTCCGCGAAGAGGCCGACGCCACGCCGACGACAGGCGCCAGCGATCCCTACCCGCTGGTGGACGAGTACGCGATCGCGTCGCGACTCTCTTACTTCCTGTGGTCCACGATGCCCGACGCCGAGTTGATGCGGCTGGCGTCCGAAGGCCAGCTCCGCGCGCAGCTCGACGAACAGTTCGAGCGGCTGCTTAACGACCCCCGCTCGGAGGCGCTGGTCCGCAACTTCGTCGGCCAGTGGCTCGGCGCCCGCGACATCCAGCAGACGAACGTCAACGCGTTCGCCGTCATCAGCGCCGACAGCCCGCACGACCCCGAGCGCGAGCAACGCCGCGCGCGGTTCCGCGAACTGCGTCAGAAAGAGCCCGGCTTGCTCACCGATGAGGAACGCCAAGAGCTCCGCGCGATCCGTGAAGCCTTCGACGAGGCCTTCCAACGGGTGCGCGAGTTCGACCTCGACGGCGACCTCCGCTGGGCGATGCGGCGAGAGACGGAGATGGCCTTCGAGCACGTGCTCCGCGAAGGCCGCAGCGCGCTAGAGCTGCTGAACAGCGACTACACGTTCCTCAACGAGCGCCTCGCCCGGCATTATGGCATCGAGGGCGTCACGGGCGGCGACATGCGACGCGTCGAGCTGCCCGCCGGCAGCCCGCGCGGCGGCGTGCTCACGCAGGGGACCGTGCTCGTCAACACGTCGAACCCGGACCGCACCTCGCCGGTGAAGCGGGGCTTGTTCGTGCTCGACAACCTGGTCGGCACGCCGCCCCCACCACCGCCGCCTGACATCCCCTCGCTCGAGGCGGCCAACGAGGGCGAGGCGACGCCGCTGACGCTCCGGGAGTCGCTCGAGAAGCACCGCGACTCGCCGATGTGCGCGTCGTGCCACGCGCGGATGGACCCATTGGGCCTCGCGCTCGAGCCCTTCAACGCGCTGGGCATCTTGCGTGACAACGACCACGGCAAGCCGATCGACGCGACCGGCACGCTCGTTACCGGCGAGTCGTTCAACGGCGTCGCCGAGCTGAAGAAGATCCTCGCCACCGAGCGGCGGCAAGACTTCTACCGCTGCCTGTCGGAAAAGCTGCTCACCTACGCCCTCGGCCGCGGCGTCGAGTACTACGATACCCTGACGGTGGATAAGCTCGTCGAAGGCCTCGAACAGAGCGGCGGCGACCTCCGCGGCCTCGTGCGCGACGTCGTCGAGTCGGCGCCGTTCCAACGGCGCCGCCGCGTTGAGACGCCCGCGACCGCAACCGTCCAGCGCAACGTTCACACGACCAACCGTTAAGCAAAGAACCAGTAGGACGCCCCGATGAACGAAGCCCTCCGCCTCGATCGCCGCCGCTTCCTCCAGAGCGTCGGCGCGTGTCTCGCCCTGCCGGCGCTAGAGTCGCTCGGCGCGCGCACGGCGCTGGCCTCAGCGGGCGCCGCCGAAACAGCCGGCGCCGTGACGGCGACCGGCGCGCCCTTGCGGACCGCGTTCATCACCTTCCCCAACGGCGCGATCCCCGCCGCCTGGGCGTCGAGCGGTGAAGGCGCCGCGCTCGCGCTCGGCAAGACGCTCAAGCCGTTGGAGTCGGTCCGCAACCTCGTCCAGGTCTTCGGCGGCCTCGACCTCGAAGCGGCCCTCGCCGGCCCCGACGGCCCCGGCGACCACGCCCGTGGCAACGCCGCCCTGCTGACCACGGTGCGGCTCAACAAGAGCGCGTCGGACCTGCGTGTGGGCGTCTCGATCGACCAAGAGATCGCCGGAAAGGTAGGCCAACAGACGCGGCTCCCGTCGCTCGAACTCTCCGGTGACCGCGGCCCACGGAGCGGCGCCTGCGACTCGGGATACGCCTGCGCGTACCAGTACAACGTCTCGTGGAAGTCGCCGACCACGCCGATGGCGCCCGAGCACAACCCGCGGCTGGTGTTCGAGCGGCTCTTCGGCGAAGGCGCCCCCGGCCAGCGCGCCGAGAGCCTCGCCCGCCGCCGCGCCGAGCAGCGATCGGTGCTCGACTTCGTGATGGCCGAGACCGAGTCCCTCAACCGTAAGGCGAGCGTCGCCGACCGCCAGAAGCTTGACGAGTACCTCACGGCGGTGCGCGAGATTGAACGCCGCATCGAGGCGTCCGAGCGCTTTGCCGACGCCCCCGACCCGGGGCGCGAGGCGCCGCAAGGAATCCCCCGTGCGTACGAGGAGCACATCGCCCAGATGTTCGACTTGCTCGTGCTCGCCTTCGAGACCGACTCGACGCGCGTCGCCACGTTCCAGCTCGCCCACGACGGGAGCAACCGCAGCTTCGACCACATCGGCATCAGCGAAGGCCACCACGAGCTGACGCACCACCGCAACAACCAAGAGTGGGTCCGCAAGATCGAAGAGATCGACCGCTGGTACGTCCAGCAGTTCGCGCGGTTCCTCAAGGCGCTCGACGAGAAGAAGGACGCCGACGGCAAGTCGATGCTCTACAACTCACAGATCGTCTACGCCAGCGGCAACTCCGACGGCAACCGCCACACGCACGTTGACTTGCCGGTCGTCCTCGCCGGCGCCGGCGGCGGCGCGTACAAGACCTGTCGCCACGTCAACCACGGCGCGACGCCCCTGGCGAACTTGTACCTTCGTATGGCCCAGAACGCCGGCGTCACGGGCCTCGAGCGCTTCGGCGACTCCACCGCCGCGCTCACGAACGTGTGATCGTAGCGCCGGTAGTCGCGTCCCATTTCGAGTGTCGGCGAGCCGGCGACGCAAGTCGTCGGAGGGGAGCGGGCACCAAGGTTCCACCGACGACTTACGTCGCCGGCTCGCCAACGCCGGTTCGCCAACAGAGCAGTCGGCGCTAGCCGCAGGTGGCGACGGGTCCCCGGCGCCCTCCGGTCACTCACGTTCCCGGCTCGCCTTTTAGAGCAGACGACATCTGAACGTCACGGCTCAGACGCTACGGTAAGGCGAAGCTTGCTCGAAACCCCGCGCGTGGCGAGATCATGGCGCTAGCCACGTCGAGACCGCCAGAAATACCACACGTGGCGAGATCCATGGCGAAGCCATGTCGAGACCGCCAGAAATCCGCGCGTGGCGAGGTCTTGGCGAAGCCAAGCCGAGACCGCCAATAATCAAGTCGGGGCGACACGATTCGAACGTGCGACCTACTGGTCCCAAACCAGCCGCGCTACCAGGCTGCGCCACGCCCCGCTCTACAAGCCTGGGGCTGAACGCCGCAGGCTTGAGAGACCCGACATCTTACGCGGCCGGGCGGTTCGCCACAACGAGGGGGAGCCTGCGGCGCCCCTTCCTTTGGCGCCCGGCGTTCAGTCGGGCAGAAGCCGCAGCGGCGCGCCGGACGCGAGGCGGTAGACCGAGAAGTCCCGGCGGTCGAGTGTGAACACCGTGTCGATCTGCAAGGTCTCCGCCAGGTAAACGAGACTGGCGTCGGCCAGCTGGGGCCGCAGATCGCGGTAGTTCTGAAGGAAGGCGTGGAGCCACTCGGCCGCCGTCGCGTCGAGATGAGCGACGAGGATGTCCCCGCCCGTGACCATCCGGAGCAGATTCTCGACCCCGGGTTGGTCACGACGCAGCAGCCAAGCCGCCTCGGTGAGCACCGGCCAGGTCGTGATCGGCGGCGCTGTCAGCGTCGCGGCCATGTCGCTGCACCGTTCGTGCTGGGCGTCTTTGTGGCTCAGCAGGGCCACCAATGGGCCGGTGTCGATGAGGACGGCGGTCACGGCAGCGCCGAACCGCTGACCCCGAATCCGTTCATGTAGTCGGGGTTGGTGCTGAGATCGACCGGCAAGGAGCCGCAACTCCCGAGCACTCCCGAGTCGAGTATCCGGTCTCGGAGGCTCCGACCTTCGGCAAACACGGCGGCGGGTTGGACGCGCGGGCCTTGCTGAAACCGCCAACGCAACAACGCCTCTTCAAGGGAGGACGCTTCCTCCGCTTTGGCGTAGTCGTAGAACTGGTCAAGTTCACTCTTGTCGATGGCCATCGATCGATCCTCCAGCTGTACCCTAACAAGCCGGTGAAGGGCTCGCCACAGCGAAGGCGACGGCCGGCCATGAAAGGGCTGTGGGAGGGGTCTCCAGACCCCGATTTCGCGCACCATGCCGTTTCGGATGGACGCGGTCATCGGCGTCTAGAGACCCCTCCCACAGGAGAGGGTTTCGGATTCTGTTGGGCTCAGGCCGCGTTGGTTACCGGCTGCCCCTCGCCCCGGAGGATCGCCCGCAGGCGTTCGAACTCGTCGGCGTCTTTGAAGTGGAGGGTGATCTTGCCGGCGCCCTTGGCGTTTTGGCTGAGGGCGACCTTCGTCCCAAGGGCCGTGGTCAGCTCTTGCTCGAGTGCGGCGATCTGCTCGCTGCGGGTGGCGCCGGGTTGGCGGCTGACGCCGTCGTCGCCGACGACGCGGAGGCCGCCTTGCGCTGCCTCCTGCACCAGCTCCTCGGTCTTACGGACCGTGAGGCCCTCGCTGCTGACGCGCTTGGCGAACGTCGTCTGTTGGTCGGCGGGGAGGCCGAGGATGCTCTTGGCGTGGCCGGCGGTCAGCGCGCCGTCGATCACCATCTGCTTGACCTCTTGCGGCAGCTCCAACAGACGCACGAGGTTGGCGATCGTGGCGCGGTTGATGTGGATCCGCCTACCGAGCTCTTCCTGCGTGCAGTCGTACTCACGCAGGTAGCGGTCGAAGCTGGTCGCTTTTTCGATCGCGTTGAGGTCGGTGCGTTGGAGGTTTTCGACGATCGCCAGCTCGGCCGTCTCGCGGTCGTCGCAGGCGCGGACCTGGACGGGCACGCGTTGCCAACCGGCGGCCTGGGCGGCTCGGAGGCGGCGTTCACCGGCCACCAGCTGGAAGCGGCCGTCGAGGCGACGCACCAAGAGCGGTTGGAGCACGCCGTGTTCGCGGATCGAGTCGGCGAGGTCGGCGATCTGCTCCTCGTCGAAGTGCTTCCGCGGTTGGAAGGGGTTGGCCTCGATGACGCCGATGTCGAGCCAGCGCTGGCCCTCCTCGTCGCGCGACATCACGCCCGGGTCGACGAAGTTCTCTGCCTCGCCGATCGGCTCGCCCATCGGATCGGTGGCTTGTGGAACGGGGGGGTGGCCTTGTTCGTCCAGCGAACGGCCCAGCAAGGCTTCGAGACCGCGACCCAAGCGACGTTGGCTGCTCATGGCGACAGCACCTCCTGACAGATTTCGATATAGGCCCTAGCGCCGCGCGAGCGGCAGTCGTATTGAAAAATCGATTGGCCGTGGCTGGGGGCCTCGGCCAGGGCGACGTCCCGCGGCACGACGGTCTGGAAGACCGCCTCGCCGAAGAAGTCACGCACCTCGCGCTCGACCTCGTGGGTGAGCTCGAGGGTTGGGTCGTGCTTGGTTAGCAGGATCCCGCCGAGCCGCAAACGGCTGTTGCGGCGGGTCATCACCCGCTTCACGAGCTCGATCATTTGGGTGAGCCCCTCCATGGCGAAGTACTCGCACTCGAGGGGCATCACCACTTCATCAGCCGTAGCGAGGGCCGTCTCGGTGAGCGTCCCCAGCGACGGCGGGCAGTCCACCAGCACGGCGTCGTAGACGCTAAGGCTCGCCGCCAGGTGGTCCGCGACGAGGCGCGACTCGCCACCGCCGGCAGTCGCCAAGTGGTCGACGTCGTGGAAGCTGCGGCTGCCGGGGAGCAGCTGCAAGCCCTCGATGTCGGTCGCCTTCACGGCTTCACGGATCGGGGTGCGTTGGACGAGCGGGTGCCGCGCGGTGGGCTCGCCGCCGATGGCGCTCGTGGCGTTGCACTGCGGGTCGAGGTCGATCAGCAAGGTCTTGCGACCCGACGCCGCCAGCGCGGCGGCGAGGTTCACCGCGGTGGTCGTCTTGCCGACGCCCCCTTTTTGGTTCGCGATACAGAGGACGCGGCCCATGGCGGTGGAGGGGCTGGGGGCTGAGGGGTTAGGGGCTTAGGGAACGCGCTGCCGCGAGTCGCGTCGTGTCGACGCGGTGAAACCGCAACGCGACCCGCGTCGTCCCGATCGCGGCGGCGGAGGTTAGCGGCCCCCGGGGTGAAAGGGAACGTCAGTTGGCGGTTGGTCGTCTATGCTGGCGCCACCGATCGCCTCCACACGATTCCGTAACGATGAACGAGTACGCAACCTCGATCGCTCGGACGCCAGGGATCCCTCGTGCTCGATCACGATGGCATGGCCGAGGTCTGGCGCCGTTCGCCGATCTGTATGGGGAGAATCTGATTTGTCGAATCGCGGTGGCGGGGGGCCTCTATCCGCTGGTGGCATTTGGACTCTGGATGGGGATAGGGCTCCTTCTGCAACTCGCTAGCGGAAACTTCGCCGGCTTTGGCGCCGCCATCGCGGGGGCGCTGGTGGGACTTGTGGCGGCGGTCTTCATGTTTGTGATTGGGCTTGCCTACGCCGGGCTGGTCGCGATTTTTACGGTCCCGATCTGCGCACTGGTTTTGCGTTTGCTCGCCAAGCCGCTGGCCCGGGACACCCAGGGGAAGCTCGCCGGCGGCCTCGTGGCGTACCTAACGACCCTCCCCGCCGCGCTCGGCGCGTCGCTGATGGCGACCGACACCTTCGACTTCCTCCCCGCCCTCTTCGTCTTCGCCCACTGCGGCCTCGCCATCGCCATGGGCCAGGCCGCCGGCTGCCTCGCTGCGGTGGCCGAGGTCCGCCGCCGGCGGCGCGGACGTCTGACGTCGTCGGGTCTGCGGTTCGGCGTCTGGCAACTCTTGGCTCTGACGGTCCCGGTCGCGGTGGTGCTCAGCCTCCTGAAGGCGGCCGACATGCTGAACCCGCCGATGGCCCTGACGTCGATCGCCGCGGCGTTCTGCGCGGTGGCGACTTGGCAGCCGGTGACGTGGCTGGTGAACCGCTGGCTCGATCGGCGGCTCGCCAAGCGTCGTCGGCGACGCACTAAGGAAGCCACCTGGTACCGCTAACCCTAGTGCCACTCAACTCAGGCGCCCCGCGCTTGTTCCACGTGGAACAAACCACCGAGACGACGCCGACCCGTTGTTCCACGTGGAACACCCAGAGGCCGCGAGCGGCAAATTGTTCCACGTGGAACCAGCGCCGGCAGCGGGGTCACTCCGCGGGCCAATCCGCCAGCTCGAACTTCTTCTTGACGTTCCCCGTGTGCTGGTCGTAGTGGACAGCGACGATCTCGAGCAGCTTGCGGAGGGTCATCCGGCCTTGCCCGACGGGCTTGTCGAGGTCGTGGCCATCCAACAGGTAGGCGTGCCCGCTGACGTAGTCGTCGATCCGCTTCATCTGTTCGGCCTCTTCGGCGCCGGTCCAGTCGAGATGGGCGGCGACGTAGTCGTCTGGCATTTGCTTGGGGTTGATCCGGATCGCCTTGTGATGCTCGGGGTCGAGGGTTGCGTAGGCTTGCGAGAAGAACCCCAGGTGGGTCGCCGCCAGATGCTCCGCGTTCCAGCGTGGCGTGTGCGAGCCGTCTGACGGTCGCCAGTTCATCTGCGCAGCCGAGAGCGGCTCGAAGACTTCGCGCGAAGACTTGCTCGCCTCCTGCATCTTCTTGAGGAGCTCCGCCAACTCGCCGGTCGGCTTCCACTCGGCTTTGTCTTCCGGGGGCGTCGGCAACTCAAGCTCCGCCGTTCGCTCCGCGACCGTCCCCTCCACAACTGGCGCCTGGGCGCCCGACGGCGTAGCGCACGTGAGGAACGTCACCACAATCACAACAAGGAGCATCAACCAAGCGGCGGATCGCATCGCGGTCTCCTTCGAGCAGGTAGGGCGTCGAGGAGTTCATTATAACGGATCCGGTGGCCAAATAAAAAAAGCCACCGGCCGTAGCCGGTGGCTTCGTAGTTCGTCCTTAAGCCTGATGCCTCAGGCCGCAAGCCTAATACCGCCCACTCTCAATAACGATAGTGGTCCGGCTTGTACGGCCCTTCGACCGGGACGCCGAGGTAGTCGGCTTGGTCTTGCGTTAGCTTGGTCAGCTTGACGCCGATCTTCTCGAGGTGCAGGCGGGCGACCTCTTCGTCGAGGCGCTTCGGCAGGCGGTAGACCTGGTTCTCGTACTCGCCGTTGTTGTTCCAGAGCTCCATCTGGGCGAGCGTCTGGTTCGTGAACGAGTTGCTCATCACGAAGCTCGGGTGGCCCGTGGCGCAGCCGAGGTTCACCAGCCGGCCCTTGGCCAGGGTGAGGATCGAGCGGCCCGTGTCCTTGAACGTGTAGCGATCGACGGCGCCTTCCTTCTCGGTCTTGATGACCTCGCTGGTCGCCTTGCCGGCCTTCACCTGGGCCTCGAGCCAGGCGATATCGATCTCGGTGTCGAAGTGGCCGATGTTGCAGAGGATCGCGTCCTCCTTCATCTGGACCATGTGCTGGCCAAGGATGATGTCCTTGTTGCCGGTCGTCGTGACGAAGAGGTTGCCCTCGGAGCAGGCCTCTTCCATCGTCGTGACTTCGAAGCCTTCCATCGCCGCTTGCAGGGCGTTGATCGGGTCGATTTCGGTGACGATCACCCGGCAGCCGTACGAGCGGAGGCTGTGGGCGCAGCCCTTGCCGACGTCGCCGTAGCCGCAGACGACCGCGACCTTGCCGGCGAGCATCACGTCCGTGGCGCGCTTGACGCCGTCGGCGAGCGACTCGCGGCAGCCGTACAGGTTGTCGAACTTGCTCTTGGTGGCCGAGTCGTTGACGTTGATCGCCGGGACCGCCAGGCGGCCCTGCTTGAGCAGCACCTCGAGGCGGTGGATGCCGGCGGTGGTCTCCTCGGACAGGCCCTTAATGCCGGCCAGCAGCTCGGGGAACTTGTCGTGGACCATGGCGGTGAGGTCGCCGCCGTCGTCCAGGATCATGTTGAGCGGCTCGCCCGACGGGAAGGCGAACAGGGTCTGCTCGATGCACCAGTCGAACTCCTCGTTGGTCTCGCCCTTCCAAGCGAAGACCGGGATGCCGGCCTTAGCGACCGCACAGGCGGCGCTGTCCTGGGTGCTGTAGATGTTACAGCTGCTCCAGGTGACCTCGGCGCCCAGGGCGGTCAGCGTCTCGATGAGCACGGCCGTCTGGATCGTCATGTGCAGGCAACCCGCGATCCGGGCGCCGGCCAGCGGCTTGGTCTTGCCGTACTTCTCACGGAGGGACATGAGGCCCGGCATCTCGTTTTCGGCGAGGCGGATCTCTTGGCGGCCGAACGCGGCCAGGCGCTCGAACTCCGCGGGCGTGCAGTCCAGAACTTTGTAGGGGAGCTTCGCGGTTTCGGCAGTCGCCACGGCAGAACCTTCTTCGGGAGGGATGATTGGTGAGACTCGTAAGGATAAACGTCGCGGGGGGAGGGCTCAACCGGTGAAGTTGTGGCGGAGCGGCCCTGCGCGGGGATAGCGGCTGTGGATTCACTCCGAGGGCGGACGCTTCCCGGCTCGCAGGCGGCGAACCGATCATCTGGTTCACAGCGCTAACGCTTCCTCCTCAGCGGAGAGCCCGACGCGCCGCCGCAATAAACGACCGGACCATCTGCTGGTCCTTCACACCGGGGCTCACTTCGACCCCCGACGCCGTATCGACGCCATCGCACCGGCTAACCGCGATCGCCTCGGCGACGTTAACCGGCGTCAGCCCGCCGGCCAGGATCAAGGGCGTCGGCGCCAGCACCCCCCGCTCGGCGGCGACCCGCGGCCAGTCGAGCCGGTGGCCCGAGCCGCCGTAGACGACCTCTTCGCCGGGGGCGACTTTCACCGACGCGTCGAGGAGCATCGCCGCCAGCGGTCGACCCAAGTCGCCGCAGGCGTCGCGGTAAGCCGCAGCCTCGGCCAAGCCCGCCGCCCCGATCCGCGCCGCACGGATCACCGGCACGCCGTGCGGTAATTCGTTGACGAACTCCGCCGGCTCATCGCCGTGGAGCTGGATGGCGCCCAACGCGACCGCCGCCACCACCCGGGCAATCTCCGCCGCCGACGCGTTCACAAACACGCCCACCACCACCGGCCCGCCGTCGACGGCCCGGGCGATCTCCATGGCGGTTTCGACCGAAACGCTCCGCGGGCTCTTGGCGTAGAAGTTCAGCCCGATCGCGTCCGCGCCGGCCTCGGCGGCGACAACGGCGTCGTCGTGTCGAGTGATTCCGCAAATCTTGATTGTGAACATTCGATCACTTTGCTGTGCGCGGCTGTAGCGAGTCGCGTCGGCCCGACGCGGTCCACGCAACGCTTACCTTTTCTCGTGCTAGCAGCGCCGGCGACGCAATGCCACGGCGCCCGGGGTCAAGCAGAACCGCCCGTATCGCCGATGGCAATGACGGTCGTCCGCGCCAACGATTCGCGGTCGCGCCCCCCTTGCCGCTTTCCGGTGACGCCTCACCGCTTGGAGTAACGCCCCGATGCCGTCGCCCTCGCTCTCGCTGACCGTCTCGCAACGCGCCTTCCCGGCCCACCCGCGCGCCGACCGCTACTTCGCCGCCGCGACGAGCGAGGCCGCCCGCCGTCGGCTGTTGCAATGCCTAGTGCGTGGCGACGGCCCCGCGCTGCTGCTCGGCGCGCCGGGCGTCGGTAAGACGATGCTGCTGGAGGTCCTCTCGGCCGACCTCGCGCAGCAAGGCCTGTGCGTCGTGCGGCTGGCGAGCACGCAGCTCTGTACCCGCCGCGCGCTGCTGCAAGCGATCCTTCACGGCCTCGGCGCGCCGTACCGGGACCGCGAAGAGGGCGAGCTGCGTCTGGCGTTGACCGACCTGCTGAGCGACACCACCGCCACGGGCGAGGGCGTCGCCCTCTTGGTGGACGAGGCTCAAACGCTGCCGGTTCGCTTGCTCGAAGAATTACGGGTGCTAGCGAACGTCGCCGTCGATGGCGCGCCGCGGCTGCGGCTGATGCTCGCGGCTACCCACGCCCTCGACGAGGCGTTCACCGCGCCGGAGCTCGACGCGTTCAGCCAGCGGATCGCCGCGCGGTGCTATCTCGATCCGTTGAACCGCGACGAGACGGCCCGCTACGTCCGCGCCCATATCGCCGTCGCCGGCGGGGACCCGGACCGGCTGCTCGCCCACGACGTGTACGAAACGATCACCCGCGCCAGCGATGGGCTCCCGCGGCTGATCAATCAGGTGTGCGACCGGGCGATCGTGATGGCGACCGAGCAGGACCGCGCCGTGATCGACGCCGCCGCGATCAGCGAGGCGTGGAGCGACCTGCACCAGCTCGCCGCCCCGTGGCAGTCGCCCGCCTCGGCGCGGCTCGCCGCCGCGTCGCAGCCGCAGGCCGAGAGCGACTCGTCCGTCGAGTTTGGCGTGCTCGACGACGAAGAGTACGCCGCGGCGCCGCCCGCTCCGCAGGGCGATTGGAACGCCGGCGACAAGCTTCACGAAGTCGCCGCCGCGTCGCCGGCCGCTGAGGCGTTCGATGACGGCGATGAGTCGTTCGAAGAAGAGGACGACGATCTGCCGTGCGTCGCGTACGCGTTCCCCGGCGCCTCGACGCGCTTCGACGAAGAAGAGGAAGCGCTCTTGCGAGAGGCGGACGACCTCTTCAACGAAGTCGCCTCGGCGTCGCAGGCCCCGAGCGAGAAGGCGCCCGCAGGCCAGCCGCAGCCGGTTTCAGAGTCAAAGCAAGCCGCGAAGGCGCCGCAAGCGACGCGCGACCCCTTCGACGAAGAGTTCGACGAGGAAGAGATCGTCATCGATCCGTTCGCCGAACTCGAGCGGGTGATCCCCGCGGCGCCGGTGGTGACAAGCAAGCCGAGCGACCTCGGGCGGGCGCTGGCGGCGATCGACGCGGCGGTCGATGGCCTCTTGGCCGACGAGGCCTTCTCCGCACAGCCCAAGGCGCCGGCGCCTAAGCCGTCGGTGGTCGCCGCCGCCGAAGATGACATCCTCATCGTCGAGACCGAAGACGGCCCGAAACCCGAAGCGCGGCGTGAAGAATACGCGCAGCTGTTCGCGAATCTGCGGCACGGTTGAGGCAGCGTTGAGATAGCGCAGTGCGCTGGGAGCCGGAACGCGTCAGCGCCCGGAGTCGCCTCGGGTACCCGCTTCACTCTTGGCGCTAGCGCATTCCGGCTCCCCGTCACTTGGTTGGGCTGTTGGCTCGTAAGCGGGTACCCGCCACACGCCGGTCGCCAACGCTTCCCGCTTACCGGCTTGGTGGTAAGCTGTCGCGGTCTTGAAGATTTGTCCGCAATCGCCCCCACCTCGTACTCTCCGATGGCCAACTACCTCGTCACCGGCGGCGCCGGGTTCATTGGCTCGCACATCACGACGGCGCTCGTCGAGCGGGGTGATACGGTCACCGTGCTCGACGACTTGTCGGCGGGGTTTGAGAAGAACCTCGGACACTTGAAGGGGAAGGTCCGCTTCGTCGAAGGGAGCGTCACCGACCCCGTCGCGGTGCGTAAGGCGGTGGAGGGCTGCGAAGTCGTCTATCACGAAGCGGCGATCGCTAGCGTGCCGGCGAGTCTGCGGACGCCGCTGGAGTCGCACGCCGCCTGTATGACGGGGACCGTCAATGTGCTGAACGCGGCCCGTGAAGCCGGCGCGCGGCGCGTCGTGATGGCGGCGTCGGCGGCCGCTTATGGGGACCAGCTGTCGGCGGCCAAGCGGGAGAGCGATCCGCCCAAGCCTTTGTCACCCTACGCGGCGTCGAAGCTGGCCAGCGAGTTGTACTGCCAGGCGTTCACCGCGTCGTTCGGTTTGGAGACCGTCGCGCTGCGGTACTTCAACGTCTTCGGGCCGCGGCAAGACCCGGCGAGCGAGTACTCGGCAGTGATCCCGATCTTCGTCACGAAGATGATCGCGGGCGAACGGCCGACCGTCTTCGGCGACGGCATGCAGTCCCGCGACTTCGTCTACGTCGATGACGTGGTGCAGGCCAACCTGCTAGCGGCCGACGCCCCGGCCGCGTCGGGCCGGGTGATCAATGTCGGCACGGGTCGGCACACGACGCTGCTCGACCTGATCGCGGCGATCAACGCTGCGCTCAAGACGAAGGTCGAACCCGTCTTCGCCCCACCGCGCGAGGGGGACATCCGCGAAAGCCTCGCCGACATCACGCTAGCGCGGACGCTGCTCAAGTACGAACCGAAGGTCCCGTTCGCCGCGGGCCTCATGCAATCGATCGAGTACTACAAGTCGATCGCGAAGTAGCACGCTGGTTGCGATCGCTTCGGGTGGATCGCTCGCCGACCACCCTGCCGGCGCCGTGCGAACTGGCCGTAAAGCAAAGTACGCGTCTCCTGCGCCGATTCTGAGCGCCTTGCCGATGCTCCGCCTTCGTGCAGAGCGTCCTGTTCATAGCGACTCGTCGGGTTGGCACGTTTCGTGCTCGTCTTCGAGGCAATCATCGTGCGCCGACTCTCGGCAGTGCACAAATAGCCAACACATCAAAGGGGTGCGACCATGAATTGGGATACGATCGAAGGCCAGTGGACTCAGACCAAGGGCCAAGTGAAGGAGCAGTGGGGCAAGCTCACCGATGACGACCTCGCCACCATAAACGGCAAGCGCGACCAGCTTGTCGGCAAGGTGCAGGAGCGTTACGGCGTCGCCCGCGAAAAGGCGGAGCAGCAGGTCAGTGACTTCGAGAAGTCGTGCAACTGCTAAAGACGCCAATCACCTCGATGACGCTCTGAGGAGCGGCCAACGCGACACGTAGCGGACGGAGAACTAGCCATGACTGCGAGCCGATTCGGCGCCGGATCAGAACCACCTGCCGGACCCGACGACCCAAAACCTTCCCCGCCTGCGCCCGACTACGTGCCGCCGCGGCCCCCTCACCCGGGACCGGCCAAGCCCGGCGATCCTCCCGATCGTCCGATGCAGGACCCGCCGGCGTCGCCACCCGCGCCCGATCCGCCGGGACCGATGCGTCCGATGGCGTAGCAGGCTACCTGCTCGAGATGTTGCTCCAGATGGGCGCCCGCTCGACGTGAAGTGTCTTTGCGTCCATCATCGGGCCCATGCCGACCCCGAAGACCCTGGTAGCCGTCGCCACGTACAACGAGCGCGACAACCTGCCGTCGCTAATCGACGCCATCGAAGTCGCGTTACCCGACGCCGACATTCTCGTCATCGACGACAACTCGCCCGATGGCACGGGCGCTTGGGTGGAGGACCGCGCTGCAGTTGATACGCGGGTGCGTGTCGTGCACCGGGCGGGAAAGCTCGGCCTCGGCACAGCGACGTTCGCCGCGATGCGCGTCGCGATCGATGAGGGCTACGACGTTGTCTGCACGCTCGACGCCGATTGGAGCCACCCGCCTGAAAAGCTGCCTCAACTCGTCGAGCTGATTGCCGACAGCCGACAGCCGACATCCGACAGCCCCTCCATCGCCATCGGCAGCCGTTACGTCCGCGGCGGGCGCATCGAAGGCTGGCCGCTGAAGCGGCACGTCGCCAGCCGCATGGTGAACGCGGCCGCCCGATTTCTGTTGCGTCTGCCGACCCGCGACTCTAGCGGCGCGTTTCGAGCCTATCGCGTTGAGGTGCTGCGCGGTTTGGACTTCGACTCGATGCGCGGCACGGGTTACGCCTATCTCGAAGAGATCCTCTGGCGGCTGAAGCGTCGCGGCGCAAAGTTCGTGGAACTGCCGATCACCTTCACCGAACGCCGTGCCGGGGCCTCGAAGATCAACGGCCGTGAGGTGCGCCGGGCGATGGCGTTGCTCTTCCGACTCGGCATTGCCGAGTGGACCGGACGGGATTTGCCGCCCGTCTCGGCGAATGAATGAGGAATGAGACGCGCAGGCTAGCCCCTACTAGACGCGCTTCACTCAGCCTTGTCGCTTCTAGCCTCGCGCAGAGACGCGGAGACGCAGAGTTGGATGTCTTCAAGACTCACGCCAAGGCGCTAAGCCGCAAAGGACGCACTCTTGCGCGACCGTCGCGGATGCGATCATTCCTTACGGACTTTGTCTTTGCGCCTTGGCGGCTTCGCGTGAGTCTTCTCTGCCTACCCTCTGCGTCTCCGCGACTCTGCGCGAGACGCTACGGCAAAACGAAGAACGCTATAGCCGATGGTGTACGGGCGCCGCTTCTCTCCGGGCGCTGACGGCTCGCCTTTGGTGAGCGTGGCGGAATAATCCGCATGATCGGCCCAAGCCGTACGCGTTTGGGGGCGAATCCCCTTCGACCATTGCGGATTTCTTCAACGTCCGTTGGCGCCGCGACGGGTGACCTAGCGTTGCCCAGTCTCATCTCCTGCGCGCTGCGGCCCTCCGCGAGCCCAAACTTCCTGCACGAATCGTCTCCATGAGCAAGCAACGAATTGGCATCCTCACCTCGGGCGGCGACTGCCCCGGTCTCAATGCGGTAATCCGCGGCGCCGTGAAGGCGTCCCACCAGTTGGGGTACGACTGCGTCGGCTTCCTAAAGGGTTACGAGGGCCTCTACGACCCGGTGCAGTACGTCCACCTCACCCCCAGCAGCACCCGCGGCATCCTGAGCCAGGGGGGCACTATCCTCGGCTCCACGAACAAGGGCCGCTTCGCCGCGACCGTCGGCGTGCAGGACCGTCAGGAGATCGAGCCCTACTTGATCGAGGGCGTCAAGAACACCATCGAGCAGCTCGGCATCACGGGCCTCGTGTGCGTCGGCGGCGACGGCTCGCTTGCGGTCGCCCAGCAGTTCCACGAGCAAGGCATCCCCGTCGTCGGCGTCCCGAAGACGATCGACAACGACTTGTCGGCGACCGCATTCACGTTCGGCTTCGATAGCGCTGTCGAGTGCGCGACCGACGCGCTCGACCGGCTGCACACGACCGCCGCCAGCCACGAGCGGATCATGGTGCTCGAGGTCATGGGCCGCCACGCAGGGTGGATCGCGCTGCACGCCGGCATCGCCGGTGGCGGCGACGTGATCTTGCTGCCCGAGATCGAGTGGAACTGGGACCACGTCTGCCACAAGATCCTGCAACGCGAAAGCCAGGGCAAGAAGTTCACACTGGTCGTCGTCGCCGAAGGCGCGCACCTGCCGGGTGGCGACCTTGTTGGCGAGCAACGCAGCGGCGCGCAGATGAAACTCGGCGGCATCGGCCGCACCGTCTGCGACGAGATCGAGCACCGCCTGCAACGCGAAGTGCGGTTGAGCGTGCTCGGCCACCTGCAACGCGGCGGCCAGCCGACGACCTTTGACCGGGTGCTCGCCACGCAGTACGGCGCGCACGCGGTGCGTCTAGTTCACCAGAAGAAATTCGGGGAGATGCTCTGCTACCAGCCGCCGGAAATGACCAGCGTGCCGATCATGGAGGCGGTCAACGTGCTGCGTCGCGTCGATGTGAATGGCGCCGCGGTGCAAGCCGCCCGCGCGCTGGGCATCAGCTTCGGCGATCGCCCCGTCAACGAGGTCGGCTTCGAGCTGTTCGATACGATTGAATCGGAAACGACGGCGCCGGCTCATGCCGAGCAGATCGAAGAGTACACGGACGAGTTCACCGAACAACTAGAGACGCCCGCGGTTGAAGTCGCATCCGAGCCAACGCCGGTAATGGAGGAGGCCGTCGCGTCTGTCGAAGAGCCGGCTGTCGTTGAAGAAACGCTTGCTGTTGAAGAAGCGGCGGAAGTCGAAGAGACCGAGCCCGCTATCGAAGTGCCCGCCAGCGAAGAGCCCGTCATCGAGAAGACGGTCGCCGCTTCGGTAACTTCTCTCGCAACAGAGGCAATCGAGGAAGAAGAGGCCGCCGAAGAGATCGCCGATTCGCTGCTCGACCTGGTGGCCGACGCCGACGAGATGATCCACGGCGCCGTTGAGATCGACGCCGCTACGATCAACGCTGCGGAGACCGAGTCGGTCGAAGCCGAAGACGTCGACACCGAGATGCCTGAGACGGACGGGTTGGAGGCGGACTCCCTCGAATCCGAAGAGCCCGGGTTAGAACAGGCAGCCGATGACGCCGAGGAAGTTGGCGTCACGGCGCCAAAGTCACTCGAAGAGGGTCTCGAGGTGGATTCGCCGGCGTTGTCGCTGGACGAAACCGAGGCAACATCCACAGCCGAGGAAACGGCGGGGCCCGAAGCCGCCGAGAAGTTGGCGGTCGATCTCGAAGCCGTCCAGGCCGAGCTCGCTGAGAAAATCGCCGACGCCGCCAAGGCCAAACGTGACGCGGCGCAGGTCGAGACGATCGCCGAGCCCGATGCCGAGTCGTTATCGGTCGCCGATCTCGTCAAGCAGAAACTCGCATCGATGAGCCCGACGGCGAAGGCCGCTGCCGAGAAGCCCGAACCGACGAAGTCGGTGCTCGACGAGCCACACGGGGAAGACTTGGTTGCAGACGCCCGAGCAGCGCTCGAAGAGGCGCTGGCGAAGTAGGCGATTCGCTCGAAGTTGAACCAACGATCAGGGCGGCGTGCTGAGGCACGCCGCCCTGTTCTGCTTTGTAGCGACGAATCTCTAGCGACAAAGTCGCGCGCAAATTCCCTCCCTTGCAGGGAGGGGCTAGGGGAGGGTGAAACGCTTCGAGCGGAGCAACGATTGAGTACCGATCAGCCGCGGAAATCGGTACACAACCGGACCATGGTTACGGACAGTCCAGACCCTCCCCTAACCCCTCCCTGAAAGGGAGGGGAACAACAACGAGGCTTTGCCTCGGGAAGGCGCTGCCCCGCTTGGCGAGTCGATGCGTAGCGGCGACGATGGGCGTTCCCTTCCAACGCCCCTCTTGATGCCCCCGCCATGCAGTACCGCCGATTCGGTCGAACCGAGCTGTCGATGCCCGTCTTTAGTTGTGGCGGGATGCGCTATCAGCAGACTTGGGACGACGCGACGCTCGACGTGGTCGAGGACGCCAATCAGCAGAACCTGCGGGCGACGATCCACCGCGCGATCGAGCTGGGGATCACGCACATCGAGACGGCCCGCGGCTACGGCACCAGCGAGCGGCAGCTGGGGTTGGTGCTGCCGGAGATTCGCGCGACGCGGCCGGTCGAGGCGAAGGGCGGACCCGACGGTTTGATCGTCCAAACCAAGATCGCGCCGCACGCCAACCCGAAGGAGTTCCGCCGCCAGGTGCTCGACTCGCTTGACCGGCTGAAGACAGACTACGTCGATCTGCTCGGCCTGCACGGCATCAACACGTACGAGGTCTTCTGGCACGCCGTGAAGCCCGGTGGGTGTTTGGAAGAGGCGCGGAAGCTGCAGCGTGAGGGACGTGTCGGGAGCGTCGGCTTCTCGACGCACGGGCTCACCGACTTGATCGTCGATGCGGTGAACTACCAGGGCGCGGGCGGTTTCGACTACGTGAACCTACACTGGTACTACATCAACCAGTGGAACTGGCCCGCGGTCGAGGCGGCGACGAAGAACGAGGTCGGCGTGTTTATTATCTCGCCGAACGACAAGGGCGGGCTGCTCTACAAGCCGTCGGACAAGCTCGTCGAGTTGTGCCAACCGTTGCACCCGATTGTCTTCAACAGTTTGTTCTGTCTGCGGCGGCCGGAGGTGCACACCCTGAGCCTCGGCGCCTCGCAGCCGAGCGACTTCGACTTGCAGGTGTCGTCGCTACCGCTGCTCGACAAAGCGGACGAGCGTCTCGCGCCGATCCTCGCGCGGTTGCGGCGGGCGATGGTCGAGGCGGTGGGTGAAGACGTGGCCGATCACTTCCGCGACGGGCTCCCCACTTGGGAGGAGGGCGATAACGCCGGCTATATCAACACCCACATCGTGCTCTGGCTGCGGAACCTGGCGCTGGCGTACGACCTCACCGAGTACGGCAAGATGCGCTACAACCTGCTGGGGAACGGCGGCCACTGGTTCTCGGGCCTCAACGCGGCGCACCTCGACACAATGCCGACTGAGCGATTGGAGAAGGCCTACAAGGACTCCCCGTTCGCCGACCGGATCGCGGGCTGGCTACGCGAAGCCCACGAGTTGCTTGGCGGCGCCGAGGTGCAACGTCTCGGCCGCGATTAAGCGTGCGTGGCGAGCCGGCGACGTGAGTCGTCGGTAGGGTCCTGGTACCCGCTTCCCACCGACGACTCACGTCGCCGGCTCGCCGTCGTTTTGCTTGGTGAGAATCGCGGCGCGCAAAACCGCAAGCATTTTGCGGAATAATCGCCGCGGCGGCGTGCGAAACAGGTGCCAGACACGCCCTTACTTCGCGGCTTATGGAGACTGCCATGCGTGATTGTGTGCGAGTTCTGATCGCGGCGCCGGCTCTGGCTGCCCTCGTTTTCAACAATGCCCAAGGCGCCCCGAGCGCCCAGAGTCGCACCGCCGACGATTGGTACGCCCAAGCGGTCGAGGCGACGCTCGCCGGCGACCTGGAGGGCCGCCAACAGGCCCTCGACGCGGCGATCGAGGTTGACCCCCAGCACGCCCCTTCGCGCGGCGAGCGCGGCGAGGTGAGAGACGGCGACCGCTGGGTCTCGGCCTGGTACGCGCAGCGGCTGGCGGCCGACGACGCCGACCGTGAGGCCTACCTGGACCGCCTTCAAGCGATCGACAACACGCCTGCCGCCCACGCCCGGATGGCGAAGTGGTGCGACAAAGTAGGGCTGACGCCTGAGGCTCGGCCGCACTTGGTTGCAATCCTTAACAGCGATCCAGATAACGCTGTGGCGCTGGAAGAGTTGGGCCTTGTGCGTCGAGACGGACAGTTACTCGACGCCGAAGTGATCGCGAAAGCGGACGCACGCAAGGAAGAACTTGTCAGGTCAGCTAAGGATTGGGAAAAGCGCTTCCGGCGCTTCGAGTCGAAGCGTCACCTAGACGAAGAAGAACTCGGACGGATAAGGGAGGAACTGGACGTCGGCGCCATCGAGCCGATCGAGAATCGGATCGCCATGCTATCGCAAACGAGCGATCCTGAGCTGGCCGAGCGTCTCGAACTCTTGGTTCAGGCTTTTCTGAAACGATCCATCGCGTTGCCCGAGATCGAGGTGACGGCCTCCCTGAGTCGTATTGCAATTTTCGGCGGCGATTCGCATCGCGCTGCGGCGATCAAAACGCTCGAGAGTCGGCCGAAGTTCGATGTGATGCCAATGCTGCTCTCGCATCTCATCGCGCCGGTTGATAGCGACCATCGCATCACCCGAGACGTTCAAGGCAACGTTATCTACCAGCACCGGCTCAAGCGCGAGAACGCGGAGCATGACGAGATTCATGACCGCAACCGCACGGCGTCCGTTGGCGTCGGCATCAACTCGGCGGCGCCGCAAGGATTCCGTTCCTACACGACAAGTGAGGCGTTGTATCTGGCAGCGATCCAAGCCCGATTTGAAGGCGTCAAGCAAGCCATCGAGTACCAGACGGAGGCTGAAATAACGAACGCGGCGGTAGCAGCGCACAACGCGATCGCAGAGGAGTTTAATAGCCGCATAGAGGAGGCTCTGACGCAGGTGGCGGGCCGGTCGATGGGGGAAACACCACGCGAGTGGTGGGAAGCGTGGCGTCGATTCTCCGGGTACGATACCTACGATCGCGGGACAGAACGCACCTACGATGTGACCTACACACACCAGCGGGTGACGGCGACGCCCACCTACGAACGTATTCCACCACCGCCACCCGGCCAACGCTGCGAATGCTTCGTCGCCGGCACGCCGGTGTGGACGCGGGACGGGAAGCAAGCGATCGAGACGCTTAAGGCCGGTGACCTCGTGATGGCGCGGGACCCGCATCGTGGCGGCATCGTCTACCGTGTCGTCACCGAGACGACGGTCCGTGAGCCGAGCCCGATGGTCGAGGTCGTCGCCGGCGGCGAGTCGATCCACGCCACGGTGGGCCACCCGTTCTGGGTGATCGGCAGCGGCTGGACGATGGCGAAGGAACTGAGCGAAGGCGATATCCTCAGCACGATCGACGGCCCGGTCGTGGTCTCGTCGGTCAACGAGTACGAGAACGCGACGGCGTACAACCTCGTCGTCGAAGGCGCGGCGAACTACTACGTCGGCGAGCACGGCGTGCTCGTGCACGACAACACGCCGCGCGTCCCCGCAGTGGGTCTCGTCGCGCGACGCTAACGATCACCACCAGTTCGACGCTTCCTGCGAGCCCCGCGGCGTCAGTCCGGGGAGTGAAGCGTGTACCGACGCACTCCCCGGACTGACGTCGCGGGGCTCGCCGAAACTTTGCTCGGAAACGTTGCTGCTAGGTGTGGCTCTTCTTGGCGCGAGACTTCGCCTTGTCGGTCGATTTGTCGCTGTCCTTACCGCTGGCCTTTGCCTGGTCGTCGCCGTTGCTGGCTTCAACCGTTTTGGCGGCGACAGGGGCCGCTTCCACAATCGGCGCCGGCGAGTCGTAGAGGTCGTCGTCGTCGAGCTCGGGCTCTTCGTAGTAGTACGGCGCCAGGGTCTGGCCCTCGGCGATCTTGCACAGGTCGGACTGGCTCCGGTGCAGCGTCTCGCCGGACGTGGGCCTCGCGCGGGTGTAGTTGCCCGTCGGTTCGAGCAGCCTAGCGCGAGTGTTGTCGTGGAGGTAGATCGGCGCGATCTCTTGGACGATGCGTTGCTTGAGCGGCGCCGCTTCGACGGGGAACATCACTTCGACGCGGCGCTCGAAGTTTCGGGGCATCCAGTCGGCGCTGGAGAGGAACACCTGCTGCCGCGTCCCCTTGCCGAACACCATGATGCGGCTGTGCTCGAGGAAGCGATCGACGACGCTGCGGACGCGGATGTTCTCCGAGACGCCCGGCAGCCCCGGCTTGAGGCAGCAGACGCCGCGGATCACCAAGTCGATCGGCACGCCGGCATTCGAGGCGTCGTAAAGCGCTTCGATAACGCGGCGATCGACCAGCGAATTAAGCTTGGCGAAGACCCACGACTTCTTGCCGCGCCGCGCGCGGTCCGCCTGTTCGCTGATCAGCTCAATGGTGCGGTCGTGGAGGTCTTGCGGGGCGACGACGAGCTTCTGCCAGTTGCTGTGCTGGGCGTAGCCGGTGAGGAAGTTGAACAGCGCCGAGACTTCATTCGTGAGGGTCTCGTCGGCGGTGAAGAGGCCGACGTCGGTGTAGAGCCGGGCGGTGCTGGGGTTGTAGTTGCCGGTGCCGAGGTGGGCGTAGCGGCGGACGCGGTCCCCCTCTTGGCGAACCACCAGGGCAAGCTTGCAGTGCGTCTTGAGGTCCATGAACCCGAAGACGACGTGGACGCCGGCGCGTTCGAGGCTGCGCGCCCAGGAGATGTTCGCTTGCTCGTCGAAGCGAGCCTTGAGCTCGACGAGCGCTGTGACGTGCTTGCCGGCCTCGGCGGCCTCGATCAGCGAGCTGATGATCGGGCTGTCGCCGCTGGTGCGGTAGAGCGTTTGCTTGATCGCCAAGACGTTCGGGTCGCGCGCGGCTTGCGAGACGAACCGCACGACGGGGCGGAACGAGTCGAACGGGTGGTGCAGCAGCACGTCGCCGCGGCTGATCTCGCGGAAGATGTCTTTTTCTTCGGCGAGATTCGGCGGCACGCGCGGCGTGAACCGCGGGTCTTGTAAGTCGTCGCGGCCGACGAGGTCCGGCAACGCGAAGAGGGCCGTCAGGTCGAGCGGCCCGTCGATGCGGTAGACCTCGCTGTAGCCGGGCGGGTCGGTCCCCTCGGGCGCCACGCGCAGCTCTTCTTGCGTGACGATCATGCCCAGGAGCTCGTCGTCGAGGTCGCGCGAGGCCTCGACGCGCACCGCCTCGGAACGCTGGCGTTGACGCAGACGCGACTCGATCGCGCGGAGCATGTCGTCGCCTTCCTCATCGAGGAGGTCGTAGTCCATGTCGCGGGTGACGCGGAACGCGCCGCTCGAGAGGACCTCGTAGCCGCCGAAGACTTCGGGCAGGCGCCGCGCGACGACGTCTTCGAGCAACAGAAAGTCGCTCTTCTGACCGGGCTCGGTCGGCACGAACCGCGGCGTCATCTGCGGCAGTTGGACCACGGCGTAAAGCCGCGCGGGTCCGATGCCTTTGAGACGCCGCAGCTTGACGGCGAGGTACAGGCCGCGGTTGTGGAAGCGCGGCGTCGGGTGGCTGGGGTCGATCGCCATCGGCGTCAGCACCGGCAGCACCCGCTGGCGGAAGTAGCCGTCGACGGTCTTGCGTTGGTCGCTGGAGAGGTCGCCTTCGTTGAGGATGCGGATGCCGGCTTCGGCGAGCCCGGGGCGCACCGAGTGGTTCCAGCAGTCGTACTGGCGGGCCACCAGCTCGCGCGTCTTGATGGCGATGCGCTCGAGTTGGGAGATCGCCGAGAGCCCGTCCACGGGCGGGTCCTGTGGCGCCATCGCGCCGAAGGCCTGCTCGCGCAAACCGGCGACGCGGACCATGAAGAACTCGTCGAGGTTCGACGAGCAGATCGAGAGGAACTTGGCGCGTTCCAGCAGCGGGGTCGACTCGTCGGCGGCCTCTTCAAGCACGCGCCCGTTGAACTCCAGCCAGCTGAGCTCGCGGTTCAGGAAGTGCTCGGGGAGGTAGTTGACGCCGTTCATTCGGACGGGCTGGTCGCGGGCGGACACGCCCGGAGCCCGGAGGGGTGGGCGACGGGGCAGTTTGGGAGGTTTGTCGCTATTGTGCAGGAAAGAGGGCCTAGTCCGCAAACAGGGAGCCCAAAGGAGTCTCCGAGGCGGGGAAAGCCAGGCAATTCTACCCCGCGGAACAGGGCCGACCGCGACGAAAACCCCCGTGCCCGGGGCCAATTCGGCCCGTTAGACATGGGGTCCATCGGACGGCCCGAAGCCGCGGTGGGCGCCCGCCGCCCCGTTGGAATCGGGACAACGGGTCCCATTCAGACGCGCGGGCGTCGGCGCCCTTGGCCGGTACGCAACGCGATGGCGACGACCGTCACGAGGGCGGACGCGGACGGTTCGGGTACCGAAAGCTGACGGAACGACCCGCCGTTGAAGAGCACGGTGGCGCTGGCGTCGATACTGGCGATGCCGTAGTAGAGTGTCACGCCATTGAGATCGAGCACAGCGCCGGGCCCAAGAAAGAGCTCTTGCACGTAGAGCGCTTCAGTTCCGGGCGTGTTGTCGATGACTTCTTCGAGCCGCAACCCGCCGGCGCCGTTCTGTTCGAGGCGTAGCTCCTGGAGCGAGAAGTTATCGACATAGCCGAGGGGGTCAGGACCGATGTCGGCGCCGGCGACCTCGAGTGATTCGAAGAGGGCGTCGTCCCCGGTGAACAGCAGCCGCGTCTGGTTGAGCGCCCGGTACGCGGCGGGGTTGTTCGCCGAGATCCTCAGGTCGGCGTCCTTCAGTTCGATCATCGAATCGTCGGCGGCGAGCAGCCAACCGGCCGGACCAAGATGCAACTCCTTCGAGACCCGTAGCGCGGCGTCGGCGGAGGCGATCTCCAATCGTGAGGAACCATTGCCGTAGCGGCCGAGTTCGAGGACCTCGACGTCGACCTCACCTCCTTCCAAACGCAGGGTTCCCTGCCCCGGTCCATTGAGGAGGATTCGCTCGGCTTGAAGGTTGCCTTCATCGCCGACGGTGTAAGTCCCCTTGCTGTTGTTGAATCGGGCGATGGCGAGGTCCCCCTCGACGACGTGATCGCCGCGGAACAACTCGTAGACGCCGTTCGTATTCGGCTCGCCGACATCGGCGGCTTGCCGATTGAGGTGCATGCCGCCGCTCTGTACGAACCGGCCGAGCACAGCTAACTCTCCCGACTCAAGGACGCCGCCCGATAGTTGGTACTCGCCTTGACCCCAGATAGCGTTGTCGTAGTAGACGTTGGCGTGGCCACCGGATTGGCGGAACAATCCTTCGCCGAAGCGTCCGATCTCGAGGTCTCCAGCCGTCAGCGAGCCGCCGCTGAGACGGTACTCGCCACGCCCGTTCGCGGCGCCGAGGCGGATCGTCAGCGATTGGCTGGTGTTCTCCTCTTCGGTAAAGGAGCCGCCGGTCTGTTCGAACCGGCCCGGCGATCCGGGTGTCCCGACGGTTAGGTTTCGCGCCCGCAGGTCGCCTGAGAACAAACCGCTCTCAAGGTCTGCGACCGTGATCGATCCCGCGCCCAACCTTGCGGCTCCGGAGAACACCTGGATGCCGTTGCGGACTTCAATGGCGGGATTGGCCCCCGAGTCATTCGACGTGTCGCGGGCCAGGAGCTGACCCCGCACCCGTAGCGGGTCGGTGATGACTCCCAAGCCGAAGACCTGGTCTTGCACCCTTAGGAAGAGGGGAGACCCGGCGGTGTGGGTCAGCCCTGTTCCGAACGCGGCGGCAAAGTCGTCTTCGGAGACGCCAGTTGGCAAGATTGTGAGGGTGCCGGGCGCTTTCTCGAGCACGGCTCCCGAGACGTCGTCGAAGACCGAATCTTGCAGGCTGGCGATGCCGCCTCGGACATCGAGGGTCCAGCTCCCCGCTGTAAAATGGATCGGCCCGCTATCGACCTCGATGCTGTTGACCAAGGCGAGCTCGCCGCCCGACACCTCCACCGTGCCGATAGCGCCGTAGGACGCCGGCGTGACGAACGGTTTGTCGAGAACGACTTCGCCGCCGGCGACTTCGAGGCGGGCGCCATCGCCGATCGTCGCGATACCTAGGCGTGAGACGCCGCCCTCAACGCGGTACACGCCGGTAGACAGACTGCTCCGGAAAGACGCTCCGAGCTGGCCCCCCGTCTGCAAGACGTCGCCGCCGATCGACACATTCTCAGGCAGGACGACGATGCTGTTGCCCGATATCTCGAAGCGCGATCCGGGGTAGGTCGTGAACTCGAAACCGACTTCCAGCTTGCCGCCGGTTTGCTTCTGCATGCCGGCGACCGTCAGTTGGCTCATCTGGAACAATCCACCGCTTTGCTCGATGAGTCCGTTCGCACCGAAGATGCCGCCCGGCTTGAAGACGGCTCCGGATTCGATAGCGAGTCGGCCGAGGTAGGGCCCGTTGATATCGGCTAGCGGGATGTCGGAGAAGCGGATCAGTCGAGGGGTCCAGGTCCCGCCGGCCAACTCAACGGCGCCGGCGCCGGCGTCGCCGCCAAGCAGCAGTTCGTCGGGCCCGTTGACGTTGGATGAGATGACCGCGATGCCGTCGTTGGAAATCTCGGCCGAATCGGTGACGCCCGGGACGCCGTTCGTCCAGTTCGCGGCGTCGAGCCAGTCCGCGGCGCCGATAGCAGACCAAGAGGTGGTCGCGGTTGAGCTCGCCAACGATGTCGAGGGAGTCATCATTGCTACGCTCATGATTAGCGCGCAGTGGATACGCAAGGTGCTCGCCATTTGCCTCGACTCTCCTGTCGCAAACTGCACGGCCAATTGCCGTGCGAGGTGGTGATTGTTAGCCGCGTGGTGGCGGCGAGACTCAAGACGGTTGGCGCGAGTGGCAAAGCTGGCCCCTGGATCGCGTCGAGAACGCTACGCCGTCTCCTTCCGGTTCAACGTGAACTCGATGGTTGGCGAGGCGATTTGCTGACGTGATGAGGGCTGACGCGATGAGGAAAGTCACCTCCGCGTCGCCTGACTCCTAACAAGTTCTACTAACGCCGGCGGAGGCCTAGGGCGGGTCCGAGGACTGCCAGGGCCACCAATGAAGCGGTTCCGGGTTCGGGGAACACCGAGCCAATCCAGTCCTGCGGGCCGGCCGGCGAAGAAGAGAGTGAAAACACAAGGGCGTCGGACGGCGAAAACTCGATGTAGTCCGTCGGGCTGGACCAGAGGCCTTCGGCCGTCGCCACGCTGGCGAGACCGCCGAGCGAGACGATCGTGTCATCCAAGAAGGTGTAGGGATCGCCAATGTTGTTGGGGGTGCCGGCCACGCCCGTCAACGCCGTGGCGGAGGACCCAGCCAAGCGGAGTTGCAGAAAGCTCTCCAAGACAAAGAACGTCGGAATGGCCGGGTCGAACCGGACGAGGCCAACCGCCACGGCGTAGTCGCCGTTGTCGAGTTGGTGGGGAGCTTCGGTCAAGGACCGGAGGAGAGGGGGTCCGTAAGAGTCGCCATAGACGGGCGTCATGATCGAGACGCCCAGGTCGAACTCTGACAAGGGTGAGACAAGGAGCCCCTCGTCGCTGTCCGCGACAACCATCGCCAGATGGCTGTCGGGCGCGTTCAAGCCGACCAACCCGTTCCGAGGGAAGAAGGTGCTCAGTTGACCAAAGGCCGGCGATGAAAGGAGGGCGACGCAGAAGACTGCCAAACGGGCTGATCGCATGATGCTTCTCCCCAAATGATGAGACATGGTTGGAGCCGTGGAATGACTATAACCGCGTAGGATCGGTCCGTGTTGTGAAATCGTCACTGGCGTACGGAGCACGAGGTTGAGGGCTCACGTGATGGCAAAGCCCCGCCCCCGCGCCGTCCCCATCACGGCCCGTCTCCCGCTGCCGAGGAGACCTGGAGAACGGTGTTTTCGAGAGACCTCTCCTAAGGCCCTGGAAGGGCCCTCTCGTGCGTCGAGACACGGGGTCGACACTTTGGTCGAGGAAGGGTGTAAGACGCTCAGCAAGGGCCCTTTTTGCCGATCTGGACGGGTGTCCAGGGGTGGCGGTTCAGACCGGCTTCAACAGAAGGGCGATTGGGCCTTTTCCACTAGTCCGCACCGAGGTGGCGTCCGCTGCCGATGCGCTGGACGTCGACGCCGGTAGCGATCCGTCGCGGAGTAGTTCCTAATTCCTTCCAACGGCCTCGTCATAGCGCTAGGCGCCTCCATCGCGGACCGAACCGACCGGCGGAGCATGCAAGACGCGTTACCGGATGCCAGAGATGATTTCGCCCCCGAGCCGCCAGCGAGGCTTCCACTCGCCGGGCGAATCGTTGGGTATCTGCTCCTCACGATAGGCTTAGGCGCGATCATCGGGGCCGCTTATGACTTGGCGTTCAATGATCGCATCCGTCTCGACCTCGCATCGATCCTGTTTGCGGCCCTCGGGTGGCGGCTGCTGCAGCGAAGAAAATCCGCGCCGGGTTGCGCCGGTATGTTGATCACCCTCAGCCTGATAGGGTCGTTGCTGGGGATTGCGGTCGCCATGGCGATCCCGTTGCTGCCTCAAAACAGCATTCGGGTGAACGGTACATCGACGACCTCGTTGATCCCAGTCGTTCTCGTGATGGTCGTCTGGTCGATCGTGATGCTTTGGGCGCTGAGGGTGCTCAAACGACCCGACGTCAAAGGCTACTGCAACGATGACCCGAGGAAGTGGCACGCCCGACAGTTTCGCTTGGAGCACCTGATTGTCGCGACGGGGATCGTTGCGTTTGCGATTGGATCGAGCACGTTGCGAAGCCAGCTTTCAGCGACGCCTTTCAATTCGAGATACACGACACAGTATGTTACGGCGACCGCCCCACCGGATCAGTTCATCCAGTACTCGATGATACTTACGCATCCCGGGACGGAAACACGGCCAATCATTCATCTCTGTCAGGTGATCCGAAGCGACAAGGAAACCGTGTTGCAGTCGTTGTCGGAAGAGAACGGCAGCTATTTCCTGGAAGTCGATGGTGAGAGATTTCCCTTATCCGATACGGCGCAGTTACACGAAGTGCGCGACGGCAAGCTGGTTGAGATCGAATGCGACCTAACGGAAGCCGATCACGCCGACTTCTTGAACACGCTAGATAGTCGAGAACCCAACGAGCGAGGCGTCGAGGCGCTGAAACGATTCGTCGAGGAGCGAGCGGCCGGGCCGGCAGCCGAGTAGTTTTAGCGTACTTTGTTTTGCCGTAGCGTCTCGCGCAGAGACGCGGAGGGTAGGCAGCGAAGACTCACGCCAAGCCGCCAAGGCGCAAAGACAAAGTCGTTGAGAAATGAGCGTAGCCGCTAACGATCGCGCAGCAACGCGTTCTTTGCGGCTTAGCGCCTTTGCGTGAGTCTTGGAGGCATCCAACTCTGCGTCTCTGCGCGAGACTTCCCCACGTTGCTCCGTGGATCAGAGCGAGGCTAGAAACACTACGGCCAAGTGAAGCACGCTCTAGGAGAAAGAGGCTTACTCCCCTTGCTCGCGCGTCGTCGCGGGGACCTTGTCCGGCGTGATGTACGTCGGCGCTGGCGGGCCCAGGGGGCTGTCGGCGGGGTCGATGGGGGGGCCGATCAGGTCTTCTAGTTCTTTGTCGTCGATCTCTTCGCGCTCGAGCAGCGCCATCGCTAGCGCTTCGAGCTTGTCGCGGTTATCGGTGAGGGTTTGCCGGGCGAGGTCGGACGACTCGGTGAGGATGCGGGTGATCTCTTCGTCGATGACGCGGGCGGTGTGGTCGCTGTAGGGCCGCATCTCTTGGGTGATTTCGCGGCCGAGGAACGGGTCGGTGTGGTCGGTGTGGAAGGCGACGGGGCCGATGCGTTCGCTCATGCCCCAGTGGGCGACCATCTTGCGCGCTAGGCCGGTGGCCTGCTTGAGGTCGTTCTCGGCGCCGGCGCTGAACTCGCTGAACACCAGGTCCTCGGCCGCGCGGCCGGCGAGCGCCATCGCCATGTGGGCGCGCATTTCGCTCTCGGACATGTTGTGGCGGTCCTCGGCGGGGACGTACTGCGTGACGCCCAGGGCGCGGCCGCGGGGGATGATCGTCACCTTGTGGACGCGGTTGCCGCTGGGGATGAGCCAGCCGAGGACGGCGTGGCCCGCCTCGTGGAACGCGGTGACCTGCTTCTCTTTCTCGGTGAGCACGTCTTCGCGGGCGTCGCCCATGAGGATCTTGTCACGGGCGTATTCGAAGTCCTCGGACGTGACGAACGCCCGGTCCTGCCGCGTGGCCCAGAGGGCGGACTCGTTGACGAGGTTCATGATGTCGGCGCCCGTCATGCCGACCGTCGCGCGGGCGAGCTTCTTGAAGTCGACGTCTTCCGACAGCGGCACGCCACGGGTGTGGACCTCGAGGAGCTCTTCGCGTCCCTGGATGGTGGGGCGATCGACGGTGATGTGGCGGTCGAAGCGGCCCGGGCGCAGCAGGGCCGGGTCGAGCACATCGGGCCGGTTGGTGGCGGCGATAACGATGACGGTCTCGCTGGGCGTGAAGCCGTCCATCTCGCTGAGGATCTGGTTGAGCGTCTGCTCGCGCTCGTCGTGGCCGCCGCCGAGGCCGGCGCCGCGTTGGCGACCGACTGCGTCGATCTCGTCGATGAAGAGGATGGCGGGCGCCGCCTTCTTCGCGTTCTTGAACATGTCGCGGACACGGCTGGCGCCGACGCCGACGAACATCTGGATGAACTCCGAGCCGTTGATCGAGAAGAACGGGACCTCGGCCTCGCCGGCGATGGCCTTGGCGAGGAGCGTTTTGCCGGTGCCGGGGGGGCCGTTGAGCAGCACGCCCTTGGGGATGCGGGCGCCGAGCTTCTGGAACTTCTCGGGCTCCTTGAGGAACTCGACGATCTCTTGGAGGTCTTTCTTGACGCCCTTGAGGCCGGCGACGTCCTCGAATGTCTTGCGGGTGTTCTCGTCCGCTTCGTACAACCGCGCGGGGCTGCGGGTGACGCCGCCGAGCATGCCGCCGCCGGTCATCTGGTCACGGGTGCGGCGGGCGAAGGTCCACAGCCAGTAGCCCATGGCAATGAGCAGCCCGAGCCAGACCATCGTGATGATCCAGTCGACGTTGAACTCTTGCTCGACGCGGAAGTAGACGCCGTTGTCGATGAGCTTCTGGCGGAGCCCTTCGTCGAGGCCGGTGCGGCCGATCGTGACGACGAACTGCTTGGGGAGCGGCTCGGCGGCCTTCTCACTCGGCTCCGCGCCTGGGATCACCGGCGGCAGGGGCGGGTCTTTGAACTCGCCGAAGAGGGTCTGGCCCTGGATGACGGCCTTGGAGACGTTGTCGGACCCGACCTGCTCCCAGAAGAACCGGTAGTCGATCTCGGCGACCTGCGTCATCGACTGGAGGGCGAAAAACCCCAGCCCCAGCGCGAGCAAGGCGAAGAGCCATGCCGATTGCGGGAAGACGCGATTACCGGGCCGTCCACCCGGACGATTGTCGCCGCGCTTGGGGCGGTCGCCCGACGACTTGCCGGGCGGCTTCGAGTTGGCGGGTGGTGTCGGTTGGGGGTCGGGCATTCCGTGACGCGAACGTGCTAGCGGGGTGAGCGAATCTTGGCCGGCCGATGGCGACCAGGCGGGGGCCAAGCCGGCGGGTCAGCCTGTGCTAACCCTAGACGCGCGGGGGGGCTTCGCCAACTCACCCCGGGGCTCAAGTTTCAGGCCGAGCAGCCGGGCAGGCGAAGGAAATTCATCACGACGGGCACGAAGGACACGACGGCCGGTCTTGTTGGGCGCTGTTCGTTTCGAAGGCCGAATGGCCTTGTAGGAGGCGTCTCCGACGCCGATTACGCGCACCACGCCGTTTCGGAATGGACACCTTAATCGGCGTCGGAGACGCCTCCTACAGATGTAACCCTGTTAGGGCTTACTTCGCGACGGGTTTGCCTTCGGCGAAGTTCTGCTCGATGACCTTGCCATCGGTTTGCCAGAGCTTTGAAGGGCCGTCCTTCACGCCGTTCTTGAAGTTCACTTCGGCCCGTTTGTCGCCGACGCGGGTCCACTCGGTGGCGAGGCCCTCGAGCTTGCCATCGACGAACTGCGTCTCTTGGCGGAGCTGGCCGTTGGTGTACCAGGTGCGGAAGGCGCCGTCGGCCTTGCCGTCCTTGTAGGTCTCTTCGCGGAGCTTTTGCTCGCCGTCTTCGGAGTAGGTCTCCCAGACGCCGTTGCGCTGGCCCTCGACGTATTCGCGGCGGGCGACGAGCTTGCCCTCTTCGTTGAAGAGCTTCACCTCGCCGTCGGGGCGACCGTCCTTGTAGGTGACTTCCTTGGCGACCGTGCCGTTGGGGTGGTGGTAGACCCACTTGCCGACGGCCTTGCCCTTATTGAACTCGCCCTCGACGTACAGCTCGCCGTTGGAGAAAAACTCCTTGTGCGGGCCGTCGCTGACGATCGAATTGTCCGAGTACTTGACGACACGGCGCTCGAAACGCACCGTCTCGGTGCCGGGGAAGTTCTCCTTGACGACCGTTGACTCGACCTCGATCGGCGGCGGCGGGGCTTCGTCTTCGGGCAGGTAGATCGGCGGGCCCGTGTAGGGCTCGATCGTCACCGATTCGCGGGCGGGTGTCTGTGTGTTCTGGGCGATCACCGTGCCGCACGTGGCGAGCAACGCTGCGAGGGCGGCGAGGCAGAGGCGAGAAGAGAGGGTCGGCATAGGTTCGCGATAGGGATAGCAGCGTCAATGCGGGGGACACCCCCACTACGCAGCGAGGGACGCGTTAATCCCATATTCTACCGCAAGCGGTAGCCCCGTCCACGATGGGGAGCGCTACTTGGTGAGGCAGAAGAAAGGGAACACTAATCAACGCGAATTTACGCTAACAGGGAGGACTTTTCGGGAAGCCCTCTGTTAGTGTTGATCAGTGACGATTAGTGTTCTCGTCTCAGCTCTCTGAGCTTTGCAATCAGCGCCTTGGCGCGACGGCTTGCTCCGGTCGTAGTGGTCGTTTGCCCTACGAAAGCCGCCAGCCGGCTGGGAGCACCGCGTTTTTCGGCACCACGATCACGCCGTCGCGGACGACGCAGCCCTCGCTGCTGTCGTAGTCTTCGCGGACGTCGTCATTGACGATCCGGGCGCCGGCGCCGATCCGGCAGTTCTTGTCGATAATCGCCCCGTCGATGATCGCGCCGGGGCCGACGCCGATCCGCGGCAATCCCTCGGCGTCGTTCTCCGCCATCCGGGAGGTCGATTCGTAGTAGTCGGCGCCCATCATCACGGTGTTGCGGATCGTCACGTCGCGGCCGATCCGGCAACGCAGCCCGATGACGCTGTTCTCGATCTTCGCGCCGGGCTCGATGAAGCAGCCGTCGGCGATCAAGCTGCTGGAGATGTCGGCGCCATCGACGCGGGTCGGCGGTAAGAACCGCGCGCGGGTGTAGATCGGCGCGCTGGACGACGACAGCGCGAACGGCGGGTTGGGCTTCGCCAGTTGGAGGTTGGCCTCGTAGAACGAGCGGATGGTGCCGATGTCTTCCCAGTAGCCGTCGAACAGGTGGAGCTGGACGTGCTGCTTGTGGATGACGGAGGGGAAGATCTCTTTGCCGAAGTCGGATTGCGACTCGTCGCCGAGCGCGTCGAGCAGCGCCTGACGGTTGAAGAGGTAGATGCCCATCGAGGCGAGGCAATCGCGGCCCTCGCTCTTGATGCCACGGGCGTCGATCCAAGCGGGGTCGACGGCCGCGCGGTCTTGCTCTTCCTTGGTCTTGGGCTTCTCGACGAAGCCGGTGACGCGGCCCGTGTCGTCGGCCTGCATCAGGCCGAGGCCTGTAGCTTCTTTGCGGGTGACGGGCTTGGCGGCGATCGTGACGTCGGCGTTGGAACGCTGGTGATCGTCGAGCATCCGCTGGAAGTCCATCCGGTAGAGCTGGTCGCCCGACAGGATGAGGACGTAATCGAAGCCCGCCTCGAGGATGTAGAGCAGGTTCTTGCGGACCGCGTCGGCGGTGCCCTGGTACCAGTCCATGTTGGCGTTGTCGTCGATCGTCTGCTGCGCAGCGAGGATCTCGACGAAGCCGCCGGTGAAGGCGTCGAAGCGGTACGTGCCGCGGATGTGCTGGTGCAGGCTCACCGAGAGGAACTGCGTGAGCACGTACGAGTGGTTGATGCCCGAGTTGATGCAGTTCGAAATCGGGATGTCGATGAGCCGGTACTTGCCCGCCAGCGGGACAGCGGGCTTGGACCGATACCCCGTGAGCGGCAACAGCCGAGTGCCACGCCCACCACCAAGAATCACCGCGACGACGTTTTTCATAGTTGGAACCGCCAGGACGCCAGGAGCGCCAAGGATCGCCAGGGAGGATTTTTATCTGAGGTACGTTATCAACATCTGTAGGAGGCGTCTCCGACGCCGATTACGGCCACCATTCTCGATCGAGCATGCCGTTGCCGAGAAGCGACGCCGAGGAGAATTCCCAGTCAGACGCCACGTCAGCAAGCCCAGCGCGGACCGGATTGTGCTCAATATACTCGCAAAGCGATACGAGTTCATCGCGGTCGCGACAATGCCGGTCGTGGAAGCCTTCCTGCCAAACACTTCCCGATTTCGAACGGTGTCGATTGATTTGAAGGGCGGTGAACTTTGAGAAGCTTCGAACCACCTCCGACAACTCCTCGCCCGGCAGTAAGCAGAAAGCCACATGAAGGTGGTCGGGCATCAGGCAAAACGCGAAGAGCTTAATCCGATCAGTTGCCCGGAGATGATTTAGGCTGCCAAGGAGGATCTTCGCATTGGCGGAATCCGACCCTAGCCGCTGCCGGTCCTTGAAGACCTTGGTGACCATGTAGCATTCCCAGGCTTGGGAAACTCTACCTTCGCGGAGTTTGGAGAGTCTTCCGGCGGGTTGGGATCGATGCGGCATGGTGCGCGTAATCGGCGTCGGAGACGCCTCCTACAGAACGGTTCCCGTTCAGGAAAAATCGACAGCGTGTTGTCAGCTCTTGGCGATCCTGGCGCTCCTGGCGTCTTGGCGGTTTCTCACCCCTTCACGACGAGGTTAACCAGCTTACCCGGGACGACAATCTCTTTGACGATTTGTTTCCCGGCAAGTTGCTCGCCAATTTTGGGGTCGGCTTTGACGGCGGCCAGGATCGCAGCTTGGTCGGCGCCGGTGGGGACGCTCACTTTGCCGCGGACTTTGCCGCTGATTTGGACGACGATCTCCACCGTGTCGGTCGCCAGGTGGGTTTCGTCGAAGGCCGGCCAGGGCTCGTAGGCGAGCGTCTGAGCGTGTCCCAGAGCCGACCACAGCTCTTCACTCAAGTGCGGCGCGAAGGGCGACAGGATGAGCACCAGGGGCTCGAGGCATGCCCTGGGGCGGGACGTCTCCTTGGTGAAGAAGTTGACGAACTCCATCATCCGCGCGATCGCCGTATTGAACGACAGCTTGTCGATGTCTTCGGTGACGGCCTTGATCGTGGCGTGCGTGACGCGGAGCTGCTCGGCGGTGGGCTCGGCGTTGGACACTTCGGCGGCGAGCGTCATCTCTTCGGACCGGTCGTCGATCATCAGCCGCCAGACGCGGCCGAGGAAGTTCCGCACGCCGGCGACCCCTTCCATGTTCCACGGCTTCGAGTCGGGCAGCGGGCCCATGAACATCTCGTAGAGCCGGAGCGCGTCGGCGCCGTACTCGCGGACGACTTCGTCCGGGTTGACGACGTTGCCGCGGCTCTTCGACATCTTCTCGCCGTTCTCGCCGAGGATCATCCCTTGGTTGACGAGCTTCTGGAACGGCTCGGGCGTGCTGACGACGCCGCGGTCGAAGAGCACCATGTGCCAGAACCGCGAGTAGAGCAGGTGCAGCACGGCGTGCTCGGCGCCGCCGATGTAGAGGTCCACCGGCATCCACGCCTTCTCGATCTCGGGGTCGATCGGCGAGTCGCTGTTCTTCGGGTCGAGGAAGCGCAAGTAGTACCAGCAACTGCCGGCCCACTGCGGCATGGTGTTGCTCTCGCGCTTGCACTTAACACCGTCAATGACGGGGTAGAGCCATTCCGCGGGAGCTTTATCGAGCGGCGGCTCGGGGCGGCCGTGTGGCTTGAAGTCTTCGAGGTGCGGCAGATCGACCGGGAGGTCCGACTCGGCGACGGTGCGGATGAGGCCGGTGGGTTTGCCGTCGGTGTCGAGTTCGTGGGCGATCGGGAACGGCTCGCCCCAGAAGCGTTGGCGGCTGAAGAGCCAGTCGCGGAGCTTGTAGTTGACCGCTTCTTTGCCGACGCCCTTTTCGGTCAGCCAAGCGGTGATCTTAGTTTTGAACTCGGCGGTTGGCGTGCCGTCGAATTCACCGGAGTTGATCGCTACGCCTTCGCCTGCATAGACAAATTCTCCTCTGAGGACCGCTTTCCTGCTTGTCCTAGTTTCTGTGACGCTAACTCGATTGGGATGGATTTGAACCTGGCCGCCACTTGCGGTCTGTAAAGGAAAGTTTGTTTTACCTGTGACTTGGATGGACTTTTGAGTTAGGTCGCTGCCTGGATCGACGACCGCTTTGATCGGCAGGCTGAACTTCTTCGCGAACTCAAAGTCGCGCTCGTCGTGCGCCGGGACCGCCATGATCGCGCCGGTGCCGTAGCTGATGAGCACGTAGTCGGCGATCCAGATTGGGATCTGCTCACCGTTTACTGGGTTGATCGCGTACGAGCCGGTGAAGACGCCCGTCTTGTCTTTCGCCAGCTCGGTGCGGTCGAGGTCACTCTTGAAGGACGCTGCTTCGACGTAGGCCTTCACCGCGGCCGCTTGGTCGGGTGTGGTCAAACGCTCGACGTACGGGTGTTCGGGCGCGATGACCATGTACGTCGCGCCGAAGAGCGTGTCGGGGCGGGTTGTGTAGACGCGGAGGACGCCGTCGGCAGGCTTATCGCCCCATTTGACCTCGCCATCAGATTTAGCCCCCGGTGCCGATTCAATCGATAAACGGCCGGGGGCTAATTGCGATGTTGAGTTTGTTTGCGCGATTCGGAAATCAACTTCCGCGCCCGTGCTCCGCCCAATCCAATTCCGCTGCAGTGCTTTGACGCCCTCGGGCCAATCGAGCTTTTCGAGCCCCGCCGACAAGCGGTCGGCGTACGACGTGATACGGAGCATCCATTGGCGTAGCGGGCGGCGTTCGACGGGGTGGCCGCCGCGTTCGCTCTTGCCGTCGATCACTTCTTCGTTGGCGAGCACCGTGCCGAGCGCGGGGCACCAGTTCACTGGCGCCGAGCTTTGGTACGCCAGCCGGCGCTCATCGACCCAGCGGCGCGCGAAGTCCTCGCCCATCGCCTGCACGTCTTCGGGAATCTCCAGCTCGGCGATCGGCCGGCCCTTCTGCTGTTCACGATCGAACCAAGTGTCGTAGAGCTTCAGGAAGATCCACTGCGTCCAGCGGACGTACTCGACATCGGTCGTCGCGATCTCACGGTCCCAGTCGTAGCTAAAGCCGAGCATCTTTAACTGGCGGCGGAACGTCGCGATGTTTTTCTCGGTCTGCACGCGCGGGTGCTCGCCCGTCTTGATGGCGTGCTCCTCGGCGGGGAGGCCGAAGGCGTCGAAGCCCATCGGGTGGACGACCGAGTACCCCTGCATCCGTCGCGCGCGGCAGACGATGTCGGTGGCGGTGTACCCCTCCGGGTGCCCAACGTGCAGCCCGTCGCCCGACGGGTAAGGGAACATGTCGAGCGCGTAGAGTTTCTTCTGCGGATCGTCCGGCAACCGCGGCGCGCTGAAGGTGTTGTCGGCTTCCCAGAAGGCTTGCCACTTGGGCTCGATGGTGGCGGGGTTGTAGCGGGGCATCGAGCGGTCGAAGGGGGAAGGCGGGAGGGCGAAGGCGGAGAGTAGAGCGATGGCGAGCCGGCGACGCGAGTCGTTGGAGTGAAGTGGGTACCAGCCGCAGCTCCGACGACTCGCGTCGCCGGCTCGCCGAAGTCTTGCGATTCTATCGCCGGGCGCGCTGAGCGCAAACCACTGCAAACTTTGACTTTAGAGGCTCTGTGGGTGTACACTTCGAGTCGATTTCTCGGGGATCGCCCCTCGCTCGTCTTCGTGACGTTTGCTTCTGACTACTTTCGTTCAACTTGATCCGAGCCCGCCGATGAGACGCCTCGCAGCGAGCACTGCCTTGCTATCCGTCCTCGCGACGAGCAGTACCTGCCTCGCGGACTACATCCTCAACACCCGAACCAGCGCGGTACGGTACAGCGATGACGGGGTACGTCTGATCGAATACGGATCGTCGAGAAACCCGAGCCCTAATCCAACCCCAAACGATGCAACGCCCGTCCTCGGTGAAGCGATGGTGTCGTTGTCGCTGGCGCCGATCGCCAAGTTGATGGTCGTTACGCATGACCTGGGTAGCCATAGCCTCTACGGTTTCGACGCTTTCTCAGGATTGCCGCTCTATGGCAACCAGCCAGCCACCCCTGAGGGAAAGTCTTTCTGGTCGTCAGGATACGGCCCCTACGAGTCGCGCTGCGGGAGTCAAGGCTGCAGTCTCACCCCAGATGGATTTGAAACGACGGCGAGACTCGCGGGGGAGGTGCTGTTCCACCCCGATGGCTATCTCTATGGGGTAGGATACGCCGACCTCTTCAGTGGCACACCGAATGCATCGACGTACGTCGAGTCGAGGGCTGCTCTAATGAGATTCGCGAAAGATTTCAGCGGAGGACCTTCCGTCGTTTCCGTCCTGCCTTATATATCAGATTCTCAGATGTCACCGTTGGATTTCTTCACGCCCGAACTTTTGCCGTCGGGCGAGGTTGCTGTAACGTTTGAGAACACGAATCCTCTTACCAGTCAGCCGAACGATCGCTATAGCTATTCGGTTGATGTTAGCGCATTCCGAAGCCCGATGCAGGGTAGTTTCGTCGTTCCAGCGACTGCGATTGCGCTGCCCCGACAATCATTGCTGGAAAAGGTGGACTTGACGTCATCTGGAAGTCCCGTCGGAAGCCTCTTTACTGGGGCGTTCGAGGACGGTAGAGGCAATATCGTTGTGCTACGCGCGGTTCACGGCGGCGCAAATGGGCCGTACGGGCCGTTCACGACCGCCAGCCTGCTTGAGTTCGACGCCACGACTGGCGACTTCAAGCGGACGGTGTTTAGCGAGGACCTGCCGGATCAGTTCTACGACAACTATTATAGCGGCGGCATTTATATAGCCGTGCCGGAGCCCACTAGTGGCGTCCTAGCTGCTTGTTGCGCCGCTGCAGTACTTGCTCGACGCCATCCGCAGGTGAAGTAAGGTCGGTCGGGATTCCCTGTTCACGATTCTATTCTACTCTACGCGAGCGCAAACCTCGCCGTCCGTTGACCTTCGGGCGCAGCGTGCTTCTACTGTCGGGTCTGGTTTCTAGCCCCGGACACCGGTCTTTTACGACCCCCGCCCCATCGACGCTGTTGTGGAAAAGACCAAGATTGGCCTCATCGGACTCGGCACGGTTGGGTCGGGCGTCGCTCAGATTCTCTTGGACCATGGAGACCGGACCGCTCGGCAAGCGGGACGGGTGCTGTGGCTCGAGAAGGCGGCGGTCCGCGACCCCAAGAAGCCCCGGGGCTGTGACGTCCCCGACGGAGTGCTGACGGACGACATCGACGCGGTCGTGGCCGATCCGTCGATCGACGTCGTCGCCGAGCTGATGGGGGGCGTCGAGCGCGCCCGCGAGGTGGTGCTCGCTTTGCTTAATTCGGGCAAGGACGTCGTGACGGCGAATAAGGCGCTGATCGCGGCCCATGGGCCCGAGCTGTTCGACGCGGCGCGGGCGGCGGGGCGGACGATTGCTTTCGAAGCGGCGGTCGCCGGCGGCATCCCGATCATCGCCAACCTCAGCCAATGTCTGTCGGCCAACCAGGTCGAGTCGCTCACCGGCATCCTCAACGGCACCTGCAACTTCATCCTCTCGAAAATGCATCGCGAGGGCGCGCCGTACGCCGACGTGCTCGCCGAGGCGCAGCGGCTCGGTTACGCCGAGGCCGACCCGGCGATGGACGTCGATGGGACCGACACGGCGCAGAAGCTGGCGATCCTCGCACACCTGGCGTTCGGCGCGCGGCCCGACTGGCGTGCGATCCCGCGCACCGGGATCGACACGCTCGACCTCGCCGACGTGAAGATGGCCCAGGAGCTGGGATATACGATCAAGCTGCTGGGCGTTGCGGAGCTTACGGCGAAGGGTTTGCAACTCTCGGTCGGCCCGACGCTGGTGAAAAACGGCAACCCGATGGCGGACGTGTCGGGGCCGATGAACGCGGTGCGAATCACAGCCGACGCGGTGGGCGAGCTGTTCTTACAGGGGCCAGGCGCGGGGCAGATGCCAACCGCCTCCGCAGTCGTCGCGGACCTGATCGACACGGCCGTCGGCCGCACGCGGCTGACGTTCCAGACGCTCAAGTTGTGGAGCGCCGAGTCCGACCGCACGCCGGTGGCCGACCCGGCCGAGGCGCTGGCGAAGTTCTACCTGCGTGTCGAAGCGGCGGACGAGCCGGGCGTCCTCGCGCAGATCGCCGCGGCGCTGGCGGCCGAGGGGATCTCAATCGCCAGCTTCCAGCAACAAGCAAGCGAAGCGGCGACGGTGCCGCTGGTGCTGATGACGCACGAGACGACCGAGGGCGCCGTGTCGCGGGCTTGCGAAGCGATCGGCAAGCTGAAACCCGTCGCGGCGGGGCCGGTACGGCTGCGCGTTGTTGGTTAGTTCGCAAGAGAATTAACCACAAAGGAACTAAGGAACGAAGGACGGATCAACGGGAAGGGTTTTGTGGGCAGGTTTGAGCCGATCGCTGAAAGGGACGAGGCACTTGCTCGGGTAGTGCTGGACGCGGCCTTTCGTGTTCACTCGAAGCTTGGCCCTGGTTTGCTCGAGTCGATCTATGAGCACTGCCTTGATAAGGAATTGACGAAGAGTGGAGTTCCTTTTGAGCGTCAGCCGCTGCTCGCGATCGAGTACGACGGCGAGATCATCGACGCTGGGCTACGGATGGACTTGTTCATTGACAAACGAGTCATCGTCGAACTCAAAGCAGTGGAACAACTCGCTCCCATCCACGAAGCCCAACTGTTTACCTACCTCAAGCTGACCAATTGCCGCCTCGGCCTCTTACTCAACTTCAACGTCCCGCATTTCAAAGATGGAATCAAACGAGTGGTGCGGTAGCACCCTTCGTTCCTTGGTTCCTTTGTGGTGAATAAATCCTTATGAAATACGTAATCGTCATCCCCGACGGCGCCGCCGATGAGGCGCAGGGTTCGCTCGGTGGTAAGACGCCGCTGGAGGCGGCTGCGACACCGCACATGGTCGCGCTCGCGAAGCGGGGCGTTGTCGCGCGGGCTTGCCATACGCCTAAGTCGCTGCCGGCGGGGAGTGAGATTGGGAATCTTTCGCTGCTCGGCTACGACCCGTTCGCGCACTTTACCGGCCGGGCGCCGATGGAGGCGGCTGCGCAGGGGATCGAGCTGGGCGAAGGGGATTGGGCGGTTCGTTGCAACACGGTCACCGTCGAGGATCATGGCGACGGTCCGGTGATGGTGGACTTCACGGCGGACCATATCACTTCGGAGGAGTCGGCGGCGCTGCTGAAGACGTTGCAGGACGAGGTCGCTAGCGATCCGAAATGGCGGGGCGCCTTGGAGTTCGTCCCGGGCGTTAGTTACCGCAACCTCTTGATCTGGCGTGGCGACAAGCTGGCGGCGCCGTTCTCAAACGACACCCGCACTCAGGCGCCGCACGATTGGACCGACTTGGTGATCCACGACGCCCACCCGAAGGGCCCCGGCGGCGGGGTGCTGGTGGATTTGATGGAGGCTTCGGAGCGGATTTTCGCTGACCATTCCGTCAATAAGAAACGCGTCGCCGAGGGACACAAGCCGGCGACCAGCGTCTGGCTGTGGGGGCAGGGCGGGGCCCCCACATTGCAGCCGTTCGCTGAGAAGTTCGGGCCGAAGGGGGCGATGATTACGGCGGTGGACCTGCTGCGCGGCATCGCGGCGCTGGTGGGTTGGGACCGGATCGAAGTCCCCGGCGCCACGGGGTATCTCGACACCGACTACGCGGCCAAGGGCCGCTACGCGATCGACGCGCTCGGCAAGTACGATATGGTCTGCGTCCACGTCGAGGCGCCGGACGAGGCGTCGCACGAAGGCCGGGCCGACGAGAAGGTGAAGGCGATCGAAGAGATCGACCGCCACATCGTCGGCCCGCTGGTCGAGGCGCTAGAGAAACGCGGCGAGCCGTGGCGCATGATGATCAGCCCCGACCACCCGACGTTTCTCAGCACCAAGAAGCACACCCACGGCGACGTGCCCGTGTGCTTGGCGGGCGAAGGGATCGAGGCCGACGGGGCTGCGTCTTACGACGACAAAGTGGCGGCGGCGTCCGAGTTGGCGTTCCCGAATGGTTGGGATGCGATGCGCTGGTTTATCAAAGGAAGCTGAACCGCCAAGACGCCAGGAGCGCCAAGGAACGCCAAGAGTGCATGAGCCTAGTGAAGCCGCCGATCGACTGGCGAAGCAGATTTGGGAGTCTGCTCTTGAAGTCCATCGCGTCCTTGGTGCTGGATTCTTGGAATCGGTATATGAAAGAGCTTTGGAAGTCGAGCTATCCGCGCGAGGAATCGAATTCGCCCGACAACATCCCGTTGCTCTTACTTACAAGGGAGTGCCGGTCGGCGATGCGAGGCTTGATTTCTTGATTGGTGGTCTTGTTGTCGTGGAATTGAAGTCCGTCGATTTGCTTCATGCGATCCATCATGCTCAAGTCCTCAATTACCTTCGTGCGACCAGTCTTGAGCTGGGTCTGCTGATCAACTTCAACGTGCCGTTACTTAAAGACGGCTTCAAGAGAATCGTACTTACCTAACTTTCCTTGGCGATCCTTGGCGCTCTTGGCGACTTGGCGGTTCCCCTATGTCACTTATCGTTCAGAAGTTTGGCGGCACCAGTGTTGCCGATGCCGAGAAGATCCGTGCCGCCGCTCGTCGGGCGCTCCGCGCGCAGCAGCAGGGGGCGCAGGTGGTCATGGTCGTGTCGGCCATGGGGCATCAGACGGACATCCTTGTCGATCTCGCCGCGCAGGTTTGTGAAGACGCGCCGGCGCGGGAGATGGACATGCTGCTCTCGACGGGCGAGCAGGTGTCGGTGGCGCTGATGGCGATGGCGATTCATGATCTGGGTGGGCAGGCGGTGAGCCTTACCGGGGCGCAGATGGAGATCCGCACCGACAGCGCGCACGGCAAGGCGCGGATCCGTTCGATCGGGGCAGATCGCATTCGCGCGCACCTCGATGCTGGCCGCATTGTGATCGCCGCGGGGTTCCAGGGAATCGACGAGAACCTCAATATCACGACCCTCGGCCGCGGCGGCAGCGATACGACTGCGGTGGCGCTGGCGGCGGTGCTCGGCGCCGACATGTGCGAGATCTACACCGACGTGGACGGCGTGTTCACGACCGACCCACGGATCGAGCCGGCCGCGCGGAAGATGGACTGCGTGTCGCACGACGAGATTCTGGAGCTGGCAAGCCTCGGCGCGGGCGTGATGCACAGCCGGTCGATTGAGTTCGGCAAGAAGTTCAACGTGCCGATCCACGTGCGCAACTCGGGCGTCTTCACCGACGTGCCGGGCACGATCATCGGTCCGCTGAGCGAGGCGGCCGACCGCGCGGTGAGCGGCGCGGCGTTAACGAAGAACGAGGCGCAGCTGACGATCGCCGGCGTGCCGGATAAGCCGGGCGTGAGCTTGGCGCTGCTGGAGTCGTTGTCGGCGGCGAACCTGTCGGTCGACATGATCGTGCAGAGCCGCGGCGCCGATGGGCGGGCGAACATCTCGTTCACGGTGCTCGACACGGAGCTGAACGCCGCGAAGAAGGCGGCCAGAGAGGCTGCCGCGGCGGTTGGAGCCCGTGAGGTCCGTGTTGGTGAGCCGGTGTCGAAGGTCTCGGTCGTCGGTCTCGGGATGGCGAGCCAGCCCGGCGTCGCGCGGCGGATGTTCCGCGCGCTAGCCGACGCGGGCATCAACATTCATGCGATCTCGACCAGCACGATCAAGGTTTCGTGCCTCGTGGCGCGCGAGCAGGGGCAAGAGGCGTTGCGTGTGGTGCACCGCGAGTTCGAGCTCGGCAAGACGCCGTCGAGCCCCGCGACGATCGAGGACTCGCTCGCCGCCGCGAAGGAGGCGAAAGCCGCCGACGCCGAGGCGGTGATCGCGAGGCTGCAAGCGATGGAAGAGCTGCGGATCGACGGTTGTGAGATCGACGAATCGCAGGCGTTGCTCTCGCTACGGAGTGTGCCCGACACGCCGGGCGTCGCGGCGCAGATCTTCGAGGCGATCGCCGCGCGGGACGTGATGGTGGACCTGATCGTGCAGTCGATCGGTGAAGACGGCCTCACGAGCGTCGGCATCACGGTGCCGCAGAAAGACGCCAAGGCCGCCGCGGATATCGTCGCCGAGGTCGCGGAGAAGATCGGCGGCGAGGTGAGCCTCGACCCGGGCGTTGCGATCCTGTCGGTGACGGGCGTCGGCGTCCGCAGCCACACGGGCGTCGGGACGCGCATCTTCCGGGCGCTGAGCGCCGCGGGGATCAACGTCGAGATGATCGGCACCAGCGAGGTGCGCGTCAGCGTCGTGATCGGCGGCGAGCATGGCGCCAAGGCGCTGGCGGCGACGGAGAAGGCGTTCGCGGACGTGATCCGCTGAGGCTCCCGGCTCGCGGATTATTCGGGCCGCGGAAGCTGGACGGATCGTTCGCTGCGTGCGACAGTGTTGGTCCCGTGTCCCGCCTTTGGTCCATCGCCGGCTTCGCGATCCGCTTGGCGGTCGCGCTTTCGCTGTGTCTCGGCGCGGCGACGAAGGACGCGTTCACGCACTCCGCGTTTTGGCTTTCGGGCCTGACAACGGGCGAGGCCGTTGCGGGGGGAGCTTACTTCCATAGCCATGGGGCGGGGGAGCTGGCTCACTGGCATCCGTTCCCGGTTGCTGATTCGGAGCCGACCGCTAAGCCGCTGAGCGGCGGGACGCCAGGTTACAGGGCGGCCAGTGGCGACGTTCACGACCACGTGTGCCCGCCTGCTGTGCCGGGCGTCGTTGCGACGCTCTCGATCGCGCAGGCTCTGTCGATTGCTCCCCCGACGGAGTTGGGGCGACTCTCGACGCGCGTCGATGCATCGTCATCGAAGTGGCGCGCCATGCGGCCACGCGGGCCGCCCGCGGCTTAGCGTCGCCCTTCTTTCTCCGCGTCGCACATCTCCGAATCGGTTCCGCGCTTGCGGGAACTGGTTGCGTGCGGCGTGTCCTTGGTCTCGGGAGCGATTTCGTGCGCTCGCGCTGCGCTTTTACGCTCGTTGAGCTGCTGGTGGTGATCGCCATCATCGGCGCGCTCGTGGCGCTGCTCTTGCCGGCGGTTCAGTCGGCGCGGGCGGCGGCGCGGCGGACGCAGTGTGCGAGTTCGATGCGGCAGCTCGGGATCGCGACGCACCAGTACGCCGACACGCATCGGGGCGACTTTCCATTGCTCGCTTACACAAACCGTGCCTACACGGAATGGGAGCAATCGCCCGACGCGACGCCGGCGGACCAAGAAGAAGTCTCTTGGATCGCCACGCTGGCGCCGTACGCCGAGGACGTCGATGCAATTCGCCTTTGCCCGGACGACCTCGTGCGGATCAACGGCGAAGCGCTGACGAGCGACGAGATGAAAGCAGGCTCGGGTGTACCTCCGGGGATGCTGCGGGCCGACACGAGCTACGCGATGAACGGCTACTTGCGTTATCCCGACCGCGTCCCGGCCGGGGCGCCGCCGGCAATCGCCAAGGCGATTCGGCAGCGGCAGGAGGGGATGGTCGGCTCGCTGTACGACCTCGCCGCGACGCACCAGACGCTGATGATGCTGGAGAGCATCGCGGCCGATGGGGCGGCGGGAGTGTTTGCCCGGGCGGACCACACGCATTCAGAGATGTGGTTCGTCGACGCCGAGTTGCTCGACGAGGGCGAGCGGCGCGAACAGGTGTACGGCGCGGTGACCGAGGAGGTCGCCGTCGATCGTCACCCAGGACGCGTCGCGAACTACCTGTACGCCGACGCCCACGTGGAAGTGATCTCGTCGGAGACGATCGCGGCGTGGTGCGCTGAGAACTTCAATTTTGCGAAGCCGCCGCAGCATTAGAGGCGGCTTTCGTTTCACAACAACAAGGCTGTTCCGAACGACCTTGCGGGAGGGGTCTCCCGACCCCGATTACGCGCACCATGCCGTGTTCGGCCAAGAGACCGTATTCGGCGTCGGGAGACGACGCCTCCCACAAGTTGGATTCCGGAGCGGCGCCTACACCTTGAGGATTTTATCGATGAAGAAGCTTACGATTGCGATGGGACTTGTGTCGCTTACTACTTCGAGCGTGGCGCCGGAGGCCTTCGCTCACGGCAGCGGCGGCGATATCGCTGTGTTTGAGACAGATGGGAAGGCGGACGTTGGTTACGCCAAGCTAGACGAAGACGACATCGAGCAGATCGCTTTCGATCCGAACGACAGCGTTTTCCAAGCGGTGCTCGTGCCGCTGGCGACCAACCCGGTGATCCCCTACGACCTCTCCTCGACCGAGCCGGGTTACGACGCCAACGAGGGAGACCTGCCGGCACTCGCCGAGATCTTCTGGAACCTGCAAGAGCTGTCGTACTGGGACGGCGCCGGCACGCCGAACTTTGCGCCCGCTACGGGTGTGGCGGGCGGCTATGCGCCGCAGCCCGTCGTCACGCAGGCTAGCGGCGGCTTCCACACGCACGAGCATTTCGGCCTGGAAGACCTGACCGCCGACGGGCAGCCGATCCCCGACGGCGTTTACCTGGCGGAGTTCACGATCAGCGTCGAGGGTTTGGAGGATTCGGACTCGTACTACATGGTGTCGCTCGTCGAGAGCTTGGTGAACGACGCGGCCGACCCGATCGCGTTGGGGGAGGAGATCGGCGAAGCGGTGATAGCGTTCATGGAAGACCCGTCGTCGGGCGCGCCGGTGGTTGGGGGCAAGGATTTTTCTTTCTACGCCAGCGCCATCCAACACGCCGAGTCGCTCGTAGTCCCTGAGCCGACCACTCTGGCGATGGTGGCGATGCTGGCTGCGTGTGTCCCTGCCCGGCGCCGCGGTTAGCACTGCCCGAGGGAGCGGGGCGGGCTTCGCGGCCCGCTCCGCTCTTTAACTACCGAAAGTTCTTCGGACGGTCACCCGCGGCTAGCGCCGACGGCTCAGGTGAGTCGCTCTCAACTTGAGCCGTCGGCGCTTGCCGCGGGTGGCGCCCCGATCGCCCCGCCATCGCTCAATAGCAACCCGATGTCATCACGACTCCTGAGATACGCCAGCGCCGCCGCGCTGCTGCTTACTGTCGCATCCAACGCGTTCGGTCACGGCGAGGGAGTCCTCGTCCAGCGGCAGGGAGATCGCCTCGTCACCGGCTACGACAGCGATGCACCGGGCGGGCAGACGATCGGCACGCGCGTGTTTAGCTCCTACCTTCCTTCGAACGGCCTGACGACCGACCCGTCGTTCCTGTCGGTTTCACCGGCGCCGGCGGGGACGGAGTCCTTGGCGGCGGGCGAGGACGTCTTTTGGGATTTTCTGCCGCTGACGACCGGCGGCGTGACATCGAACTTGATGCACTGGGACGGCGCCGGTGAGCCCAACTTTATTACCGCCGAGGACGCGTCACTTACGCTCTACGATCCCAACTTCATCGCGGCGAACGTCGATGGCGCCGCGGCCGCGGTTCCGGGGGAGCGGGTCGGAACGACGACCTCCAACGCGCTCGCGTTGCACGCGCATCGCTACTGGGAGCTCGCAGGCGCCGGCGAAGCCGCCGCGGCGCCGGGCGTGTACGTGGCGTCACTCCGGTTGCGGATGGACGGCTTGGCGCCTACCAAGTCGTTGTACTTCGCGTTCGCCACCTTCGGCACGCCGATCGCGGCGCTGAGCGAAACTGTGGTGTGGCTCAACGACCGAGTAGATTCACTACTCTTACGTGGCGACTACAACTTCGACGGCTCGGTAAACGCTGCTGACTACGATGTCTGGTCGCAGCAGTACGGCTCTGCGACGCCAACGCCAGTGACGGTTGGCGAGGCCGACGGCAACGGCGACGGCGTCATCAACGCGGCGGATTACACGGTTTGGCGAGATTCTATCGTTGCGAGTAGTTCGCTGCTTATTCCTGAACCGGCGACGATTCTGCTGGTCGGGGCCCCCATGCTCGTCGTTGTTTCTCGCCGTCGTTGTTACGGCCGACCTAGTACATTACCGATGGAGGCTCTTGATTTCCGGTCCAGACGATTTTGAGCGCCAGTGGGCGCCATTGCTTAGAGTCCTCGGCGTACCAAAAACGGAAGAAATAGGGGCTGCGAATACGGCCCAGACCGTCGTCGTGCTCAATGAGAACACGTACGTCCGCCAAGAGGGCGGGGTTGGTGCGACTGACTTGCTCGAAGATGGGGTTGCCGGTGAACGAGGGGAGATAGATCCTTTCGTTTCCCCAGACCCATGACTCGTTGCGTCCCATCTGGACCATCGAGACTTCCCGCAACGAACGCGGCTTCCATAGATAAACTTGGGTCGCGCCGGCTACCACACCGGCGCAATGTGGCTCGATATCGCTGATGGCTTTTGACGAGTCCGACGCAGACTTGAGTCCACGGTCTCTCATATAGGCGACGAGTGTGTCGGGGTCGGCTGCGCCGATGGCCGTGACAGCGCCGGTGATGGCGTCGATGAGGTCAACTTGCTCATGGGAGGTTAGTGGCCGATGGGCGACCGACCGGCCGAAGCCGGCCGCATTGCGGCCTTGCTCAAGCCGTCCTTCGGTGCTGATCGTTTGCCGCAGTGCGTCGGGAGCATCGGCTAGCGGGACTGCCGACAGGTCCTCCCAGCTATCAACGATCTGCTTGCGGAGGACCTGCCTTGTGTTGGGCGGCGTCCGCTCGGGTTGGCGCCGGGCGTACCAGACCGCGCCGTTAGCGACGATGAGCAGAACAGCTGCGGCCGCGGCGATGAGTTGACGACGATTCATCGATAGATTTGCTACGACGGGCATGAGGGACGCGACGAAACCCACCAATCGCCTAGCTCCGATCGGTTCGTCAAGCTCGCTGCGTTTGTTGTCGCGTAAGTAACGGAGGTGGGATTACTCACCGCCGTCGAGGCGGTTGGCGGCGGCGCGGTGAGCTTCGGGCGCGATGTCGTACGCGACCGTTGAGGCTGAGCCGTCGCAGAACGCCATGTGCATCGCCGATGGGTGCGCGCTGCCGAAGGCGTAGATGTTGGGAAACCCGGCTTTACTGGTGTCGGCCTGCGGCTGGTACTCGCCTTGCGACCAGGGCGAACGCGGGTTCCAGGCGACACGGTGGTTGTCCCACTCGTAGCCGGCCCACGCCGTCTGGTTGTCGCCCATCATGACAACGCTGTCGACGACGTTGACGTCTTCGTAGAGCGACGGACGGAGGAACTTCTCGCCAACCAAATAGGTCTTGCTTGTCCCGTCGGTGATCTGGGCGGGACGCACCTCGCTACGGTAGTAGCTGACGCCAGTTTGGTAATACGGTGTGGCGGGGTCGTTCGTCGGCGTCCAGTTTGTTGGAGCGTGCTTGAGCGCAGCGTAGCTGTCGGGCGTCCACATGTTGGGCTCGCCGATAAACGCCTCAGCGGCGCTGTAGAGGGCGTCGCCGCTGTTGGCGGCGTAATCGGTCTTGGTGACGCGACCGTGGGGGACAACGCCGCGGCCGGTGACCGGCGTCCATGGCGCATTTCCCGAAGTCTTGAAAGGGTAGGGCTGCGCGGGACGGCGGCTGGGGCAGTAGAAAACATCCGGTGCCGACAGGAGGAGTGTCAGGTATCCGGGCGCAAGGGGCTCAGCCGTCACGTCCTCGCCAGCCGCTGCGTCGCGGAGAACGCTTAGTTCGAGGTAGTCCAAAACACTGAAGGGCCAGCCGCCGGGTTGATCGCGGCCGTAGCCTCGATCCGCGTCGGCGACGAAATCACCCGACCACCCCCCGCTGGGGAAGTAGCCGTGTGTCGTGACGTGCAGCTGCGTCGCGAGGCCTATCTGCCGCAGGTGGTTCAAACAGGTCGCCCGCCGAGCGGCTTCGCGCGCCGACTGCACCGCGGGGAGCATCAGCTGCACTAAGAGCCCGATGATCCCGATGACCACCAGCAGCTCGATCAGTGTAAAACCAGCACACAGCGATCGACTGGCGGGTTTATGGCAGACCTGCCAAGCCTTGTGGGTCCGATCCATCGGCGGTCCTCGGGTGAGGGGGGATCTGCGGCGCCTGGAAGTGTTCTATCCGCCAGAGGGCACTCAGGGCGAGATTTACTCAGGAATTTTCTCACGATCACTCAATTCTGCAGGGCTTACTGCAGCCACCAGAGCTTTCGTCTTGCGAACCATGACGCGGGCGTCCAGCTCTCGCCTTTGCGTGTTCTTACAGCGTTGTCACGCAGCTGACTCCCTCTTCGCTTGTCCGCGATTGAAGCCGCAAGTAAAACGCAAGTGTAGGTGGCGGTAGACTTTGCGCTCGTCGATGCGAGTAGCATTCGTCAGACTCCGCTTAGGCAAATGGGCCGACGTCGGCGGCCACTCCGATCTCGGAGCTGCGATGAGGCATTCTGGAAGTCATCAACGTGGCAAGCTGGTGAGGGCATTGGGCGCTACGTTGTTGGCGATCTCAATCCTCGACCCTCTCATGGCGGCACAGCCGCAAGTGCCGGCGTTGCCGACCGAGCCATTGGGGTACGTGAAGTACGCCGGTGAGGACATGCCGGCGCACTTCAAATTCGGCGCTGTCGCCGCGCGGGACAACACGCCCGCCGACAACCTGATCAGCGACGCCGGCGCCACCCTTGGCCGAGTGCTTTTCTACGACACGCGGCTCTCGCATGACAACGGGACGGCGTGCGCGTCGTGCCACCAACAGGCGACGGGCTTCTCGGACCCCGAGCCGGTCAGCGAGGGGATCGACGGCCAGCTCGGCACGCGGCACTCGATGGCGCTAGCGAACTCACGGTACTACATCACCGGCGCGATGTTCTGGGACGAGCGCGCCGAATCGCTCGAAGCCCAGGCGTTGATGCCGATCGAGAACCCTCTAGAGATGGGCTCAACGCTCGCCGAGGTCGTTGACAAGCTGAGCGCCACAACGTTCTATCCTGAGCTGTTTGAAGCCGCGTTCGGCTCGCCCGAGATAACGCCTGAACGGATCGGCAAGGCGATCGCGCAATTCGAACGGGCGATGGTTTCGTACCAGTCGAAGTACGATACGGCATTCGCGCCGGGCTCCACGACGCCGCAGTTCGACCAGGTCTTCACCGCCGATGAGCTAGCAGGCGAGCAGCTTTTCCACGGCGCCGGGCGTTGCAGCGGCTGCCACACGACCGAAGCACACGTCGGTGAACTGGTGTCGAACATCGGCCTCGAGGTCGAGCCGGTCGATGAAGGCGTCGGCGAGGGGCGGTTCAAGACGCCCTCGCTGCGGAATATCGCCGTCCGCGGCCGCTTCATGCACGACGGACGGTTCTCGACCTTGCAGGAAGTCGTCGAGTTCTACAACATCGGAGTTCAGGACAATCCAGCGCTCGACGAATCGCTGCGCAATCCTTTGCAGCTTGGCCTGACGGAGCAAGAAGTCCTGCAGTTGGTGGCGTTTATGGAGACGTTAACCGACGAGACATTCCTGACGAGCGAGCTCTTCTCGGACCCGTTCGTGACGCTACCCGGTGATTACAACGGCGACGGCGAGGTGGATGACTCGGACTTTGAGGTGTGGCGGACGAATTATGGCGACACTGAGTTGCTCACCGCCGACGGCAACAACGACGGCTTGGTGGACGCCGCCGACTACACGATCTGGCGGGACAGTGTCGGGCTGACGTGGGAATCGCTGACGCCGGTCGCCGATATCACAACGGCGGCGCCGGAGCCGTCGTCTCTGGTGCTGGTTGGGCTGGCGTTGGTCGCAGTGAGCCGTCGGCGCTAGCCGCGGGTGGCCTCAGAAAGATGTTTAGTGACGCTATCCGCAGCTAGCGCCGACGGCTCACGCCCGCTTTCTGGGCCGTCTGGCGATTGCGATGACGCCGAGCAGGGCTGCCGCCAAGCCCACCGGCTCGGGGACCGTGGAGGTCGCCCTGGACACTAGCGGGCTGCCGTAATTGGCTAGCCAGACGTCGTAGTCGGATTGGACGAACTGATCTCCGAGGCCGTCACGCCAGACGGTGTAGTCGGCCGCATCGACGACGCCGTCGCCGCTGTAGTCACCCGGCAGAAACGTGACGGTGAGGTACTGGTCGGCGGCGACCGATTGGAGGCCCTGCTTCGAGCCGTCGGGCCAGACAATTAGCAGTTCCTCGACGACGGTGGCGTCGGCGAGGCCGAAGTGGACGGGGAGGTCGCTCTGGTTGAAGGTGCCGATGTTGGTGTTGGCTTCACGGCGGAGGGTCTCGCCCTCAAGAACGCCCTCGTCGATCGTCGCATAGATCGTCGAGCCAAGGCCCGTGGTGTTCCACGACGGGCCCTCGAGTTCGATATAGAGCCAGTGATTGCCGTTGGTGGAGGCGTCGCTGATGTAGACGCGTTCGGGCGTAGGGATGCTGCCGCCGTAGGTCGAGTTGTTGGGGTGGACGAGGTCCTGGTCGCCGTCGCGGTCGAGGTCTCCCCAGGCGCTGTCGTAGGCGCCGGCGCCTACGGGGGACCCATCTCCAGTTGTGTTCAATCCCTCGATCGCGGTGACGTTGGTGAACTCCCAGTTGCCGTCATTGCGGTACAGCCGATGGTTGCCTCCTGATGCCAAGTTGTCGTGGAAGTAGAGGTCGAGGTCACCGTCGTTGTCGTAATCGACCGCTTTGCTGCCGTTGAGGTCCTCACCATTCATGTTGTTGAGGAGCTTGCGACCGAGGATGGTGTCGACATCGGTGAATTGATCGTTCCCGTCATTGCGCCAGATCTTAGTGTCGCTGCCGTCGGCGCCGGTCATGTAGAGGTCGAGTCGCCCGTCGTTGTCGAAATCCACGAACTCCGTGCCGTAACTGTTGCCCATGAACTGCGTGCCGTTCGTGTCGGCTATATCGACGAAGCTAAGCGAACCCGTCTCAGTGAGCATGTTCTTGAAGAAGTTGTTGCGGATGTTTCCGCCGGCTCGGCAGGTCGAAATGTAGACATCGAGGTCGCCGTCGCCGTCGTAGTCGCCCATCGCGAGGCCGTAGCCCTTGGTGCCGTAGGCGACCTGAAAGCCGGCGTCCTGGCCGGTGGGCGTGAACTGTCCGGACGCGCCTTGCAGATAGATTTCGTGCCGCTCAGGACCTTCCATCCCGATAATGAGATCGAGGCGCTTGTCGTTGTTGATGTCCGCCCAGCCGACGTTCTGGTGAAAGCCGGGGTCGTTGAGCCCGACAAAGCTGCTCGTGATTTTCGAGAACTCATCTCCATCGTTCTTGAGGAGTGAACCTCGGGTGCTTCCGCTATTGGTCTGCCCGACGAACACATCGACAAAGCCGTCGCCATCGTAGTCAGCCCAGCCCGCGCTCCAGGAGTTCGAGAGGCTTCCAGAGGGGAGCCTGCTCGCGGTGACGTTCGTGAACGTTAGCGACCCCATCTCGGTCAGATTATTGCGCCAGAGTTGCCGATCGGACGACGTTGAGCCTTGGAAATACATGTCCAAGTCGCCGTCGTTGTCGATGTCGGCGAGGGATACGCTGCGTCCGGCGTAATTCGCGCCCCATAAGATCGAGGCGCCCTGCTCTGAGAACGTGGCCGCCAACGTCGGCTCCATCACGCCCAGAAGAGAGATGGCGACCGTGAGGGCCCGAAGGGGGGAGACGAATCGCAACTGCATCATTGCAAGGCCTTTTCTCTGCGAGTCAAACGGCCGCCTGGCGTGCTCAATGCTCAGTGCTCGCCTCGAGAATCGGATCGCGGGCCTCGCCAATGGGCTCGTGTTGTTCCGACGAGAAGGGGTGAGCAACGGCTATTCTAGCCGCGAATGCCTTGAAACCGGTCCCCAAGAAACGGGCCTTTTGCGCACAAGACTCCCGCCGATCCGAGATGCCTCAGGACGCGTTGAGACGGAGGGCAATGACGAGATCGAAGGATCGAAGAACAGCCAGGCTTCGCTAAAGCCGTGCGAGGGTGTGTGTGTCGCGCGTGATGTGCGACTACCGCCCGGGCTCAAGTGCCTAACGGTCGCGCAGTAGCCAATACCGGCCCCTCAAGAGGTTTGCCGGCAGGGGCGATTGAAGAGAAGCGGCTCGGGCCGCGTGCCGCGTGGAGTCCGGTCGGCCGAAGAAGCACCTCGGAAACCTAACTCGACGCAGGGCAGCGCGGACGCTCACCGGATCGCTACTTCTTGCGGTGGCGGATCTTCGCACGCATCCGCCGCTTCTTGCGACCCTGTTTGCGGCGGCCTTTACCCGACTTCTTCGTACCCAAGTTCAACCCGCTCTGAGGGGCGTGGCCAACCGCTTTGCGGGGCACGCCGGTTCGTATCGGAGGGGGCGACGCCGTACGTCGCCCGCGAGCCCCGCATGTTACTGGCGCGCCCGGGGATGCCGCAAGTGCTGTAGCTGATGGCTAGGGTGTCAGGCGAGACAATCGCCAGCAGCTTCTCTTGATCGGCACGCCTGAGTGGTTCTCCCCCTCTCAGCTCAATGGGGAGAGTCCCGAGGCCTAAACGCCGCCGCCCATTTGTTTGGTGATCCAGGCTTCGAGCTCCGCCAGGTCGATCTCGGGAGGCGATTCGAGGTCGGGCCGCAGGCGTTCGGCGCCGCGGGCGTAGACGTGGTGAACTTCGGCGGCCGTCTTCTCGGTGTTCCAGTGGACGAGGATCCGGATGCACAGTTCCAGCGAGCCGGGGACGTCGATCTCGTACCCGCACAGGAGAGGGACTCCCGACAAGCCGAGCTGCCGGGCAGCGAGGGCGGGGAACTCGGCGTTAATGTCCTTGGTGACGGTGAAGATCACGCTGGCGATGTCCGCGCGCTCGATTCCGTTACGGCGGATCAGTAGGGCCAGCAGTTGGCGGGTGGCGGTGAGGATCGCCTCCCGCTCGTTGGCTTCGACAGTGGTGGCGCCTCTTACACCGCGGCAAGGCATCGTCGGAGATCGCTGGTTGGAGATTGGCGGACAGGAGAGGAGTCAACGCCGTCAAATTACGGCGCCCCGTCGGAATGAGGTAGGCGTGCGACGAAAAAGTGCCTCTTCTTGAAGCGTGAATCGAGCTCCAGAGGCCTCCGACGAACGCGGCTGGAAAACCTGAACCGGAATTCGAACCGCGTCGACGACTCTACCGTAATAGGGTTCTAAGCAAAGTCTGACGAAGAAGAGGGCCGGCGTTTTTCGGGGCGTCTAACGAATTTCTTTTTGAGTCGTTGACAGCTCCCAGCCGAAGGTTAAGATTCCGCTCCCGACCGCAAGCAAGGGCACTCGCAACAGCGAATGTCAGCCCAAGTTGGGGGCCTACCGCAGAGCGATGCTCGACGGTAAGTTTGGCAGCTCTGATTGGCGAAGGTCTAGCAAA